>JAEYWU010000109.1 GCA_023428785.1 Pseudomonadota bacterium
TTCGGCCACCCGCCCCCGCCCCTCGACCGCGCGGCGGGACAGGTCGTTGAGGTTTTCGATCATCCGCGCGGAGGATTCATAGGCGCGCTGGATCTCGATGAGGTTGGTGATCTGGACCAGAGTCTGGACGTTTGAGCCCTCGAGCATGCCTTGGCGGACAAAAACGTCCGGCGCATCGACCGGCTGCTCGTTGGACGTGTTGCGATAGAGGCCGTCGCCGTCCTTGGACAAGACCGACAGAATGTCGAACCGGACCACGCCGAGCTGGCCGACCACGGCGCCCCCCTGGCTGATCGTGCCGTCCTGGGCGATCGTCGGTTCGCCCTGCGCCGGATCGAGGATGATCTCGGCGCCGCCGTTGTCCAGAACGGGCAGGCCGTCGCGCATGGTCAGCCGACCCTCGCCATCGGTGGTGAAGCCGCCGTCGCGGGTGTAGCGCTCTGGCCCGCCATCGGCCGCGCCGATGCGGAAGAAAGCGCCCTCACCCTCGATCGCGACATCAAGCGGCCGGCCGGTCTGGCGGATCGCGCCCTGGCTGAAGTCCCGGCCCACGCCCTGGTCCAGCACGAAGCTCGGCGCGCCATAGACGCCGTAGTTGCGCGCGGCGCCGGCCTCTTCCTCTTCGAGGATCAGGCCTTCGACCTTGAAGCCGGTCGTATCGGCGTTCGCGATATTGTTGGCCACGATGTCCAGCTGACGCCGAAGCGTCATCTGGCGGCTCAGGGCGATAAGGGCGGCGTTCTCCACGAACGGGCTCCACGGAATTTGCTCGGGCTAATCCCAAGCAAGGGCCGCGCCAGTATAGTTAACGCCTGTTTCGCAAGGGATCGTCGCGTCAAAGGCCTTGCCGCGTTAACCGTACACCCGGGCAAAATCTGCCGGGATTGAAGAGATCGTTAACCAAACCCGGACGAAATGGCCGGGTTAGGGACGAGTCCGGGTCGGCGCGCGATGTTCAAGTTCGGCAAGAAGAAGGACAAGGCCGCCGAAGAGGCGACCTCGACCGAGGTCGTGCCGGCCGAAGGCGCCGAGGGCGCTGAAGGCGAAGCCACGCCCAAGAAGAAGAAGCTTCCTCTCTTAGTGATCCTGGCGGCCGCCGGGGTTGTCGTTCTGGGCGGCGGCGGCGCCGCAGCCTTCTTTCTGTTCATGCAACCGGCCTCCGCCGACGAGCACGGCGAGGCTCCGGCCGACCACGCTCCTGAGAAAAAGGGCGGGGACCACGGCGGCGGCGGCGGCGGCCACGGCGGCGCCAGTGGCGGCGAGGACGGCGAACTGGGCGTGATCCGCGAAGGGCCGGACGGCGTGACCTTCCTGACGCTCCCGGACATCATCGTGAACATTCAGACGGCTGACGGGCGGCCGACCTTCCTCAAGCTGACCCTGACGCTCGAGATGGAGGATCCGAACCTCGCCTATCATCTCCAGTCCGAGAGCCCGCGCCTGAACGACATGCTTCAGACCTTCCTGCGCGAGCTGCGTCCGGAAGACCTGGCGGGATCGGCCGGCAGCTTCCAGCTCCGTCAGGAAATCCTGCGCCGCGTAAACCTGGTGGCCGCGCCCGAAGAGGTGGACGCGGTTCTGATTGAAGAGATGCTGATCCAGTGACCGAAGAGGCAGAAGCCCTCTCCCAGGCCGCCATGGCCGCCGCGATGGAAGGCGGCGGCTCGGAAGCGACCATGTCCGGCACAGGCGAGCGCATCCTGAACCAGGATGAGATCGACAGCCTTCTGGGCTTCGACATCTCGGGCGACGACGACGCCGAACGCTCCGGCATCCGGGCGATCATCAACTCGGCCCTGGTCTCCTACGAGCGCTTGCCGATGCTCGAGATCGTCTTCGACCGGCTGGTCCGGTTGATGACGACCTCGCTCAGGAACTTCACCTCGGACAATGTCGAGGTCTCGCTCGACAACATCTCGTCGATCCGGTTCGGTGACTATCTGAACTCGATCCCGCTTCCGGCGATCCTGGCCGTCTTCCGCGCCGAGGAACTGGACAATTTCGGCCTGCTGACGGTTGATTCCAATCTGATCTATTCGATCGTGGACGTGCTGCTCGGCGGCCGTCGCGGCACTGCGGCCCTGCGCATCGAGGGGCGACCCTACACGACCATTGAGCGAGTGCTGGTCCAGCGGATGGTCGAGGTGATCCTGAACGACGCCCGCCAGGCCTTCGAGCCCCTGACGCCGGTGCATTTCAACCTGGACCGCCTCGAGACCAATCCGCGCTTCGCCGCCATCGCGCGTCCGGCCAATGCCGCCATCCTGGTCAAGCTGCGCATCGACATGGAAGATCGTGGCGGACGCGTCGAGCTCCTGCTGCCCTATGCGACGCTGGAGCCCATCCGCAAGCTGCTGCTGCAGCAGTTCATGGGTGAGAAGTTCGGCCGCGACAACATCTGGGAAGGCCACCTGGCCACCGAGCTGTGGGGCACCAATGTCGAGGTTCGTGCGGTGCTCGACGAACAGGCCGTGCCGCTGTCGACCATCCTCAATCTCGAGGTCGGCCAGACCCTGATGCTCAACGCCACACCCGACAGTGATGTCGATGTGCGCTGCGGCTCCATCCCACTGACCCGGGGCCGCATGGGCCGCCGGGGCTCCAACATTGCCGTACGCGTGACCGCGCCCCTGACGCCGGCCGCCGCGCGAGCCATCACGGGAGGCGCACGATGAGCATGACCGGCGTCATCATGGATCTCGTCCTTATCGGGCTCATTCTCGCGGCCATCGGCTTTGGGTTGCGGCTTGAGAAGAAGCTCCGCGCCCTGCGCGAGGGTCAGGAAGGCTTCGCCAAGGCGGTCGCCGAACTGAACGTCGCCGCCGGGCGCGCTGAAGCCGCGATGAGCCAGCTCCGAGCCGCCAGCGAAGAAACCGACCTTCTGCATGAGCGGATCGTCGCCGCCCGTACCCTCAAGGCTGAACTGGAGGCGTTGGTGTCTCGCGGTCGGACAGCATCCACCCAAGCGGCGCCCAGCGCGGCGCCTGCCGCTGTCGAGCCCCGCATTTCCGCTATCCAGCCGCCGGTTTCGACTGAACGGCTGCTGCAGGCCCTGGCCGAGCGCCGCATCGAAGATTTGCCCCTGACGCGACCGGCGTCCCCGGCGCCCGTCCGGCGCACCTTGCCGGAAGACGATCTGTTCGAGGCCCCGGCCCGGCGACGGGCCTAGGAGAACGCGTAAGTGAGCCGCATTCCCCGTATCCTCCCTCTGGTGGCTATTGCCCTCGCGGGCGTAGCCGCCGTTCGACTGATCGGCGCGGGCCCCGGTCTGTTCCAGGGCGCCCAGGCGTGGGCTGAGGAGGCGGTCGAGAGCGCTTCGGAGACGGCCGCCGGCGAAGGGGCCGCCAGCGACGGGCCGCCGCCGCGCGCCGCCTGCGCCATCCCGGTCGAGGAACTGGCCCGTCAGGCCGGCCTCTCGCCCGCGGAGCTGCGCATCCTGCAGAACCTGTCCGAGCGGCGCGGTGAGCTGGACGCGCGCGACGTGGACTTTGACACCCAACTGCCGCTGCTGATCGCCGCCGAGGCCAAGGCCCAGGAGCGGATTGACGAACTGACGGCGCTGCGGACCGAGATCCAGGGCCTGTTGGGACAGGTCTCCGAGCGCGAGCAGGCCGAGATCGACCGTCTGGTCCAGGTCTATCAGGCCATGCGGCCGCGCGACGCCGCCCCGGTCTTCGCCACGCTCGACGACGAGGTGCGCCTGCCGGTCGCCGCCGCCATGCGTCCGCGCGCCCTGGCCGCCATCATGGCTGAGATGGACCCGGCCGCCGCCCGGATCCTGACCCAGCGCCTGGCCGCGCGCTTCAACGCCCAGGCCATGGCCGCGCGGGCCGCCGACGACGAGGCCGCCGACGCCTCCACCCCTGCGCCAATCCAGCCGGCCGCACCGCCGCCGGCCGCCAGCCGACCGACCCGGCCGCCGGCGCCGCGCTCGACCCGGACACCGCCGCCCGCGGCCGAGAGAACGCCTGACGAGACGCCAGAGCCGACGCCTCCCGCCAGCCAGCCAGACCAGCCGCGGGTGTCAGTCAACTAAGGCTCAGCGCATCGGGCGCCAGCTCGGATTTAAGCCGCCCTGCGACCCCGTCATTAACGCCGCCCTAACCGCGTCCATTCACCTTGCGCTAGATGGCCGGGGTCCGATCCAGAACCACGCGGCGCCTTGCGCGCGCCACTGTCGCGGCTGCCGCCGCCGGCGCGGTCGCGCTCGCGCCCGTCCCGATGGCCTGGGCCGCGCCCGGCGACCCCATCGACATCCGACTGGGCACTAACCGCGACTTCTCGCGCATCGAGTTCGCCGGACCGATCGGATCGCGCGCCCGCATTCGCCAGGACGGACAGTCTGTCATCGTCCGCGTGGGCTCGACTGCCGCGCCCGACCTGTCTCTCATCCGGATTAATCCGCCAGCCGGGGTCACCAGCGTCGAGACCCGTGCCGTCCAGGGCGGTACGGAAATCATTCTGGCGCTGCAGCCTGGCGCCACTGCTCGCCACGGACAGGCCGACGGAGTCGCCTACCTCAACGTCTTTCCGGCCGGGCCCGACGGCGCGCCTTCGGCGGCTGCGCCTGCGAGCGACGTGGTCCCGGTCAGCCTGGAGGTCAACGACGGCCACCTGTCGCTCGCCTTCGACTGGCGCCGCCAGGTTCCCGCTGCCGTCTTCCGGCGCGGCGACGCCGTGTGGGTGGTCTTCGACGGCTCGGCCCGGCTCGATCTGGATGAGCCGGCCCAGGGCCTGGGTCCCGCCCGCTCGATCCGCTGGGTGCGCGGTGAAAACTTCACGGCGGTGCGCATCGAGGCGCCGTCTTCGGCGCGCCCGTCGGCCCGCCTCGAAGGGGGTCGCTGGACCGTAACGCTGGGCCCGCGCGTAGCCGAGCCGGAGTCACCCATCACCCTGGCCCGCGACGATGACACCGGCCCGACCGCCATGACGGCGGCCGTGCCCGGCGCGACCCGGGTTCTCTGGATCCAGGATCCGACGATCGGTGACCGAATCGGGGTCGTCACCGCCGCCGGCCCGACCAAGGGCCTGCAATCCGGGCGTCGCCTCGTTGACCTCACCCTGCTGCCCACAGCCCAGGGCTTGGCCCTCACGCCGACTGCCGAGGATCTGAGCGTGGTCGTCGCCGGGGACCTCGTGCGCATCGGACGCCCGTCCGGGCTGAGCCTGTCGTCGCCGCAGGACAGTCTGGCGCCGGGCCATGCCGCCCCGGAAGGCCCCCGCGCCGCCGCCTTGCCGGCGCTGATCCTGTCGGAGTGGTCCGACTTGGGAGAGGCCCGGTTCTCGGCGCGCTACCGCCAGCTCCAGTCGGCGGCGGCGCACGAGGCCCAGCAGGGAGACAACGCCCCTGTCGAAGCTCGTCTCAGCCTCGCGCGCTTTCTGGTTGGCTCGGGTCTGCACTATGAGGCGATCGGCGTGCTCAACGCCCTCGTCCAGGCTGATGAGCGTCTGGGCGCGGACGCGGAGGTCAGGGGCCTGAGAGGATCAGCGCGCGCCGCCATAGGCCGACTGTCCGAAGCGCGGGCCGACTTCGCCTCGGGGCCTCTGGTCGGCGACCGGTCTGCCGCCGTGTGGCGCGGCTATATCGCCGCCCGTCAGGGCGAGTGGCAGCAGGCCCGCGAAGCCTTCGCCGAGGGGCGGACCGCCGTCGACGCCTTCCCCCCCGAGTGGCGTGCGCGCTTCGCCGCCGCCCATGCTGAAGCCGCATTGCATCTGGAAGATCAGGAGGCGGCCCAGGCCCTGATCGAATACGCGCTCAGCCAGGATGTCGGGCCGCGCGAACAACTGATGATCCGCCTGGTCCAGGCGCGCCTGTTCGAGGCGAAGGGCGATCACGCCCGCGCACTGCGCGTCTTCCAGGCCGTGGCCACCGCCCCCTTCGACGACCTGGCCGTGCCGGCCTCGCTGAACGCCGCCCGGCTTCAGCTCTCCGCCGGCGGTATCACGCCGGCTCAGGCGATCCAGCGGATGGAGCCGTTGCGCTGGCGCTGGCGCGGCGACGCCGCCGAGCTGGAGGTCGTACGTACGCTGGGCGCCGTCTATCTGGACCAGGGCCGCTACCGCGAAGCGCTCGAGGTGCTGCGTGGCGCGGGCAATCGTATGCCCGACCTGCCCCAGTCGGCTGAACTGCAGGCCGATCTGTCCAACGCCTTCCGCGCCCTCTTCCTTGAGGGCGCCGCAGACGGCCTGCAGCCGATCCAGGCCGTTGGCCTGTTTGAGGACTTCCGGGACCTTACGCCGCCTGGGGCCGAGGGTGACGACATGGTGCGCCGCCTGGCCCGGCGCCTGGTCGACCTGGATCTGCTCGACCGGGCCGCCGCCCTGTTGGAATATCAGGTCGAGCACCGGCTGGACGGAGTGGCCGCCGCCGATGTCGCCACCGACGCCGCGTCGATCCGGTTGATGAACCGCGAGCCTCAGAAGGCCCTCGAGAACATCTGGAACTCCCGCACAACCATCCTGCCTACCGCCCTTCAGGCGGAGCGCCGCGTCGTCGAGGCCCGGGCCCTGCTCATGCTGGGCCGCTACGACCATGCACTGGAAGTGCTCGGCCCTGACAGCTCCTCGGACGCCCAGGCCGTGCGGGCCGACATCCTGTGGAAACAGGAATCCTGGGTCGAGGCCGCGAGCTTGTACGAAGCGAGCCTCGGCGGACGCTGGGAGACGCCTGGCACACGGCTGTCGGCCGGCGAAGAGACCCGGCTGATCCGCGCCGGCATCGGGTATTCGCTGGGTCACGAGGCGGCGGCGCTCGCGCGGCTCGGCCAACGCTACCGTCCGTTCCTGCAGGGCGCCCGAAATGCCGACGCCCTGCGGCTGGCCCTGGCCGGTCCTGAGGATATGGCCGGGCTGCGCGACGCCCAGGGGCTGACCCAGAGCATCGACACCTTCGCTGGATGGGTTTCCCAGGCCCGCGCCGCTTTCCGCGCCCAGCTCGACGCCGAGACCTGAGGCGACTGGCGAAGCGGGCGCTGAGACCTTATCCTCAAGCCCATGAACGCCCACGATCCCGATCTCGGCCAGCCGGCCCAACTTCACTATGGCGATGGTGAGTTCGTCGTCCTCAAGCCCGGCCGCTTCGTGATCTGCGCCGTGAGCGGCCAGCGCATACCGTTGGACTCGTTGCGCTACTGGTCCCCCGAGAAGCAGGAAGCCTACGCCGGTGTGGCCGAGGCCATGGAGGGCATGGGGGTCGCCGGGCGATGAACCGACGGGCCTTCGCAGCCGCTCTCATCGCGGGTGCGGCCGCCGGGCCCGGTCTCGCCCAGACCCAGCAAGGTCTCTCGCTCCAGGGACAGCGCATCCAGGGCGGCTTCCTAGTGGGCCGCACGCGGCCGGGCGCCCTCATCTTCGTCGACGGCGAGGCTCTCTCCACTGCGGGAGCCGGCGGCCGCTTCTTCGTCGGCCTCGACCGGGACTGCGGAACCTCCAGCCGCATCGAGGCGCGGCTGGGAGACTGGCGCGCCGGCGAAACCATCGAGATCGCCAGGGGGAGCTTCCCTAGCCAGACCATAAACGGCCTGCCGCCCTCGACTGTCGATCCGACAGATCCGGCGCTGCTCGAGCGAATTCGCAGCGAGGCCGCACTCAAGGCTGAGGCCTATGCCAGCCGCAGTCCGACCGAGGACTTCGCGGGCGGATTCGACTGGCCGCTCGAAGGTTTTCGCGTGTCGAGCCGCTGGGGCTCGCAGCGGGTCCTGAACGGCACGCCTGCCCGGCCCCACTACGGCATCGACCTCGCGGCTCCGGCCGGGACAGAAATCCGGGCCCCTGCGGCCGGTCTCGTCGCCCTGGCGCACCCTGCCATGCACTATGAGGGCGGCATAACCTTCCTGGATCACGGCCAGGGCGTGATCACCGTCTATCTGCACCAGTCGCGGCTGCTGGTGGAAACGGGTCAGCGGGTCCAGCGCGGCCAGGCCATCGGCCGTGTCGGCGCGACCGGCCGGGCGACGGGCCCGCACCTGTGCTGGCGCGCCCGCTGGAGAGATCGTAACTTTGATCCTTCGACCCTGGTGGGCGCGGGCCTGATCTGATCGCCTGTCAGGCGACTTCGAAACCGCTTGGTGACGAATCGGGACTAAGGCTATCGGGATGCGTCCTTCGCAGAACGCTATTTTTCAGGGCTTGGCATGTCGGCGTTCAGCGCCCTTCAAATTTTGCTGGCAGACGACAACCAGCATATGCGCGCGATCACCGCGACGATCCTCAATTCCGCGGGCTTTCGCCGCACGCGGGAGGTGCGGGACGGCGCGGAGGCGATCGACGCCCTACGCGACTGGCCGGCCGATCTGGCGATCATCGACTTCAACATGGCGCCGATCGACGGGGTGGAGTTCACCCGGCTGATCCGTAATTCGCCCGACAGCCCTAATCCCTATCTGCCGATCATCATGATGACGGGCCATTCGGAACGGGCCCGGGTTTGCGAGGCGCGGGACGCCGGCGTGACCGAGTTCATCGTCAAGCCGATCACCGCCAAGGCGGTGCTGGATCGCATCCACGCGGTCATCTACAAGCCGCGCCCCTTCGTGAAGTCCGAGAACTATTTCGGACCCTGCCGGCGCAGGCTGACGATGCGGGACTACCAGGGCCCGTTCCGGCGCGAGTCGGACTCGCGCCGGGACGAGAACGCCGCCTGATCACCAGGCGATGGTGACGCCCCCGTCGACCACCAGGGTCTGACCCGTCATGTAGCTGGACGCCGGGGCCGCCAGATAGACAGCCGCGCCTGCGATCTCGTCCGGCAGGCCGATGCGCTTCATCGGCATGGGATCGGTCGCGGTCTTGAGGAGCACCGGGTTCTCCCAGAGGTATCTGGCGAAGTCGGTCTTGATCAGACCGGGAGCTATGCAGTTCACGCGCACGCCGCGTCCGCCCCACTCGACCGCCAGGTTTCGGGCCAGCTGCATGTCTGCGGCCTTTGAGATGTTGTAGGCCCCGATCAGTGGGTTGCCACGCAGGCCGCCGATCGACGAGACGATCACCACCGAGCCTTCGCCACGCTCCAGCATCTGGGGCGCGCACATCTGGATCAGCCAGTGGTTCGAAATGACGTTGTTCTGGAGGATCTTCTCGAATTGCTCGTCGGAGATCCCGGACATCGGCCCGGCATATGGGTTGGAGGCGGCGTTGCAGATGACGATGTCGATTTTGCCGAAGGCGGCGTTGGTCTCGTCGACGAGGCGCTGCAGGTCTTCCTTCGAGGCGATGGAGGCGGGAACGGCGATGGCCCGGCCCTCGCCATGCTTCGCATTGATCTCGGCGGCCACCTCTACGCAGGGCCCGGCCTTGCGCGAGGAGATGACGACCTGGCAGCCATGTTCGGCCAGTCGTTCCGCGATGGCCTTGCCGATACCGCGCGAAGAGCCAGTGATGATCGCCGACTTGCCGGTGAGATCGAAGAGTTCCATGCCTTATCCCCTGATGAAAATCCGCCCTAGCCGATGGCCCCGAAACGCTCGATAATCAACCGATTCCTGCGGGGCGCGGCTCCATGTCCAAACTCACTTCCGCTTTCCTGATCGGCGCATGGACCTGTCTTGCGCTGACGGTGGCGGCCCTTTTCTGGCGTAGCGGCGCGGGCGTTCCCGCGGCCACGGCGGCCCTGTTCGGCTCTCTGGGACTGGGCGCGGGCGTCCACGCCATGATCGCCGGAACCCTGACCCGCGCGGAGACCAATCGCCAGATCGCCGCTGTCCGCGAAGCCCATCGCCTGCTGGCCGATGCGCTGGAAAGCACCCAGGGCGCGCTCTCGGATCTGGCCGGCGCGATCCAGCATCACGGCCCCTCCGAGGAGACGCAGGTCCTGACCGGCGAGGTCCGCGTGCTGGAACAGCTGGTGCAGCGGCTTTCCGACAACCTCGACGACAAGCTGGCCCGGATCGACCGCGCTGCGCCGCCGATGGACGCGGCCGAGGGCCGCCGGCGTCATCAGACCGCGGCTGTGGTCTCGCATGTTCGCGAGGCCCTGACCGAGAACCGGGTCGACCTGTACCTCCAGCCGATCGTCACCCTGCCGCAGCGCAAGACCTCCTACTACGAGAGCTTCACCCGTCTGCGCGACGACACCGGCCGGGTCATGATGCCGGCGGAATATCTGTCGATCGCCGAGGACGAGGGGCTGACGGCGGCCATCGACAACCTGCTGCTGTTCCGCTGCGCCCAGATCGTGCGTCGGCTGGCGCGGCAGGACCGACGCGTCGGCGTGTTCTGCAACATCGCCCTGACCTCGCTGGCCGACGAAGTCTTCTTCCCGCAGTTCCTGGAGTTCCTGAACGAGAACCGGGACCTGAAGGACTCGCTGATCTTCGAGCTGGGCCAGGCGAACTTCGACGTGCGCGGTGCGGTCGAGGCCCGCAACATGGCCAAGCTGGCCGACCTGGGCTTCCGCTTCTCGATCGACAAGGTCCAGACGCTGGATATCGACTTCGCCGACCTGCAGCGGTCGGACGTGAAGTTCGTTAAGGTCTCGGCCGAGCTCCTGCTGGAGCAGCTGCTGGACCTGGACGCCGGCCCGGCCAATCCGCGCCTGCGCGACATCCATCCGCAGGATTTCTCGGAGCTGGCCCGCCGCTACGGGCTGGAGGTCATCGCCGAGAAGGTCGAGGCCGAACGCCAGATCGTCGACATCCTGGAGCTGGATGTGTCGCTGGGACAGGGCCACCTGTTCGGCGAGCCGCGCGCCATCAAGGAGCAGGTGCTGGCCGAGGCCGAGCCGCCCTCGGAGTTCGTGCGCAACACCCTGATCCAGCAAACCGGCGGACGCCGCCGGTTCGGCTAGGGCCTGACGCCGATCTCCGCCAGGGCAACGCCGCCGCCGGGCTCGTCACGATGTCAAAGACCGGCCGCCAGTGTGGGGGCTGCGCGATCGGGCGGGGAAAAACGCGGCTCCAAATCCCCGCCTGTAGGGCCGGATCAACGCCTTACGCGGCTCGACAGCGGGGATCACGCCCCGGACGCCGTTACCCCGTCGCGCTGTCGGCGTCGTCGCCGGGGGCCAGATCCTGTTCCTTCGGCGCGCCGGTGTTGTTGACCCCCTTGGCCGGTTCGGCTTCGGGGGTGTCACCCTTTGGGGGCGAGGACTTGAGCGAGGGGCCTAGGTCGGCGAGGTGGCGGTCCGAAGCGACCTGGGCCTCGTCACGCTCCGAGCCCGAGGCCGAGCCGCCCTGGAGCGAGCCTGCGCGGGTGTCGGAGCCGACGTCGGAGCCCGACAGCGCCTCGCGCGCGGCGTCGTCGGCATCGTCGCCCGAGGGCTCCGGATCGGGGTGTGGGGTGGTGACGGCCGGGTTCTGTTCGGTCTCGCGTTCGCTGGGCTCAATCGGCTGGTCGGTCATGGCGATCTCCTGTCCATGCCGAACGCGGAGGCCCGGTGCGTGGCTCCACCTTTCCTCGATTTAACTGCAGCGCTTGGGCGGGCTGTGGCATCCCGGAGACCAGACACCAACCGGAGCCCTCCCCATGAAGCCCCTTCTGGTCGCCGCCGCCTGCGCCTCCGCTCTCGCCCTGACCGGCTGCGTCACCGTCATCGACGCCTCGGACGACGGCCACTACGGCTGGACCGGCCATGACGCCCAGCCCTTCGGCCAGGCCGAAGACGCCTGCGAAATCATCGCCGGTTCGGACCACGGCACGACCGCCTTCATCACCTGCATGGCCGAGCGCGGCTGGACCCGCACGCGGGACTAGGCGGGCCCAAAAGAAAAGGGCCGGATCGCTCCGGCCCTCTCCGTCTCTTACTTGCCGAACAGCTTGGCCCAGCGGGGCTTTTCGCGGCTCTTCCAGGCGCCGCGGTGATAGGCGTCCGAGCCGATCAGCGGCACGACCGTGGTGGCCTCGGCGAAGACCATCTGCTCGTAGGTGGTCGAGACCTTGCCCCAGGAGGCGGCTTCCTTGAGCGTGGACGACGAGCAGGCGCCGTCGCGCACGTCGGCGACCGTGATCTGGACTGCGTATTTGTGCATGTCAGCCTCGACGCCGAGGATCTCGGCGCAGACGACGGTGTCCTGGGCGAAATTCTTCGGCACCCCGCCGCCGACCATGAACAGGCCGGTGACGCCCGCGGCGATCTTGATGTCGGTCAGTTCTCGGAAGTCGGCGATGGCGTCCAGCATCATGTAGGGCTGGCCGGCGGCGGCCCGCTCCTTCTGGTGCTTGACCAGGCCGAAGCCGGCCGAAGAGTCGACGAAGGCCGGGCAGAAGATCGGCACGCCTTCTTCATAGGCGGTCTGGATCAGCGAACCGGGCTTCTTGGCGTTCCCCTCTGACAGCCATTTGCCCATCTCCCAGATGAACTCGCGCGAGGAATAGCCGCGCGGCTCCAGCCGGTTGGCGATCTCCAGGATGGTGTGGTCGCAGGCCTGGAGCTCTTCCTCGTCGATGTAGGTGTCGTAGATCCGGTCGATGTAGTTGTCGCGCAGGACGTTGTCGTCCACCTCGCCGGCGGCCTGGTAGTGCTTGAAGCCGAGGGCTTCGAAGAAATCCATGTCGACGATCGAGGCGCCGGTGGCGACCACGGCGTCGACCATGCCGAACTTCACCATGTCGCGGTACACGTGCATGCAGCCGCCGGCCGAGGTCGAGCCGGCCAGGATCAGCCACGGCG
>JAEYWU010000012.1 GCA_023428785.1 Pseudomonadota bacterium
GCTGGGCGGCGTCGAGGGCCGCGATGGCGGCGGCCAGATCGGCCTCGGAGCCCGTCTCGGCGGCGCGGCGCAGCACGGCCTCGTCGAGACCGGCGCCGGCGAACTCGGCGATCTGGGCGTCATAGACCTCGGCCAGGCCCTGGCCCGCGAGGGCTGAGGCGGCGAGCTCGCCCTCGGCGCCGCGCGCCTGCTGGGCGACGAGGAAGAAGCCCTTCAGATGAGCGATGCGCAGGGCCGCAAGGCTCTCGGCTGGGACGCCGGAATAGGCGGCCTGGGCGCCGGCCTCACCGGCGCCGCCCTCGCCCGCTCCGCCTTCACCCTCGCCACCCTCGCCTTCGCCGGCGACGGCCGATCCGGCCTCGCCGGATCCCGCTTCACCCCCGGCCTCGCCCTGTTCGGAACAGGCGGCGGTGAGCGTAAGTGCGGCGCCGAGGGTCAGCCAGAGCTTGGGACGAAAGGCCATGAGAGGGTCTCCTGATCGGTTGGGGAGACCCTTAGCGCCCTCGCCCGCTATTGCAAGCGGTTCGCAGTCGCGAAATCAGACGCGCGTTCAGTGGGCGGCGTCGGCCGCGGCCATGTCGCCGGTCGTGCTCTGATCGTCGGCGGCCGTTTCGGCCTCCTGTTCCTCGGCCTCGGCGGCGAGGTCGTCGGTGGCCTGATCGACTTCCTGGGCGACCTCGCGGGCGCCGGCTTCAATGGCCTCGCCGATCTGGGCGGCCTCTTCGGAGACCTCGGCCTCTGTGGATTCCTGTTCGGCCGGCGAACAGGCGGCCACGGCGCCGGCGAGCGTCAGGGCCGAGGCGATCGTGATGAGCGATTGACGAAGTTTCATGGCGTCCTCCAGCAGGTGTCCGCCACAGAACGGTCAAGTCAGCGAGCGGTTGCGAAGGTCAGCCAGGACGGCCCGACCGGCCGCCGCGTTCACCGCGCTCGCCGCGCTCGCCACGGTCACCCCGTTCTCCCCGGTCATCGCGGCCCCCGCGTTCGCCCCGCTCTCCGCCACGACCGCGCTCTCCCCGCTCACCATGGTAGCCGCCGTCATGGCGGCCGTGGCCGTAGGGATAGGGCGCGTAGCCGTCATAGGCGCAGGCGCTGACGGCCGCTCCCGCGACGGCGACGAGCCCGAGACGGGTCCAGACCTTGGGTCGATGGGTCATGTGGTTCTCCTTTGGACGGGCTTGCTCCCCTGCCGTCGCCGTGGAATGGGTCGCCCAATGCTGACGCTTGGCCAAGTTCTCAATCCTGACGATGTCCAGCGGGTGCGCGAGGGTCTGGCCCGGGCGCCGTTCCAGGACGGCAAGGCGACGGCTGGGCCGGCGGCACGCAAGGTCAAGCAGAACCAGCAGGCGATCGGGGTCGACAGCGGCGTCGACGCCCTGGCCCGGTTCGTCCGCGACGCCCTGAAGCGGCACCCGGTCTTCAACGCCTATGCACGGCCCGCGGCCTGGTCGCGGATCATGTTCTCGAAATACGGCCCGGGCGACGCCTATGGCCTGCACACCGACGACGCCTTCATGGCGGCGGACGGCGGCGGACGGCTCAGGACCGACCTCAGCTTCACCCTCTTCCTGTCCGACCCGGACACCTATGAGGGCGGGGCCCTGCTGATCGACGATCTGGACGGCGAGCATGAGCACCGGCCCCAGGCGGGCGATGCGGTGCTCTATGACACCGGCCGGCTGCACCGGGTGACGCCGATCACCTCGGGCGAGCGGCTGGCGGCGGTCGGCTGGATCGAGAGCGTGGTGCGCAGCGACGCCCAGCGCGAGCTGCTGTTCGATCTTGAGAGGGTCCGCGGCGCCACCCCTCAGGGCGAGGCCCGCCTGCTGCTCGACAAGGCCATCGGCAATCTGTTGCGCCAGTGGGGCTCGACTTAACGGGGCTTGGCGACCGCCCGGTTTGATAGCATGGTGCGATTTCGACCTTTGCGGGAGCTCCCACCATGTTGATCGCCATCGCCGCCCTCGGCCTGATGACCGCGGACATGCAGATCACGACCTATACCCGACCCGACCCGCCCCGCTCGCGCGAGCAGGAAGAGGAAGACGCGACCAACGCGGTTTCGGAAGGCGAGCGCTCAGGCGACGGCGCCAATCCCGACCGAATGATCTGCAGCTGGGAACGCGTTCCGGGCGCCATCCGCCGCGAACGGGTCTGCCGCACCGTCGCCGACCGCCGCGCCACGCGCGACTTGGCCCGCGAGACCATGCAGGAAGCGCAGCGGACCTATACGGACCCGGTCGGCTAGGATGCTGCTGGCGGTCCTCGCGGTCCTGGCCTGGCAGGACCCACCGCCGCCCCAGGGCCGGCGGCCCGAACCGCCGATGACCGAGGAACAGCGCGCCGAGGACGCGCGCTACCGCGTCACCGAGGGCGAACGCTCCGGCGACGCCGGCACGCCCGATCGCTACATCTGTGAATGGGTGCGCATCCAGGGCTCGAACCTGAGGACGCGCCGATGCGCGACGGTCGAGGATCGCCGCCGGGCGCGTGAGCTGGCGCGCGAAGTCCTGCCGGGCGCCGCGGGCGGAACCGCGGTCAACTAGACGAGGGGCCTCAGCCCCAGGTCTTGCGGATCCGCATGTAGATGAACGGATCGAAGTTCAGGTCGCGCACCTCGCGGAAGGCCACGGGCGAGGTGTCGCGTGGCCCTGCATAGACCTCACGCCGGCGAATGAAGTTGCGGCCCGACAGGTTCTGCAGCTCGACCCGGATCGACACGTCCGGCCGGTAGCGCCATTCGGCAAAGGCGTTGTACCAGGGCTCCAGCTCGATGGTCTCGACCGTATCGAACCGGTAGTAGGTCTCGGTGAAGCCCAGGAAGGCGTTGGCGCCCCACTGCAGGTTCCACTGCGGCAGGTCCTGGGTGAAGTTGATCTCGCCTTCGAACGGCTCCTGTCCCGAGGCGCGGCGCAGTTCGCCGGTCGTGGGATCGCGCACCTCCGATACCGACCACTCCAGCTGGGCGCGCAGGCGGCCGCCGGTGATGCCGAACCGGCCGAGCGGGACCGTCAGGTCGACCTCCAGGCTGTCCGACGTGCCGTCGCCGATGTTGCCCGGCGCGTCGAACACGTCGGTCGGCGTGAAGATCGGCACCCGGTCCGAGACGTCGGTGACTTCCTGGTGGGTGATCGAGAGGACCAGCGAGCCCTCGTCCCAGAAGCCGCGCTCCCAGGCCAGTTCGGCGACCCAGGACTTCTCGGGCTCCAGCTCGGCGTTGCCGGCGGTGACGACGCCGGTCGAGAAGCCGGCCGAGGAGACGAACTCGCCGAAGTCGAGCTGGCCGATCTCGCGTTCCAGTCGCAGACGGAATTGGTTGTCCTCGTTCGGCGTCCAGGTCAGCAAGGCCCGCGGCTTGGGATAGAAGAAGGACCGCTCCAGATCGGTGTCGCCGGACTGGGTAATGGTCGAGGTCTCGGCCCGGAAGCCCAGTTCAAGACCCCAGCGGGCGTTCGGCCGCCAGGTGGAGGTTCCGAATAGCTCACCGCGCAGTTCCTCGACCCGCACATCGGACGACGGCAGCACGATCGGCACGCCGTTCTCGGTGTAGGTCGTGGCGCTCTCAAGGAAGTTGAAGGCGATCTCGCCGCCGGCCTCCAGCGACCAGGTCGGGGTGCGCGTGTGGCGCAGGGTGGCCCGCCCGATGGACTCGCCCGAGGTGGCGTCCTCGGTGAAGGCGCCGTCGTTGGTGCCGTCGCTGAAGACGGTGAGGAAATCCGAGGCGCGATAGCGCTGGATGCCGATCACCTCGAGCCGGTACTGCTCACCGAACGGGCGCTGCCAGTTCAGGCCGACCTCGCCATTGCCCTGATTGTAGTCGTCGTTGACCAGCAGGCCGCCCGGCGTGGGCGCGAACACCGCATCCTCGAGCGAGAACTGATATTCCTCCAGCTGCAGGCGGCTGTTGAGAGCCAGCCGGCCGCCCAGCAGGTTTTGCTGCCAGCCTGCGGAGAAATTCCCCTGCACGCCTCCGGCCGTTTCGTCCGAATAGCCGTCGCGGATCAGAACGCCGGCCTCATCAAAACGCTGACGCGGGCCTTCGCCGGCGCCGTCGTCGATAAATCTCGCGACCAGGATGGACCATTCAAAGCGGCGGTCGCCATCGAGCGGGCGGGCGCCTTCGAACCGCATGGCGGGATTGGTGCGGCCGTCCTGATACCAGCCCGAGGCCACGGCGAAGGTGGTGTTACCGCCGGCGCCGGGAACCCGGACGATGTTCACCACCACGGGCTGACCCTGCATGTCGATGCCCGGCGCCCCGCCCCGGATCAGTTCCAGCCGCAGCACCTGCCCGGCCGGGATACGCCGGACGGTTTCCTCCAGCGGTTCGGACTTGGACGCCGGACGCCGGCCGTCGATCAGGACATTGCCCGCCGTGCCGCCCAGGCCCCGGACATTGTCTCCGTCGTCGAACGAAAAGCCCGGCACGCGATTGACCATGTCCATGGCCGAGATCGGCTGGGCGCCCGCGAAATAGGCGGCGTCGTAGTGGGTGACGCCCTCGGCGGCCGGCGTTCCCGCCGGCGCGTCCTGGGCCAGCGCGGGCCCGGCGGCGGCCAAAAGGACTCCCGCGGCGGCCGCAGCCATCAGTCGGCTATGCATGTTCCTCTCCCTGTCGAGGCAGGGATGCGACCGCGGCCGATTAACCTCCAGTTACAAGCCGGACAGGTGGATTAATTCGACGAAAGGATGATGGCGGTCCTGCGGCGAAACGTCAGGCGCGGCCGATCTCCCCGGACAGGTGGGCCACGTCCACGCCGATGCGGGCCATGGCCCGCGCCCATTTCGTCTCATGGTCGGCGCCGAACAGGATCTCGTCGTCGGCCTCGCCGGCCAGCCAGACGTTCTCTTTCAGCTCGGCCTCCAGCTGACCCTCGCCCCAGCCGGCGTAGCCCAGCGCCAGCACCGAGCGGCGCGGCGCCGAGGCGGGGCTGGTCATGGCCATCAGCACGTCGCGCGTGGCGGTCACCGCCAGGCCACCCTCCACGGACAGCGAGGCCGCGTCATCGAAACAGTCGTCGGTGTGCAGCACGAAGCCGCGCTCGGTCTCGACCGGCCCGCCGGACAGCACCGGCTGGTCGGGATCAAGCGGCGCGGGCGTGATCTCCAGCCGGGCGTAGAGGTCGCCCAGGACGAGCCCGTCGCTGGGATCGTTCAGGCGGATGCCCATGGCGTGGC
Source organism: Pseudomonadota bacterium (assembly GCA_023428785.1). Lineage (GTDB taxonomy): Bacteria > Pseudomonadota > Alphaproteobacteria > Caulobacterales > Caulobacteraceae > Brevundimonas. The sequence continues at coordinate 5,179 of JAEYWU010000012.1, forward strand.
TGGTGTCGTGGGCGCAGACCAGGATGACCGCCTGTTCGAAGCGCGGGTCACCGATGCCGGGCATGGCCAGCAGCAGACGGCCAACGAGACTGGATGACTGGGTCACCCTTCGATGATGGACACGGCGGGCGCCCGCTTCAAGGCGCCTTGGATTCGAATGCCCCCCAGCCTATCTCCCCGACAGCCGCATGTTGCGGCCAGGCGACAGAAACCGGAGAGCGGCCATGACCATCAAGGTAGGCGACAAGATCCCCTCGGCGACCCTCATGACCCTGACCGAGGACGGTCCCCAGGTCGTGAAGACGGACGACTATTTCGCGGGCAAGACCACCGCCCTGTTCGCGGTGCCGGGCGCCTTCACGCCCACCTGCTCGGCCAAGCACCTGCCGGGCTTCAAGGACAAGGCGTCTGACCTGGCCGCCAAGGGCGTCGACCAGATCGCCTGCGTGTCGGTCAACGACGCCTTCGTCATGGGCGCCTGGGGCAAGGACCAGGACGTGGGCTCGAGCGTCAAGATGCTGGCGGACGGCAATGGCGACTTCACCAAGGCCCTGGGCCTGGAGCTGGACGGCTCCAAGTTCGGCATGGGCCCGCGCTCGCAGCGCTATTCGATGATCGTCGAGGACGGGGTCGTGAAGTCGCTGAACGTCGAAGAGGGCGGTGAATTCCGCGTCTCGTCGGCCGACTACATGCTGGAAAGCCTCTGACCACAGACGTCTATCCGCCGGAGAAGCGCTCCGCCGTCATGCGGCGGGTCAAGGGGCGCGACACCGGACCGGAGCTGAAGGTCCGGCGCCTCCTGTGGAGCGCCGGAGTTCGCTATCGGCTCCAGCGGAGGGACCTGCCCGGCCGGCCGGACATCGTTCTGGCCGGCCGACGCGCCGCCGTCTTCGTGCACGGCTGCTTCTGGCATGGCCACGCCTGTTCGCGCGGCGCGCGACAGCCCAAGGCCAACGCCGACTACTGGATCGCCAAGATCGCCCGCAACGTGCACCGCGACGCCCGTGTGCAGGCGGAGCTGCGCGAGCGGGGCTGGCGGCCCGTCATCGTCTGGGAATGTGAGTTGAAGGAGCCCGAGGCCCTGAGGGGCCGACTGATCGCAGAACTGGATCAGGCGGCCTTGGTGTCCTCGTATTCCAGGCGCGATTCCCCCGACAGCACGCCCTGAAGGGCGCCCAGCAGCGACGCCGGCGTCAGCGGCTTGCCCACGAACCAGGTCATGCCTGCCTCGGCGCAGGCCTTCACATCGTCGGGCGAGGTGTCGGCGGTGACGGCGATGACCGGGACGAACTGGTTTGGACCTTCCTGGGCGCGCAGGCGGCGGGTGGTCTCGCGGCCATCCAGCTCGGGCATGCGAACATCCATGAAGATCACATCGAACGGCTGGGACGAGGCGAATTCAAGCGCCTTCATGCCGTTCTCGGCCTGGGTGATCTCGCAGCCCAGCGGCATCAGGATCAGCTGGACGGCGCGGCGGTTGATGTCGTGGTCGTCGACGACCAGGACCCGCATCGCGCGCTCTTCCTCATAGTCCTCCTCGACGCCCTCGGCCTCGGCGGCCACGGGCGCCGGTTCGGCGACGGGCTCGGCGGCCGGCAGGTCGAACTCCGGCTCGGGCGGACGCGGCGCGACCGATTCCGCGGGCAGCGGACGGAAGCCGGCCCCGACCTTCGTCACATCCGGCATGGAGGGCGCCAGAACGGGGGCTTCGGCGGCGTCGACCATCAGGGCCAGGGTGAAGGCGGTGCCCTCGCCCTTGGTGCTGCGCACGGTCAGGCGACCGCCCATGAGATTGGCCAGGCCGCGGCTGATCCACATGCCCAGCCCCGAGCCGCCGTGGCTGCGCGAAACACCCGAGCGGGTCTGGTCAAAGGCGGTGAACAACCGGCTCAGCTGGGCCGGATCCATGCCCTCGCCCGTATCGGCGACCTCGATCGTCAGGGCCACTCGGCCGTCCTCGGCCTGCCAGGCGTTCAGGCGCAGCCGCACCTCGCCCTCGGCGGTGAACTTCACCGCGTTGGACAACAGGTTGTTCAGGATCTGACGCACGCGTGTCGGATCGGCCTCGACCCAGGCCGGGATGTGGCGTCCGCCTTCGACAACCAGACGCACGCCCTTGGCGCGGGCCTGACCCTGCCAGAAGCGGCTGGCGCGCGCGATCAGATCACGCAGGTTGAAGACCACCGGCTCGATCTGCATGCCGCCCGCTTCCAGGCGCGAGTGATCCAGCAGATCGTCCAGCAGACGGTTCATCATCTGGCCGGCGTCCAGGATAAGCCCGGCGTGGGACCGTTCGGTCGCGTCGGCGGCCTTGTCGTGCAGTTCGCTGGCGCCGGTCAGGATGGCCGAGAGCGGCGTGCGCAGGTCGTGGCCGACGGCGGCCAGGAAGGCCGACTTTCCGGCCGTGGCGGCCTCAAGCTCGGCCCGGCGCTTCTCGCTGACCCGCCGCGCCTCGCGCTCGGACATGGCCAGGGCCTGGGTCAGGTTGTGCGCCGACAGGGTGAAGCCGGCCAGGAAGACCACCGTCAGCGACAGGGCCGTCAGGGCGGCGCCGTCCACACCCTGGGCCGAGGCCTGGACCGGGACCAGCGCGAAATAGCCCAGGATCGGCGCGAAGGTCGCGACCAGCACGGCGCGCGAACCGGCGGTGTTCATGACCGAACTGGTGGCGGCGCCCGCCAGCAGAATCACCCCGCACAGGCCGCCGGCGAGCCCATAGCCCCAGGTCAGATAGGCCAGACCGCCGAAGATGGCGTTCGCCAGCGCCATGGAGCCCAGGGCCAGGACCTTGCGCCAGACGACCGGGCGTTCGCTCGGAGCCTTGACCAGGGGCCCGGACACCCAGGCCTCCACGAGTTGGGCGGCGATGAAGGCGCCGGCCCAGAGCAGGGCCGCGGTCGCGCCGATCAGGGGTTCGAAGGCCAGACCGCCGACCACGGCGATGCCGCACCGGAAGGCGAAATTCTTGCGACGCATGGCCAGGCCGGCCAGCAGCGCCTCGTCCGCCTTGCTGATTGGCTCGCCCATCACACGCCCCAAACACACGCCTTTTCGGCGCTCATTCGGGAAAGGATGCCCGGGGCGGCCTAATATCCCGTCAACGGCGCGTTTCTTCGCCGGCAGGGGCGTCAGCGGCCACGCCGGGGCGCGAGAAGGTCGGCCAGAACCGGCAGAATAGCGTCCGCATCGGCCTCTCCGTCCCCGAAGGGCGGCGGCAGTTCGAGCCAGTAGGTCCGGAACTCTTCGCCGTCCCGCTGCCCCAGGACCGCAAGAGCGGTGCGGATTCGTCCCTGGGTCTCGCGCGTCATGGTTTCGAACACCGGCAGGATGTCCGCCGTCAGGGCCCGCGCGACGGCCTTGGCGTCGCGGGGATCGACGCCGCCGACGCGGGCCTGAAGGTCGGGGTTGTTTCCCCCGCCGATCCACGGCTCGAACAGAGCGTCCAGCAGCTCGGACCGCGCCCGCGCGTCGCGTTCGGCCAGTCGTTCCTTGGCGGTCTTGCGAACCACCGTCCTAGAGCGTCCGCGCGATCAGCAGCTTCATGATCTCGTTGGTGCCGCCGTAGATGCGCTGGACGCGGGCGTCCTTGTACAGCTGGGCGATCGGATACTCGTTCATGTAGCCGTAGCCGCCGTGCAACTGGAGCATTTCGTCGATGACCTCGCCCTGGATGTCGGTGACCCAGTATTTGGCCATGGAGGCGGTCGCCGCATCCAGCTGACCCTTCAGGTGCAGGCCGATGCAGTGGTTCACGAACACCTTGGCCACCGTCAGCTTGGTCTTCACCTCGGCCAGCTTGAACTGGGTGTTCTGGAAGTCGATCACCCGCTTGCCGAACGCCTTGCGCTCCTTGACGTAGGCCAGGGTCTCGGCGAGGCCGCGCTCGGCGGCGGCGATCCCCTGGACGGCGATGTTCAGGCGCTCCTGCGGCAGCTGCTGCATCAGCTGGACGAAGCCCATGCCCTCGTTTCCGCTGATGATGTTCTCGGCCGGAACCTTCACGTCGTTGAAGAAGAGCTCGGACGTATCGTTGCCCTCCATGCCGATCTTGTGGAGATTGCGACCGCGCTCGAAGCCCTCGGCGCCGTCCGTCTCGACGACGACCAGCGAGGTGCCCTTGGCGCCCTCGGCCGGGTCGGTCTTGGCCACCACGATGATCAGATTGGCCAGCTGACCGTTGGTGATGAAGGTCTTGGAGCCGTTCACCACATAGCCGTTGCCGTCCTTCTTCGCCGTCGTCTTGACGCCCTGAAGGTCCGAGCCGGCGCCCGGCTCGGTCATGGCGATGGCGCCGACCAGTTCGCCCGTGGCCATCTTCGGCAGCCAGCGCTGCTTCTGCTCCTCGGTGCCGTAGTGCCAGATGTAGGGAGCGACGATGGCGTTGTGCAGCGATGCGCCGAAGTGGTCCGCGCCCTTCAGCCCCAGCTGCTGCATCAGCACAACCTCGTGGCGATAGTCGCCACCGACGCCGCCGTACTCTTCGGGCGCCGACAGGTTCAGCAGACCCGCCTCACCGGCCGCGTTCCAGAGCTCGCGCGGCACCGAGGAGTTGGCGATCCACTTCTGGACCTCTTCCGGCGGCGCATTGTCGTCGATCCAGCGCGCGACGGAATCCGCGAAGAGGGTGACCTCTTCCTCGGCCATGAAATCGGGTTCGGGGACGTTCAGGGGGGAGGTCATCGCATTTTCCTTCGTCACCCCGGCCGGAGCCGGAGGCGGAGAGCCGGGGCCCAAAGGCCGCCGGCGACGAGTTTAGGTCCCGGATCGGCCCTGCGGGCCGTCCGGGATGACGACGTCTGGCGTCAGAACGCTTCCGCAGGAAGCGCCATGAGCACGCCCGCGCCGGACTGGAGCTTCTTCAGGTGCGCCCGCGCATCGGGAAGGATGCGCTCGACGAAGTAGCGGCCGGTGGCGATCTTGTTGGCGTAGAACGGGTCGGTCGAGCCGGCGTCGACCTGCTTCTGGGCGGCGACCGCCATCTGGGCCCAGATGTAGGCCAGCGCCGTCAGGCCGAAGATCTGCAGATAGTCGGTCGACGCGGCCCCGGCGTTGTCGGGGTTCTGCATGCCGTTCTGCATCAGCCACATCGAGGCCTCCTGCAGAGCGCCCTTGGCCTTGTCGAGGCCGTCGATAAACGGCGCTGTGGCCTCGTTGCCCTTGTTCTCGGCCACGAAGGCGTCGATGTCGGCGAACCAGGTCATGATCGCCCGACCGCCGTTGGCCGGCAGCTTGCGGCCCACCAGGTCCAGCGCCTGCACGCCGTTGGTGCCTTCGTAGATCATGGTGATGCGCGCATCGCGCAGATACTGCGAGGCCGGGAAGTGCTCGGTGTAGCCCGAACCGCCGTGCACCTGCATCGCCAGCGACGCGGCATGGAAGCCCTTGTCGGTCAGATAGGCTTTCACCACCGGGGTGATCAGACCCATGTAGTCGCGGGCCTTGGTGGCGGTCGCCTCGTCCTCGGACTTCTGCAGATCGGCCTGCAGCGCGGTCCACAGGATGAAGCCCTGACCGCCTTCGACGAAGGCCTTGGCCTCCATCAGCATGCGGCGCACGTCCGGGTGGACGATGATCGGATCGGCCGGGCCGTCCGGATTCTTGGCGCCCGTCAGCGAGCGGCCCTGAAGGCGGTCACGGGCGAATTCGGCGGCGGCCTGATAGGCGGCGGTGCCGATGGCCAGCCCTTGCAGGCCGGTCCCCAGGCGGGCCTCGTTCATCATGACGAACATCGCCGCCATGCCCTTGTTTTCGGTCCCGACCAGCCAGCCCTTGGCGTTCTCGTAGGACATGACGCAGGTCGCGTTGCCGTGGATGCCCATCTTGTGCTCGAGGCCCGCGCACTGGGCGCCGGCGTTGCGCTCACCCAGCGAGCCGTCCTCGTTCACGAAGGTCTTGGGGACCACGAACAGGCTGATGCCCTTGATGCCTTCCGGCGCGCCCTCGATGCGGGCCAGCACCAGGTGGATGATGTTATCGGTGAAGTCGTGCTCGCCCGACGAGATCCAGATCTTCTGGCCGGTGATGTTGTAGGAGCCGTCGCCGTTCGGGACCGCCTTGGTGCGGATCAGGCCCAGGTCCGTGCCGCACTGGGGCTCGGTCAGGTTCATGGTGCCGCCCCACTCGCCGGTGGCGAGCTTGTGGCAATAGAGCGCCTTGAGCTCTTCGGACGCGTTGGCGTTCAGCGCCTCATAGCAGCCGTGCGTCAGGCCCGGGTACATCGAAAAGGCGGGCGAGGCCGCCGCCGTGAACTGGCCGAACGCCATGCCGACGATGGCGGGCATGCCCTGACCGCCATGCTCCGGATCGGACGACAGGCCAACCCAGCCGGCCTCGACCATCTGCTGATAGGCTTCCTTCCAGCCGGTCGGGCCGGTGACCTTGCCGTTATCCCACTTGCAGCCTTCGACATCGCCGACCTTGTTCAGGGGCGCGATGACTTCCTCGGCGAACTTGCCGCCCTCTTCCAGGATCTGGCTGACCAGCTCGCCGTTCACCTCCGCGAAGCCGCGCTGGTTGGAATAACGATCGATCTCGAGGACCTCGTTCAGGAAGAAGGTGAGGTCACGAACAGGCGCCTTGTAGGCCATGGGTCAGGCTCTCGTCTGGAAGGGTCGGTGGTTGTCGGGGTTCATCCGCTCCTTCAGGAGACGGGCGTAGTCCTCCGCGCCGGGCAACAGGTCCGGGCGATGTTCGGCCAGGGTGCTTTCCATCCACTGGCAGGCTTCTTCGGCCGTTTCGATGGCGCCCTTGATGTCTTCCAGCTGCTGCTTCAGCGCTTCGACACGGGCGCGATGACGCGGCAGGGCCATCGCCATCTGGTGTACGTTGTGTTCCTTGCGGTCGTAGAGATCGATCATCTCCTGGATCTCGGCCAGGGTGAAACCGATGCGGCGCCCCCTCAGGATCAGCTTGAGCCGGGCGCGGTCCTTTGAGGAATAAACGCGGGTCTGGCCCTTGCGGGCCGGATCCAGCAGGCCCTTGTCCTCGTAGAAGCGCAACGCCCGCGCCGTCGCGCCGAACTCGCGGCACAGCTGGCGGATCGAATAGGTGCGGTGATCTTCGGCCGACATGGTTGGTCGTTGTAGGCAAAGTTTACGCGGACGTAAAGGGAAGGTTTTAAGGCCCCAATCGTCGAAGGACTCGCCAACCCCGACGCGAGCGACTATATGGGCCCTGTCGATATCTGTGCGTAACGCTGCTGCCCGCCTGCTTCGCGCACCGAGGTCACCTAGCCCAAAGTTTCAGACTCGACGGCCCGCAGGGGTTTTCCTGCATTGCCATCTAGGAGACTGAAAATGGCTAAAGGCACCGTCAAGTGGTTCAACAGCGTCAAGGGCTATGGCTTCATCGCCCCGGCTGACGGCGGCAAGGACGTCTTCGTTCACGCCACCGCCGTCGAGCGTTCGACGCTCGGCTCGCTGAACGAAGGTCAGACGATCAACTACGAGATCGAACAAGACCGTCGCAGCGGCAAGGAATCCGCCGTGAACCTGACCGCCGCCGACTAAGGTCGGTCTCAGGACCAAAGGTTGAAGGCCGGCGCGCAAGCGCCGGCCTTTTGCTTTTAAGGCGCGCGCTTCGCCGTACGCGCGCATGGCGGCGACCTTGGCCTCGAAGGCCGACCAGTCGTCCCCCTCCGCGATCGCCGCCCAGATGGCCTCGACCTCGTCGATCAGCATGTCCTGCGGCTCAGGCCCTGCGAAGACCGGATGATCCAGCCGTTCGGGCCGCTCGGGCGCGTGTTCGGACAGGGCCGAGAGGAAGGCGTGGAAGGACCCGCCGGAATAGGCCGCCGCCCGCGGCCCGGCCATGGCCCGACCCGACGACGCCTCCCCGCAGAACCAGTCGTGGAACACCCCTTCGAAGCCCAACGCCTCGCCGCCCTCGGCCATCAGGGCAAGGGTCGCATCGACCAGCCGCTGCCCGGCCTCCGGGCCCGCATCCCGCACGCCGAAGCGATCGCGGAAGGCGGCGTGGCTCTCGGCGACGTAGGTCGGCCCGAAGGCGTTCAGCGCATCCACCAGCGCCGGCTCATCCGCCTGGGACCTCAGCGTCGCCGCCAGCTGGCGCAGGGCCCAGAAGACCGCATCCGCCTGCCGCCCGAAGCTGTAGAGGCCGATGGTGTCGAAATAGGCCGCCGTGAACGCCGGATCGAGGCGGGGAAGGAACCGCCACGGCCCGTAGTCGAAGCTCTCACCCGTCACGTTCAGATTGTCGGTGTTGAGCACCCCATGGACGAACCCCGCCGCCGTCCAGCGCGCGACCAGCCGCGCCTGGGCCCGCACGATCGCCTCCAGCATTCCCGCCGCGTCCGTCGCCGTCGGGTGGTAGGCGTCGATCACATGGGCGACCAGTTGTTCGATCAGGTCGGTGCGCTCGAAGAAGGCGTGGCGCTGGAAGGTCCCGAACCGCACATGGCTGTGCTGGAGCCGCACCATCGCCGCCGACCGCGTCGGTGACGGCTCGTCGCCCCGCGCCAGCTGCTCGCCGGTCTCGACCAGGCTCAGGATCCGGCAGGTCGGCACGCCCCGCGCCGCCAGCATTTCGGCCGCCAGCACCTCGCGCACCCCGCCCTTCAGCGTCAGCCGGCCGTCACCGTCGCGGCTCCAGGGCGTCTGGCCCGAGCCCTTGGTCCCCAGATCCAGCAGCCGGTCCCGCTCATCGCGCAGCTGCGCGGCCAGAAACCCCCGCCCGTCGCCGAGGTTGGGATTGTAGGTCCGGAACTGGTGGCCGTGATAGCGCATCGCCCGCGGGCCCGGCTGGCCCGGCAGCGGATCGAACCGGCCGAAGTGGTCGATCCACTCACCCTCGGTCAGGCTATCGAGGCCTACCTCGCCCGCCGCCCGCTGGTCGCGCCAACGGACGATATGACGGGGAAAATTCGCCGGCTCGACGGCGTCCGAGAATTCGTCGCCGAGCGCCGCGAAACGGGGATCAGGCCGGTAGGACGGGCCGACCGGCATCAGGCGATCACACCGCCCGCGCGGCGATCATCTTCTTGGTTTCGGCGATCGCCTTGGCCGGGTTCAGCCCCTTGGGGCAGACCTGGGCGCAGTTCATGATCGTGTGGCAGCGATAGAGCTTGAACGGGTCCTCAAGGTCGTCGAGGCGCTTGTCCGTCGCGTCGTCGCGGCTGTCGGCCAGCCAGCGGTAGGCCTGAAGCAGGGCCGCCGGGCCGAGGTACTTGTCCTGGTTCCACCAGTAGCTCGGGCACGAGGTCGAACAGCAGGCGCACAGGATGCATTCGTACAGACCATCGAGCTTCTCGCGGTCCTTCGGCGTTTGCAGCCGCTCCTTTTCCGGGTCCGGCGTGTCGGACTGCAGGAAGGGCTCGATCGAGGCGTACTGGTCGTAGAAGCCGGTCAGGTCCGGCACCAGGTCGCGCACCACCGGCATGTGCGGCAGGGGCGCAATGGTGATGTCGCCCTCGAACTCGTCCCAGCCCTTGGTGCAGGCGAGCGTGTTGCGGCCGCCGATGTTCATCGCGCACGAGCCGCAGATGCCCTCCCGGCACGAGCGGCGGAACGACAGGGTCGGGTCGATGGTGTTCTTGATGTGGATCAGCGCGTCCAGAACCATCGGGCCATGGTCGTCGACGGCGACCTCATAGCTGTCCCAGCGCGGCGTCTCGTCGGTCGACGGATCGTAGCGATAGATCTTGAAGGTCTTGACCGTCTTGGCGCCCTCACGGGCCTCCCAGCGCTTGCCGGACTTGGGCTTGGAACCGCGGGGGAGAGTGAGCTGGACCATCGTGCGCGCTTTGTCTGAAACGGTGTCCGTTCCTTACGCCTGATAACCCGGGGCGCAAGGGCTGGGGAGTAATTGCGAGTGGTTCTTAAGCCTTGGGCCAGGCCCCGGCTCGCGACAGGGCCGAGGGGGCGGGCCGACCCAGCTTGTCGCCGATCCAGCGGGCGGTCCCGATCAGGGCGTCCAGATCCAGCCCGGTCTCGAACCCGGCGCGGTGGAGCATATAGACCACGTCCTCGGTCGCGACATTGCCCGTGGCCCCCGGCGCGAACGGACAGCCGCCGATGCCGCCGACCGAGGCGTCGATGACGTCGATCCCGGCCTCCACGCCCGCGAAGATGTTGGCGATGGCGGTGTTGCGCGTGTCGTGGAAGTGCAGGCGCAAGTTCGCGTCAGGCGCGGCCCGGCGGGCGGCCTCGACCTTGCGGCGCACCGCCCAGGGGTCGCCCACGCCGATCGTGTCGGCCAGGCCGATTTCCTTGACGCCCAGCGCGGCCACGTCCCGCACCACGCTCTCGATCTGCTCGACGGAGACCTCGCCGTCGAAGGGACAGCCCCAGACGGTCGAGATGATCGCCGTCACCGACGGGCCGGAACCCGCACGGCCGCCCATGTTGTGCGACCGGCCGACGATCTCGCCCAGCATCTCGACCTGACCGGCCACGGTCATGCCCGAGTTCTTCATCGCAAAGCCATCCGACGCGGCGATGGAGACATTGGCCTGGTCCACGCCCGTCTCGACGGCCCGGTCCCAGCCCCGCGCATTCAGGACCAGACCAATCCGCGTGACATCGGAAGCGGGCTTCAGCCCGGCCATCACGGCCTCGGCGTCGGCCATCTGGGGCACCCGGCCGGGATGGACGAACGAAACGGTCTCGAGCCGCTTCACGCCCGCCGCCTCGAGCTGCTCGATGAAGGCGATCTTGTCCTCGGTGGAGATGATCACCTTCTCGTTCTGAAGGCCGTCGCGCGGGCCGACCTCGACAATCTCGATGAAGCGGCTCATGGGGCCTCGCTGTCCTCGAACGGTCCATAGATCGACAGGCGCAGATCGTCGCCGTTCGAATAGTTCAGCCCCTCGACTACCGCGACCGGGCGCGGCGACATGGCGAGCGCCGCGGCCTCCTCGGCGAAGGCCTCCTGCTGGCTCTGGTCGACCACGGCGACACGGCCTGCCGCCACCGCCCGGGCGGCGTCGGCCCCGTCGCCCAGCTGGGTGTCGGTGCCCAGAAGGAAGACCGCCGAGGGTTCGGAATAGCCGGCCAGCGTCACCGCGCCGGGCGCCCGGCCGCTCATGGGGTGCAGCCCCGCCTCGCGCACCGCCTCGGCCAGACGCGGCGCGGTCCATAGCGGACCCAGCCCGCCCAGAAGCTGGACCAGCGACGCATGGGCCGTGATCCCGAAGGCCAGGGCCGTGATCAGCGCCGTCATGGCCGCGCGCTTGAGCAACAGGAAGGAGGCGGCCACCGCCCCCACCACCGCCAGCACGATCGTCAGGGTGGCCCAAAGCTGGTCGGCCTGACCGCCGAACTCCGAGAAGCCGTACAGCACCAGCACCGTCACCAGCAGCGCCCCGAACAGCATCAGCCCGGCGCCCAGACGCCGGCCCCAGATCGTCAGCGGGTCGCGCACCGCCAGCGCCATCAGCCAGCACAGGGCGCCGAACGTCGGCAGGGTGTAGTGCCACAGCTTGGTCGGAAACAGCTCGAAGGCGATCCAGGTCGGGATCAGCCAGCACAGGGCGAAACGCACGGCCGATTCATTGCGCTTGAGCCAGCCGGTCATCAGACCCGCGGGGATCAGGAGGGTCGCCGGGAAGATCAGCAGGGGCGACAGCAGCAGGTAATAGCCGGGCCAGCCGCCGTGCCGCTCATGCCCGCCGACCAGCTTGGGGAACAGGTCCCCGCCAAGCGCCGTGCCCCAGAAGGCCCCGTCGGTCTTGACCGTGACGGCCAGGGCCCAGGGCCCCGCCGCCAGGGCGACCAGCACCAGACCCCAGCCCCAGCCGATATCCTTCATCCACCGCCACTTGCGGTCCCACAGGCCCAGCGCCACCAGCGTCAGGCCCGCCACCATGATGATGATGGGGCCCTTGATCAGGACGCCCAGCGCAATGGCGCCCCACAGGGCCAGCTTGTGCCGTCGTCCGGGCGGGTCCTGCCCGTCCCTCTGGCGGATGTAGAACCGCGACAGCAGGGCCATGGCCAGGGTGATGGCGCCGCACAGCATGGCGTCGGTCTTGGCGATGCCGGCCTCGGACGACAGCAGGAAGGTGGCGCCCAGCATGGCGCCCGCGACCACGCCGGTGCGCGAACCCCAGGCCTGTCCGGCGCCCCAGGCGCAGGCGGCCGCGGCCAGCATGGCGCCGAGCAGCGACGGAATGCGGTAGGGCCGGATGTCGCGCCGCTCCACGTCCGAGAACACGCGCACGGCCGCCGCCTGCAGCCAGTGGATGCCGACCGGCTTCTTGTGGCGCGGCTCGTCCTGGAAGCGGATGTCGACGTAGT
>JAEYWU010000014.1 GCA_023428785.1 Pseudomonadota bacterium
AGCAAGGCCCGCACCGGCCAAGTTTTGTATCCAGGTCGCCCGTAACCTTCTGCCGCATCAAGAGGGTTAAGGCCTTGGTGAGGCCAATATGCAATGATCTGGAAACCATGTCGGCGTTACGCCGTAATGACATGAGACCTAACAGATCCGGCGGCCATGACGGAGGCCGTTGCTTCGACAGGTGTTTTACGCTTCGCTGCTTGGGACAGGCCGCGCTCTCGACCGCCTTCAGGCCGTCGTCGTCCAGGGTTCCGGCGCCATGCGCGCCGATGGCCTCGAAGACCTCCTGGACCGAGATTTCGCGGCCCGCGACCACGCCCGGCAGGATGGTGCCGCCGTAGTAGACCAGGCCCGGGATATCCATCCGCGCCAGCGCCATGGCGGCCGCAGGGATGGTCTTGTCGCAGCCAACGATGCAGACGACGCCGTCCAGCTGGTGCCCCTCGATGGCCAGCTCGATGGAGTCGGCGACGACCTCGCGGCTGATCAGCGAGGCCTTCATGCCGGGCGTGCCCATCGAGATGCCGTCGGTGACGACGATGGTGTTGAAATCGACCGGATAGCCGCCGGCCGCGATGACGCCGGCGCGGACATCTCGGGCCAGACGGTCCAGGTGCATGTTGCACGGCGTCACCGTCGACCAGGTGTTGACGATGCCGATCATCGGCTTGTCGAAGTCGGCGTCCTGCATGCCGGCGGCGCGCAGGTACGAACGGGCCGCGGCCCGCTTTGGGCCTTGGGTGACCGATGCGCTTCGGTGGTTCGGGGCGGGTTTGTCGGAGTGGGTCATCTGGGGTCGGATCCGACCGCCAAGCACAAAAAACCCCGCTGCCTTTCGGGAGCGGGGTGGAGGGCCTGGCGATCCTGTGTTGCTAGGTCAGGTCGCGTGCTTCCACACCGCTCCGGGGAGCAGTACGAGCGAAAGGCCAAGAATGAGGGTGTTCAGGAGCGACGAGACGCGCACGTCGGCGATCGCCGCCGAGGCGTTGGTCAGGCCAGCGATGTGCTCGCGATGAGCCACGTCAGGTCTCCTGTTGCGGTGAAGAGAACATCGATTTTTGCAACGCACAAGTGGGCTTGTCGGAATCAGACCCAAGAAAATTTCAGGGTTACAGGCGACGCCCCGTCCGGACCGCGTTGCGGCGCCGCGAAATCAGGCGATCGGGGCCGGCGCCGTCGACGACATCAATTCCGAAAGTTGTTCAAGGGCTTGCGCCATCCGCTGACGGTCCTCGAACGGCAGGTCAGACCAGCGTTTCAGGGCCTCTGAGCCCAGCAGTCCCGGCGCTTCTTTCAGGGCGGCTTCACCGCTCTCCGTCAGGCGCGCATGGACAATTCTGCGGTCGCTGGTGGACCGATAGCGGGCGATGAAGCCTCTCGCCTCGAGCCGATCGAGCACCGCGACGACCGTTGGCGGCGACATGAAGACGTCGCGCGAGATGACCGAGGTGCTCACTTCGCCCAGCGTCCGGATGGACTGCAGCACGAGCAGTTGAGGCAGCGTCAGGCCGGTCATCCGGGCGATCTCTCGCGAGCGGACATCGATCGCCTGGGCGATCCGGCGCACCGATCGGACCAGCGTAGGCGTGGGATCGGCAGAGGTTTGGGGAAGAGTGGCGCTCATTGGGTTGAAATCTTTCGCTCACTAACCATTTGTGCCCACTGCATCACTTTTCAAGGAGGGCCCATGTGCGGTCTTAGCGGCGAGATTCATTTCGACGGGCAGCCTGCCGATGCGGGCGCCGTCCAACGCATGACCGATGCGCTCTCGCCCCGTGGACCCGATGGATCCGGCATTGTCATGCGCGGCCCGGTGGGCCTGGGCCACCGACGTCTGAAGATCATCGACCTGTCTGAAAAGGCCCAGCAGCCGATGGTCGACGCCGATCTCGGCGTCACGCTCGCCTTCAACGGCTGCATCTACAACTACCCGGAGCTTCGAGAGGAGCTTCAGGGCCTGGGCTTCACCTTCTTCTCGCACGGCGACACGGAGGTGATCATCAAGGCCTGGAAGGCATGGGGCGAAGCCTGCGTCGAGCGCTTCAAGGGCATGTTCGCCTTCGTGCTGCATGAGCGCGACAGCGGCCGCACCGTGATCGCGCGCGACCGGTTCGGCATCAAGCCGCTGTATCTGGCCGAGAAGGGCAAGCGCCTGCGCTTCGCCTCGACCCTGCCGGCGCTGCTGGCGGCGGGCAACGTGGACACCACGATCGATCCGGTCGGCCTGCATCATTACATGACCTTTCACGCGGTGGTGCCGCCGCCGCATACCATCCTGAACGGCGTGAAGAAATTCCCCGCCGCCACCATCCGGGTGATTGAGCGCGATGGCGCCGCGCGCGACCGCATCTACTGGCGGCCGGACATGACGCGCCATGCCGAAGACGCCTCCCTGAGCGCCGACGACTGGCGCGATCGTGTGCTGGAAAGCCTGCGCGCGGCGGTCAAGCGGCGCATGGTCGCCGACGTGCCGGTCGGCGTGCTGCTGTCGGGCGGCGTGGACTCCAGCCTGATCGTCGGCCTGCTGGCCGAGCTGGGTCAGAAGGACCTGATGACCTTCTCGGTCGGCTTCGAAGAGGCCAATGGCGAGAAGGGCGACGAGTTCGTCTATTCGGACCTGATCGCCAAGCACTACGGCACCAAGCACCACAAGATTTTCGTGCCGCACCAGCGGCTGATGGAGGCCCTGCCCGGCACCATCGGCGCGATGTCGGAGCCGATGGTCAGCTATGACAACGTCGGCTTCTATCTGCTGAGTCAGGAAGTCTCGAAACACATCAAGGTGGTTCAGTCCGGCCAGGGCGCCGATGAGGTGTTCGGGGGCTATCACTGGTACCCGCCGATGGTGGGCTCAAACGACCCGGTCGAGGATTATGCGAAGTCCTTCTTCGATCGCAGCCACGCCACGCTGAAGACCCAGCTGAACGGCGCCTACATAGCCGACACCGACGTCAGCCGGGCGCTGGTCGAGGCACATTTCGCCCAGGCCGGCGCCGAGACGCCGGTCGACAAGGCGCTGCGTCTCGATAGCCAGGTCATGCTGGTCGATGACCCGGTCAAGCGCGTGGACAACATGACCATGGCCTGGGGCCTGGAGGCGCGTGTGCCGTTCCTGGACCACGAGCTGGTCGAACTGGCCGGGCGCATTCCGCCGGAACACAAGCTGGCCCAGGGCGGCAAGGGCGTCCTCAAGGAGGCGGCGCGGCTGGTCGTCCCGTCAGAGGTGATCGACCGCAAGAAGGGCTACTTCCCGGTGCCGGCGCTCAAATACATCCAGGGCCCGTACCTGGAGATGGTGCGCGAGGCCCTGACCAATCAGTCGGCGCGGGATCGGGGGCTGTTCGACCCGGCCTATCTCGACACCCTGTTCGCCAATCCGACCGACCACATCACGCCGCTGAGAGGCTCGGAGCTCTGGCAGGTGGCGGTCCTGGAAATGTGGATGCAGCAGCATGGTGTCTGATCTCCGGCCGGTCCGGCCCAAGGCCCATCGACTCAAGCGGCTGCGTCACGAAGGGCTGAAGCCCCCGGTTCAGACCGGCTCGGCCCCGACGCCCAACGCGGTGCTGGATTGCGGCTGGGGGCGGCTGCTGTTCGCCCAGACCTTCGAGACAGCCGAGCCGCTGATCGAGGCGCTGAGGGCCGAGGGACCGGATCGGCGTGACATCGCCTTCTATGTCCGCAATCCGCACGTGCTGCTGGCCTCGGCGCCGCAGGAAGTCTTCCTGGATCCGTCGCACACCTATCGCGTCGACCTGACGACCTATCGCTCCGGGCGCCGGCAACCCCGGGGCTTCACGCTACGCCGGCTAACGTCGGAACAGGACGCGCAGGCGGTCAACGAGATCTATGCCCGTCGCAAGATGGTTCAGGTGCCGCCCGAGTTCTTTCGCGCCAGCCGCGACGACCGGGCCCTGACCTATTTCGTCGCCGAGGACACTGCCACCGGCGCCGTGATCGGCACGGTGACCGGCGTGAACCACGCGCGGGCTTTCGACGATCCGGAACAGGGCTCATCGCTGTGGTGCCTGGCCGTCGATCCGCAGGCCACCCTGCCCGGCGTCGGAGAGGCGCTGGTCCGGCGTCTGGCCGAGCATTTCAAAACCCAGGGCCTGGCCTACATGGATCTATCGGTCATGCACGACAACGAGCAGGCCATCGCGCTGTATGAAAAGCTGGGCTTCCGGCGGGTCCACTTCTTCGGGGTCAAGCGCAAGAACCCGATCAACGAGGCCCTGTTCGTCGGACCGACCGAGGATCAGGGGCTCAATCCCTATGCCCGGATCATCGTGGACGAGGCGCGGCGGCGCGGCATCCATACCGAGATAATAGACGCCGAGGGCGGCCTGTTTCGCCTGAACTGGGGCGGGCGCGTTATCCGGTGCCGCGAGAGCCTATCGGAACTGACCTCAGCGGTGGCGCTCAGCATATGCGACGACAAGCGCATGACCCGACGCATCGTCGAGGCGGCCGGGGTGCGCGTGCCCGAGCGGATCGATCCCGATGACATGGTGGCCCTGAAACAGGCGCTGGAGCGCTATGGTCAGTTGGTGGTCAAGCCGGCGCGCGGCGAGCAGGGTCAAGGTGTGGCCGTGGGTCTCGGGACCCTGGACGAGGTTCAGGTGGCGCTTGAACGGGCGCGGCGGATCTGTCCGGAGGTGCTGATTGAGGAACAGGTTCAGGGGGAGGATTTGAGGCTGGTCGTGATCGACTACAAGGTGGTGGCCTGCGCCCTGCGGCGGCCCCCGCGCGTGATCGGAGACGGCCACTCTACGGTCCGGACCCTGATCGAGCATCAGAGCCGCCGACGCGCTGCGGCGACCGGCGGGGAATCGACCATCCCCATCGACACCGAGACCGAACGGACGCTGGCCGAGGCAGGCCTGGCGCTGGACGATGTCGCGCCCCAAGGGCAGGAAATCCTCGTGCGCAAGGCGGCCAATCTGCATTTGGGGGGCACGATCCACGACGTGACCGAAGAGGTTCACCCGACCCTGATCCAGGCGGCGGTCGCCGCAGCCCGGGCGATCGACATTCCGGTCACGGGCATCGACCTGATGGTGCGCTCACCGCACCAGCCCGACTACGCGTTCATCGAGGCCAACGAGCGCCCCGGCCTGGCCAATCACGAACCCCAACCGACCGCAGAGCGTTTCATCGATCTGCTGTTTCCCTTGTCGGCCCCCACGGCCGCACGCATCGCGTCCCGAGCGGACGTCTGAGACCCGAAGCCCGAAGGAGCGACCTTGCCCCGTCCCGCGATCGACCTCGCCTATCTCAAAGGCAAGCTGGCCGAGCTGCTGAACACGCCGAGCCCGACCGGCTACACCGATGAGGCCGTCTGGCTGCTGTGCCGTGAGCTGGAACGGCTCGGCCTGACCTATGAAATGACGCGCCGCGGCGCGATCCGCGCGAAACTGCCCGGCAAGGACTCCCTGCCCGCCCGGGCCATCGTGGCCCACGTCGACACCCTGGGCGCCCAGGTCAAATCGGTGAAGGAAAGCGGGCGGCTTGAGGTCGTGCCGATCGGCCACTGGTCGTCACGCTTCGCCGAGGGCGCGCGCGCCACGATCTTCTCGGAGGGTGGCGCCTATCGGGGGACGATCCTGCCGCTGAAGGCGTCAGGCCATACCTACAACAAGGAGATCGACAGTCAGCCGGTCGACTGGCGACAGGTCGAACTGCGGATCGATGCGCGCACCGCCAGCAAGGCGGAGACACTGGCGCTGGGCGTAGACGTAGGGGACATCATCTCGATCGATCCCCAGCCGGAGTTCACCGAAAGCGGCTTCATCGTTTCGCGCCATCTGGACGACAAAGCGGGCGTGGCCACGCTGCTGGCGGCTTTGGAATGTCTGGTCCGCGAAGGCCGCACGCCGACGGTCGACACCTGGTGGCTGTTCACGATCGCAGAGGAAGTCGGCTCGGGCGCCTCGTCCGTGCTGGTGCCCGACGTGGCGGCCATGGTGACGGTGGACAACGGGACCACGGCGCCCGGCCAGAATTCGTCGGAGTTCGGGGTGACCATCTCGATGGCTGATCAGACGGGCCCGTTCGACTGGCACCTGACGCGCAAGCTGGTGCAGCTGGCGCGTGACAATGACATCCCGCACCAGAAGGATGTCTTCCGCTATTACCGCTCGGATTCGGCCTCGGCCCTGGAGTCCGGCGCCGACATCCGCACGGCGCTGGTGACGTTCGGAATCGACGCCAGCCACGGCTATGAGCGCATTCACGAGAGCGCACTGGAAGATCTGTCGCGGCTGCTCGTGGCCTATGCCGAGAGCGAGGTGGACATCGGCCGGGACAAGCTGCCGCTGGGTGACGCCCGGGGCTTTACCCATCAGCCGATCGAGGACCCGTCCTAGCCGACGAAGGCCTTCTCAAGGACGAAGTCGGCGGGGTCGGCGTTGGAGCCTTCGCGCAGGCCGGCGGCCTCGAGCCGGCGGGCGACATCCTGGATCATCGCGGTGGAGCCGCAGAGCATTGCGCGGTCGGTCGCGCGGTCGAATCCGCGCGCATCGCCAGGATCATCGCCAAGATCAACGAACAGCTGGCCGCTGTCGATGCGATCGGTGATCCGGCCCTCATGGATAAAGGGTTCGCGGGTGACGGTGGGGTAGTAGCGCAGTTGATGTCGCGCTTGATCTCCGACGAGGGGATCATCGCCAATCTCGCGGGTCAAAAAATCGGCATAGGCGAGGTCCTTCGCCTCGCGGACCGTGTGGGTCACGATGACCTGATTGAAGCGCTGATAGGTCTCCGGATCGCGCACGACGCTGAGCCAGGGGGCCAGGCCCGTGCCGCTGGCGATCAGCCAGAGACAGCGGCCGCCGGTCAGGGCGTCTAGCACCAGAGTGCCGGTCGGCTTTTTGCCCAGAAGGACCGTATCGCCGGGACCGAGCAGCGCGAGCCGCGAGGTCAGCGGGCCGTCGGGCACCTGGATCGAGAAGAACTCCAGTTCCTCGGCCCATGACGGGCTTGCGATGGAATAGGCGCGGAGCGTCGGCTTGCCGCCGGGCTCGGCCGGAGGCAGGCCGATCATGACGAACTCGCCCGATCGGAAGCGGAAGCTCTCGGGCCGCTCGACGGCGAAGCTGAACAGCCGGTCGGTCCAGCGGCGGGTCCACAGAATGCGGGGCTCGAACCACGCGGACTTGGCGATGGGCTTTTCGATCAGGGCGGCTTCGGACACGTCGAACCTCTTGGGGGAGGGTCGGGCTTAGACGGGCGGTCCGCCGCGAGCGAACGACTTGTTCTGGCCGATCGTGACAGAAAAACTGTCAGAGCTGATCGAGGCTGGTGTCGTAGAGGGCCGCCTGACGCCGGAGCCAGTCGATGAAGGTCCGGGCGCCGGACGACAGCTGACGGTCGCGCGGGTGGACGGCGTGATAGGCGAAATCGACCGCTGCCCCGCCGTCATGAAAGGGCGCCACCAACCGGCCCGCCGCCAGATCGGCTTGGGCCAGGGTTCGTTTGGCGAGCGCAACGCCCCGGCCCGCCACCGCCGCCTCGATGAGCAGGGCCGACTGGTTGAAGCGCGATCCGCGCCGGGGATCAGGATGTTTCACACCCCGCGCCATCAGCCACATGGACCAGTCGGGCCGGCTGGCGTCGCCGTCGGCGGACATGTCGTGAAGCAGCGTATGGGCCGCCAGATCGGCCGGCGAACGGATCGGCGAGATTCCTTTGAGCAGAGTGGGCGCGCAGACCGGAAGGACGGACTCCTGAAGCAGCCTTTCCGAGACGTGGCCCGGATATTCGCCGGGCCCATAACGGATCGCGAGATCGGTCGCCCCGTCAGTGAAGTCGATCGTCTGCATGTCGGCCGAGACCCAGATCTCAATCTCGGGATGCTGGCGATGGAAGTCGTCCATGCGCGGCATCAGCCATTTGGAGGCGAAGGACGGGGTGACGCTGATGGCGACCTGGCGACGGCGCGGCGGCTCTCTCAACAAGGACGACGCGGCTCGCAGCCGGTCCAGCCCTTCGGTAATCAGGGGAAGGGCCGAGGCGCCCAGGGCGGTCAGCTGGAGCCCCTTGGCCTCGCGCACGAAAAGTGGGGCGCCGATGGTCTCTTCCAACTGGCGGATCTGCTGGCCTACAGCCCCCGGCGTCACGGCCAGGTCCTCAGCCGCGCGCGAGAAATTGAGGTGACGCGCCGCGCTCTCGAAGGCGCGCAGGGCGTTCAGGGGAAGGAGGGGGCGGGCCATAACTGATAGAAAACCTATCAGCGCGGCGCAGGCAATATCGATTGTTGGCGTACCGGGGCAGGCATAGGCCTGAAAGACTGAAACCGGCCGTGGTGCGCCGGAAACCGGATCTCATGCGCGTCTTTCTCGCTTCCATCCCCCTGCCCTCGACCAAGGTGGTCGTGATCGGCCACGGCCCGGCCGCCGCCGCCAAGGTGCGGCTGTTCGAAACCTCACAGGCCGATCTGTCGTGGTTCGCCGGAGACGACGCCCAAACCGGTCCGGCCGGGACAGCGCGCTGGCCCGACGCGGCCGATCTGGTCGGCGCTCGCCTGATCTTCATTGCGATGGACGGCGGCGAGACCCGCGACGTCCTTCTGGCGCGGGCTCGCGCCTCGGGCGCTCA
Source organism: Pseudomonadota bacterium (assembly GCA_023428785.1). Lineage (GTDB taxonomy): Bacteria > Pseudomonadota > Alphaproteobacteria > Caulobacterales > Caulobacteraceae > Brevundimonas. The sequence continues at coordinate 8,599 of JAEYWU010000014.1, forward strand.
GGTCAATGTGGTGGACCAGCCGGAGCTCAGCGATTTCCATACCCCTGCCTTGATCGACCGGGACGGTGTGGTCGTCGGCATCGCCACGGGCGGCGTGGCCCCGGTGCTGGCCCGCGAGGTCCGCTCGCGCGTCGAGGCCGCCCTGCCGGCAGGGTTGGACCGACTGGCGAAGCTGGCCGAGGGCATCCGGCGCACGGTGATCGAGACCCTGCCCGACTTCACGGCGCGCCGCCGGTTCTGGGAAACAGCTTTCCGGGGTCCCGCGCGTGACTTGGCGGTCGAAGGCCGGACGGCCGAGGCGCGGCGCCAGATGCTGCGGCTCCTGAACACAGGCGAGACGCCGACGGGCGTGGTCCATCTGGTCGGCGCCGGCCCGGGCGATCCGGAATTGCTGACGCTGAAGGCCCTGAACGCGCTGCAGGACGCCGATGTGATCGTTCACGACCGGCTGATCCCGGCCGCCGTGCTTGATCGCGCCCGGCGCGACGCGCACCGCATCTATGTCGGCAAGTCGCGCGGCGAGCATTCGGTCCCGCAGGCCGAGATCGCCCAACGGCTTATCGCCGAGGCCCGCAAGGGTCATCGCGTGGTGCGGCTGAAGGGCGGCGATCCGTTCGTCTTTGGACGCGGCGGCGAGGAGCTGGAGGCCGTGCGGGCCGCCGGTGTCGAGGTGATCGTGGTCCCGGGTGTTACGGCCGCGCTGGGATGCGCGGCCTCGGCGGGCATCCCCCTCACCTATCGCGATCAGGCCCAGGCCGTGACCTTCGTCACCGCAGAGACCCGGGCGGGCGGCACGCCGGCGGACTGGTCAGCGCTGGCGGCGGCCAACCACACCCTGGCCATCTATATGGGTATCGGCGCCTCGGCCGAGGTGCAGGATCAACTGATCGCGGCGGGCCGCGCGCCTGACACGCCAGTCGCCATCGTCGAGAACGGGTCACGCCCCGACCAGCGCACCCTGACCGGACGTCTGGACGATCTCTCGGGTCTGGTCCGTCGCGAGGCCGTCCAGAGCCCCGCCCTGCTGATCATCGGTGAGGTCGCTGGATGGGCCCAGACAGCTCAGGTGCGTGAGGAGGCCGCGGCATGAAGGTCGTGATCGCCAATCGTCTCCTGGATGGCAGGGTCATCTACGCCGACGCCTCGGGCCGGCCCGTAGACGGTTTCGAGGATGCCGGCCGCTTCGACGACGAAACCGGCGCCGCAGTGCTGGAGCGTGTGCTGCGCTCGCCCAACACCTTCGTGAACCCCTATCTGGTCGAGGTGAACGAGGATGGGCCGTCGGGGCGCGATCGCCTGAAGGAATCCATCCGCGCCTCGGGTCCCACCGTCGGCCACAGCGTGGGGATCGCCTGATGTACCGCTACGACGAGTTCGATCATGCGATCGTGCGGGAGCGGATCGCGGAGTTCAGCGATCAGGTCGACCGGCGCGTCTCCGGCGCCCTGACCGAGGACGAGTTCAAGCCGCTGCGGCTGATGAACGGGGTCTATCTGCAGCTGCACGCCTATATGCTGCGGGTCGCTATTCCCTACGGCACGATGGACAGCCGCCAGCTGCACAGGCTGGCCCACATCGCGCGGGTCTATGACAAGGGCTACGGCCATTTCACGACCCGGACGAACATCCAGTACAACTGGCCCGCCCTGAGCGACCTGCCCGCGATCCTGAGCGACCTGGCCGAGGTCGAGATGCACGCCATCCAGACCTCGGGCAACTGCATCCGCAACGTCACCACCGACGTCTTCGCCGGCTGCGCCGAGGATGAGATCGAGGACCCGCGTCCGTGGTGCGAGCTGTTGCGGCAGTGGTCGACGATCCACCCGGAATTCTCGTTCCTGCCGCGCAAGTTCAAGATCGCGGTGATCGGGGCGAAGAAGGACCGCGCCGCGATCCGCACCCACGATGTGGGCCTGCAGATCGTGAAGACGGCTGAGGGCAAGACCGCGTTTCGCGTCTTCGTCGGCGGCGGTCAGGGACGCCTGCCGCACATCGGCCAGGACATCGCGTCGGAGGTGCCGGGCGAGGACCTGCTGGCCTATCTGACGGCGATCCTCAGAGCCTGGAACCTGCTGGGCCGGCGCGACAACATCCACAAGGCGCGGATCAAGATCCTGGTCGCCTCGCTGGGTCTCGACGCCTTCCGAGAGGAGGTCGAGCGGCACTACGCCACCCTGCGCCACGAGGCCCTCCGTGTTCCCGACGAAGAGGTGGCGCGCATTAAGGCCTATTTCGCCCCGCCGGCCTTCGACGACCTGCCGCGCGCCAGCGACGGCTTCGACCGCGCGGTTCTGGCCGACCGGACCTTCTCGCGCTTCGCCCGCAACAATGTGCGGGCCCACCGGCAGGCGGGATACGCCAGCGTCATCATCTCGCTGAAGCCGCGCGGGGGCGTGCCCGGCGACATCACCGCTGACCAGATGGATGCGGTGGCCGAGCTGGCCGAGCGCTACAGCTTCCACGAGGTGCGCGCGGCCTATGAGCAGAATCTGGTCCTGCCGCATGTTCGTCTGGATGACGTTCATGCGATCTGGGAGCGGCTGACCGAGCTGGGACTGGCGACGCCGAACGCGGACCTTGTCACCGACATCATCGCCTGCCCGGGTCTGGACTATTGCTCGCTGGCCAACGCCCGCTCGATCCCGGTGGCCCAAGCCCTGTCCGAGCGTCTGGCCGATCAGGACTTCCAGGACGAACTGGGCCCGATCCGGGTCAATATGAGCGGCTGCATCAACGCCTGCGGCCATCACCACGTCGGCAACATCGGGGTGCTGGGCGTCGACCGGAAGGGCGAGGAATACTACCAGATCACCGTCGGCGGCTCGCCGGACGAGACGGCGGCCCTGGGCGAGATCGTGGGCCGCAGTCTGCCGGCCGATGAGGTCGCGCCCGCCGTCGAGCGGGCGCTGCGACGCTACCTGGAAATCCGAAACGACGGTGAGGCCTTCGTCGATGCGGTGCGCCGCACGGGCGTCGAACCGTTCAAGGACGCCATCTATGGAGCGCTCGATGCAGTGGCTTGATCAGGCGCCCGAGGGTCTGCGGCTCCCCGTCACCACGCCGCTCGACGAGGTCGAGACGGCCGCGCGCGAGGCCGGGGTCATCGTTCTGGAGTTTGACGCCTTTCGCGACGGTCGGGGCTTTTCACTGGCCTCGGTCCTGCGCGAGCGTGGGTTCAGCGGCCGGCTGGTCGCGGACGGGCGGTTGCTGCCGGATCAGGCGAGGCATCTGCGTCGCACCGGCTTCGACGCCGTCGTGGTCGGACCGAATGGCGACCGCGAGGCCTGGCGACGGATGGACGAGGCCTTCAGCGCCGCCTACCAGCCCGCCGAGGACCCGGCGACGCCCATCTGGCGCCGCGGCCGAGCAACAGGACCGTCCGCGCCGGCTTCGCCAGAGGCGGAGGTCGACAGGCTGAACGCCGCCGCACCCAATGAGACGGCCGAGGAGATCGTGCGCGCCGCGCTGGCGAGACCCGGCGGCCTGCGCCCTGCGGTCCTGTCGTCGTTCGGAGCCGAGGCCGCGGCCCTGCTGGCGATCGTGGCCAGGGTCGATCCGACGACGCCGGTGATCTTTCTGGATACCGGGATGCACTTCATGCAGACCCTGTCCTATCGCAAACACCTGTCCGAGCGCCTCGGCCTGACCGATTTGCGGATCGTCACGCCGGACCCGAGCGAGCGCGCCCTGGAGGACGCTGGCGACAATCTGTGGCGCGCCGATCCGGACGCGTGCTGCGACCTGAGGAAGGTCCGGCCGCTGGACCGGGCTCTCGCCGACGTCGATCTGCTCATCACGGGCCGCAAGCGTTTCCAGACCTCGGAGCGGCAGACCATGCAGGCCTTCGAGGCCTTTGAAGGCCGCGTGCGCGCCAATCCCCTGATGAACTGGAGCGCCGAGGACGTTCAGGCCGCCTTTGAAGCCGAGGATCTGCCGCGTCATCCCCTGACGGCTCAGGGCTATCCGTCGATCGGCTGCTGGCCCTGCACCCGGCCTGTCGAGGCGAATGACGACGCGCGCGCAGGCCGCTGGTCCGGCGCCGACAAGACCGAGTGTGGTATACATCTGGCGCGACGGTCCTCGGCTACCCGCTGAGACCGCCCCTGCCTTCTCCCCAGGACCCCACCGTGACGACTGCCCGTTCCGTAATCGAACTCATTGGCCGCACGCCGCTGATCCGCCTCAACCGCCTGTCGGAGGAGACCGGCTGCGAAATCCTGGGCAAGGCCGAGTTCCTCAATCCGGGCCAGTCGATCAAGGACCGGGCGGCGTTGTCGATCATCCAGAAGGCGCGGGCGTCTGGCGCGTTGCAGCCTGGCGGGACGATCGTGGAAGGCACCGCAGGCAATACCGGCATCGGGCTGAGCCTGGTCGGGGCGGCGCTGGGGCATCCGGCGGTCATCGTGATGCCGCGCACCCAGTCCGATGAAAAGAAGCTGGCCCTGCGCGCCCTCGGCGCCCAGCTGGTCGAGGTGGACGCCGCGCCGTTCTCGAGCCCGAGCCACTTCGTTCATTACTCTCAGCGCCTGGCGAAGGAGCTCAACGAGAGCCTGCCGAACGGGGCGTTCTGGGCGAACCAGTTCGACAATCTGTCCAACCGGCTGGCCCACTATGAGAGCACTGGACCCGAGATCTGGGAGCAGACTGAAGGCCGGGTCGACGGTTTCGTCAGCGTCGTGGGATCGGGCGGCACCCTGGTCGGGGCCGGGACTTTCCTGAAGGAGCGCAATCCGGACGTCCAGGTGGCCCTGGCCGATCCGGCGGGCGCATCGCTGTTCAACTGGTTCACCCGGGGCGAGATGTCGTCGGAGGGGACCTCCATCACCGAAGGCATCGGTGTCGGCCGGATCACCGGCAATCTGGAAGGGTTCGCGCCCGACCACGCCTTCCGCATCGAAGACGCCGAATTCCTGCCGACCCTGTTCAATCTGGTGACCGAGGAAGGGCTGTCGCTGGGCGGCTCCAGCGGTGTGAACCTGATCGGGGCCGTGCGGCTGGCCCGGGCGCTGGGACCGGGCAAGACGATCGTGACCCAGCTCTGTGATCCCGGCGGGCGCTATGCCTCGCGCCTCTACAACGCCGACTTCCTGGCGACGCGGGGCCTGCCGACGCCGCCGTGGCTGGAGCCCACCCGGACGGCCCTCTCGGCCTGAGGTCAAAGGGGGGCGGGACGTTCGGTTCGGCTCTCGATCCGGGCTGACCCGCCGCTCTCGGCGCAGCGCTCCAGAGCGAGCAGAACGTCAACGACGTGCAGCGCCAGGCCGGCCGATGCGCGCGGCGGCCGGCTGTCCCGGATAGCCTGCGCCAGATCGACCAGACCCAGCCCGCGCAGGTCGCCGAACAGCGGCGGCGACGCGGGCCCTACTGGCTCTCCGGTCATCGGATCGATGCCTTGGCCAAGCATGGCGATGGCCTGGGTCAGACCCTGCGCGACCGGCGCGGGGCCAGGCTCGGCGGTGTGAACCACGGATGGGCCTGCCGGGGTCAGAAGCGTGATGTCCCCGTCGAAGCCGTTGGGTGTCGGGGTCTCGAGCGTTCCGTCCAGCCCATAGAGCTCGATCGCAGAGCGGCGGTGGCGCACGACATCCCACGACAGCGTCAGGGCGATGTTGGCGCCGCTCTCGAACCGCAGGGCGCCGTTGACCGTTGTCGGCACGCGAACCGCGATCTGTTCGCCCACCCGGGCCGGGCTTGAGACGGTGCGCGTCTGACGCGGCGTCGAGCCGATGGCGGTCACCTCGACCACCGACCCGAGCAGATTGACCAGTTGGGTCACCATATAGGGGCCGATGTCGAGCAGCGGGCCGCCGCCGCGGTCGTAGAAGAAGGCCGGGTTGGGGTGCCAGTGTTCCATGCCGCTGGAGGCCATGATCGCCGCACCGCCGACAATCCGGCCAATCGCGCCCTCGTCCGCCAGACGTCGGACCGTCTGATGGGCGACGCCGAGGAAGGTGTCCGGAGCCGATGCGATCAACAGGCCGCGCTCCGCCGCCAGGGCGATCAGGTCGCGAGCGTCGTCGAGAGAGGTGGCGAAGGGCTTTTCGCTGTAGAGGTGCTTGCCGGCTTGCAGAACCGCGCGGCCCAGCGAATGGTGCAGGGCCGGCGGGGCGAGATTGACCACGATGTCCACCGCCAGGTTGGCGAGGATGGCCTCGGTCGAGCAGGCCTCACCGCCGTAGCGGGCGGCCTGGGCGCGGGCCGAGGCCATGCCCGCGCTGGAGACGGCGATCAGCTCGAGCTCGGGCGAGCGGCAGATGGTCCCGAGATATGCGTGGCTGATGACGCCGGCGCCGATGACGCCGACGCCGAGGGGGCGGGTCATCCGACCGATTCAGCGATCAGGTCGTCCGCCTGGACCTTGGCGACCGGCTGCGGCGCATTGCGCATGGCCAGCCAGTAGCCGCCCAATGAAATGAAGCCGGTAACGACGCCAAGCCAGGTCAGGATGCGGCCCAGCCCGTCCGGGCCGTCCATATAGCCGGTCATGAAGTAGATGATGGCCCCGGTCACCGGTCCGCCGACGACGACCGAAACCAACTTAAGCCCGGCCAAGCTGACCGCCCGCTCTTCGTTGGGGATCAGGACAGCGATCGCGGCGGTATTGACCAGATTGACGATGGTGCCGCCCACCAGCAGCACGAACAGGACAAGAGCGAAGCCCAGCACGGTCGGCATGACTGGATAGGCGCTGGCCGGAATGCTGATGGCGGTGGCGATGACGGCCGGCACAAGAATACCGCCGCGCAGTCGAAGCTTCTGGCCCGCATCAGCGCTGAAGCCGCCGATGAGCGAGCCGAAGATGCCCGACAGAAGGATCACAAGGCCGACCCAGCCGCCGAACTGACCCGGCGTCTGGCCGTACTGGCGAACCAGCACCGAGCCAATCCAGAGAGCAGCGGCGCCCTCAGCCAGTCCGCCGGCGAAATTGCCCACGAAGAGGGGCCCCAGGAAGCCACGCCGGCGCCAGAAGGCGCGCGCCGTGGGACCGATGGCGATGCTGGTCTGCTCGACTTCGTAGCGAGGCGGTTCGCGTATCAGGAAGAGCGGCAGGACCAGGAGGGCCGCGCCGATCCCGACAACAAGATGGGTCGCGCGCCAAGCGTCCATGTTCGGGAAGACCGGCAATGGGTTGGCCTCCAGATAGCCGAACAGGGTGCCGCCGATGGCGAAGGCCGCGGCCGCGCCGGCCCATGCGCCCATCGAAACCAGGACCATGGTGCGGCCCCGGCGCTCCGGCAGGCAGACGTCGGCCAGGATCGAGATCAGGACGGGAAAGGCGGTGCCGGCGCCCAGCCCGGCGATAAAGCGCGCAGCGAAGAGGCCCAGAAAGTCTTGCACAAAGGCGGTTCCGATCGTGCCGATCGCCCAGAATGAGGCCAGCAGGACCAGCAGCCGCGCACGTGGCCGATGGTCCACGAGCCAGGCGATAGGGAGAGCCAGCAGGGACACCGGAATGGCGGTCGCGGTCCCGACCAACAGGGCCAGCTGCTGGTCGCTGAGGCCCAGGTCAGCCTTGGCCGCTTCCTGGATCGGCGCCAGCAGCCCGCCCACCGTGAGCGCCGAAAACAGCGTCAGTGTCAGGAGCCAGATAACACCCCACCTGGTCCTGCGGATCAGGGTTTGCGGCTCGATCGGCGACGGGGCGTCCGGTTCGGCGGAAGGGGTAGTCGTCATGATCTCGTCTCCCGACGCGGCGCCTTTGCGGGCCGGCTAGGTCTTGGGTGGATTGTCGAGCGCCGCCTGGCGCTCCATGGCGCGCTCGTCGCAGATGGCGCGGAAGCCGCCAGCCATGAATTTGGCCATGCGCGCCTTGATGGCCTCAAAGTCGTCGGACTGGCACAGACCGCCCGAAAGATGATCGATCCGGCCGGTCCGGGCCAGGCTAAGGGTCAGGGCGCCGGTGACGAAGTGATAGCCCCAGAAGATGTCCTCTTCTTCCGCGTCGGGCATCGCCTTCTTCAGCAGGTCGATGAGCTGGAGCACGACCGGGTCGAAGTGTTTCCACATCATCTCGGCGCCCCAGGCCGGGGTGTTGTTCAGCTGACCGCCGAGCGCTCCGTAGTTGCGCCAGCCCTCCCCGCCCTCGATGTAGAGATCCAGGTCGGTGTCCAGGAAGGCGCGAAGCGCGCCCTCGACGGTGGGGTGGTCGCCGGCCTCTTCGGCGTAGCGGTTCATGGCCTCGACCCGGCGGCCGATAGTGATTGGCGCACGCCGCCGGACCACCTGCTGGAACAGGTCCTGCTTGTCCTTGAAATAGTAGTGCATCAGCGAGGTGTGGACGCCGATCTTCTGGGCCACATCCTTGAGGGTGACGCCGTACATGCCGTGCTTGGAGAACAGGTCTTCGGCGGCATCGAGCATCTGCTCGAGGCTTTCGGCGCGCTGTTCGGCCTTGGTGCGGCGCGGGGCGGACGACTTGGTCGCGGCGCGGCGGCGCGAAGCCGGCTTGGGATCGGACATGGGGGCCTCGGAACGAATCGATTCCCCCGAGCCTCGCCCTCGTACCGCGTTCTTGGAAGCCGCCATTCAGAGCGCTCCGAAGCGGGCGCGCAGATCGGCCTTGTCGATCTTTCCCGTCGGCGCCAGTGGCATGGCTTCGAGGCGCTCGATGCGATCCGGAATCCACCAGGCGGCGACGCGCGGCCTCAGCGCCTCGATAATGGTTTCATCCGTGACCGGATCGCGGGTCTCGACGATCAGGACCGGGCGCTCGCCCCATTTGGGATCGGGTCGGGCGACAACGGCGGCCAGGGCCACGCCGTCGAGCGCGCCGACGATGTCCTCGATCTCGGCGGGATTGATCCACTCGCCGCCGGACTTGATCAGGTCCTTGGACCGGCCGGAAATGGTCAGGGCCCCGGTCTGGTCGATCTGGGCGAGGTCCCCCGTATCGAACCAGCCGTCGGCGTCCACCGCGGGCGTGTCCGCGCCCAGATAGCGATGAACGGCGCTGTCGCCCCTGACCTTGAGATGGCCGACCACGCCGCGCTGTTCGGGCAGGGCGTGGCCGTCGGCGTCGGTCAGCAAAAGGTCCAGCCCCATGGCGACCCGGCCCGAGGCCACGGACGGTTCACCGGGCGGGGAGAGCGTGCCGGTGGGCGACAGTTCGGTCATGCCCCAACTGGTCTGGACCCTGACGCCCAGCTCCTGCTCCAGGCGGGCCATCAGGCTCTCGGGACAGCCCAGGCCGCCCACGACGATCCGTTCCAGGCTCGGCACGGCCTCGCCCGAGGCCGCGACGTGATCCACCAGACCCAGCCAGACGGTCGGGACGCCGGCCGTGACCGTCACCCCCTCGTCGCGGATCAAGCGGGCCAGGCGCTCGCCGTCCGTCAAGCGGCCGGGCAGAACCAGCTTGGCTCCAACCGCGGGTCCCGAGAAGGGAAAGCCCCAGGCGTTGGCATGGAACATCGGCACCGTGACCAGCACCACATCCTTGCGCGTCAGGGCCAGGCCGTCGGCCAGAAGCGAGCGCAGGGTGACCAGGTAGTTGGAGCGGTGAGAATAGACGACGCCCTTGGGGGCCCCGGTCGTACCCGAGGTGAAGCAGAGGCCCGCAGGCGAGCGCTCGTCGAAGCCGCCCCAGGCCGCCGGCCGGCCGGCAGCGATCAGGTCCTCGATCTGGAGGATAGCGGGATCGGAGGCGCGCTCGTCCAGAGCGATGAGGCGCAGGCCGGGCCGCCCGATGGCGACCTCCCGGGCCAGAGCCTCGAGACCGGCGCCATAGGCCATGAAGCGCGCCTCGGACTGCTCCAGCATCGAGACGATCTGCGAGGAGGTCAGGCGCGGATTGAGGGTATGGCAGGCCATGCCGACGCTCATGACACCGTACCAGGTCTCCAGATGCGGCCGGGTGTTCCAGGCCAGGGTCGCGACGACATCGCCGCGCTTGAGGCCCAAGTCGAACAGGGCCCCGGAAAGCCGGCGACTGCGTTCCAGCACCTCGGCGTAGCCCATGCGGGTCGTCACGCCCTCGATGTCGCAGGACACGACCTCGACGTCCGGATGCCAGCGCGCGGCGTGCGACAGGAATTTGTCGACCGTCAGGTCGTAGGCCTGCATGCCGTCGGTCATCCGGGCGACCGTGCCAACCGGGCTGCGGGCGTCGAAGGGGGAGGAATCGGCGCTCATGCTTCACTCAACAATGGGCGAACGGGGCGGGCCCGAAGACCCGCCCCGCCCGGACTAGAAGGTCCGCGTCACCCGCAGGCCGAACTGACGAGGCGGCGCGGCGTAGCGCTGGCCGGCCTTGATCGAGGCGATGTAGTGCTCGTCGAACAGGTTGGTGGAGTAGGCCTGAACCGACCAATCGTTGATGGCGTAGGTCAGCTGGGCGTTGACGATGTCGCGCGCCTGAAGCCGGTCGCCGAGCGCCTCGTTGGCGAAGATCGTCGTCCAGGTCTCGGAGATGTGGCTGTAGTCCACACGCGGAGTCAGAACGCCGCCGGCGAACTGGAAGTCGTATTCGACACCGACACGGAAGGTCAGCTCCGGCGCATAGGTCTGGGCGTTGCCCTCGACGTTGACGCAGTTGCCGCTGGCCGGGCCGGTGTCGGGATCGCAGGGGCCGGTGCGGGGCACACGCGAATCCGCCGCGAAGTAGTCCGGCAATTCCGAGTGGGCCAGCGTCAGGCCGACGTCGAACCCGAGATCACCGAAGCGGCCCTGGGCAGTGGCTTCCACGCCGTAGATCGGCGTCTGGCCCGTCACATTGACGATCGAGTTGATCACCGGGAAGACCGGGTCGCCCAGAATAATCTGGAAGTTTTCGTACAGGTTGTAGTAGGCGCCGATCTGGGTCCGGAGCTGGCCGTCGAACCAGTCGGCCTTCCAGCCCACTTCCAGGTCCGTGACCTCTTCGGCCTCGAACGGACCCGGCGGGATGGCGTAAACATTCACGCCATTGATGCCGCCCGACTTATAGCCCCGCGCGATGAAGGCGTAGAACAGGTTGTCGTCGTCCATGCGCCAGTTCAGGGCGATCTTGCCGGTGAAGGCGTCGTCCTCGTAGCGGTCGTCCTGCGACAGGCTCAGGCCCAGCATAGGCGCGGAGCTAATGGCGTCATTGACGACCGTCTGGTGCGAATAGCGGCCGCCGACCTGCAGTTCGAGGCGGTCGGTCAGGTCGTAGCTGACCTGACCGAACAGGGCCGAGGTGGTCTTGGGATTGCGCCCCTGGAGGAAGACGTCGATCAGAACCGGCACCGGCAGCAAATAGCTGCGCGTCACAAACCGGCCGGGCGGGAAGTCGATCAGATCCGACTGGTAGTAGGCTCCGGCGATCCAGCGCAGGCGCTGGTCTTCGGGCGAGATCAGGTTGAACTCCTGGGACCAGATCGTCTGGTTGACGTCATAGGCGCCGGAGAACGGCAGGGTCGCGGTGCCGTCGGAGTCGCCCGCGAACCGTGTATTGCCGAACTGGTAGCCGCTGATCGAGCGGAAGGTCAGGCCGTTGTCGAACGCGTAGGAGACGTTCAGGACCGAGCGGACCGTCTCGTCACGGCCCTCGAACGGGCCGTTGGTGCGGATATCGAACAGATCGTCTGTCGAGGCCCACGGGCTGGTCGGATAGCCGCCCATGTCGATCAGGTTGTAGTCGTTAGTCCACAGCACACTGAGGGCGTCGGTGGGCCGCCATAGGAGGCTGGCGCGCAGGCTGCGCGTATCCAGTGCGCCGGGCTCGCCCGAGGTGGTCGGGGCGCCGTCGATGACGTTGAAGAAGCTGTCGCGGCTGCGGGTGTTGAGGGCGAAACGCAGCGCGACCGTATCGCTGAGCGGGATGTTCAGGGCGCCCTGAAGGCCGAGGTCGTCATAGTTACCGTACTGGACCTGGGCGTAGCCGTTCACGCCCGACAGATCGGGCCTGCGCGAGGTCACGAAGACCGCGCCGCCCGTGGCGTTCTGTCCGGCGAAGGTCCCCTGCGGTCCCCGCAGCACTTCGACCGCCGAGATGTCGTAGAAGGGCTCGTTCTGGAAGTAGGCCGGGAAGGCCGCGACACCATCGCGGTAGGTGATCACGCCCACGACGATCGAGGAACTGTTCTCGGTTTTGCCGATGCCCCGGATGTTGAAGCTGTTGCCCTGGCCCGAGTTCTGGACCGTCAGGGACGGCGTGGCGAACTGCAGGCTTTCGATGGTGGTGACACCCCGCTCGACCAGTTGATCGCCGGTCAGGACGTCGGCCGCGATGGGCGTATCCTGAAGGCTGGTGCTGCGGCGTTCGGCGGTGATGACGATCTCGTCGACTTGAGTGACCTCAGGCCCCTCCTGGGCCAGGGCCTGGCTCGCCCCACACCAAAGCAGCGCGGCGGCGGACGTCGAAATCCAGATGCTACGGCCCATGAGAGGGTCCCCCTGTCTTGCGTTTCCTTCAGGCGCTCTCCGTCGCCATGACTCAGAGGGTTCTCGCCAAATCGCGAGGTTGTCAACACTCATTCATTCACGAATGAACATCTTGCACATCGACCTTGATGGGTGGACAGTGGTGGCGAAGCGGCGCTCCCTGAGGGCTCAAAGCCGCGTGGACGGGAGGCCATGATGAAGTTTCTGGATCGCGGCGGCGTGCGCCTGGCGTGGGACGAGGCCGGGTCGGGCTCGCCCCTCTTGCTGATCATGGGACATCGGTACAGTTCGGCCATGTGGTACCCGGTCTTCGAGGGGTTGAGCGGCGCACACCACCTGATGTGGTTCGACAATCGCGGCACCGGCCAGAGCGGCGCGCCCAAGAAGACCAGCGTCGCCGAAATGGCCGCCGACGCCCTGGCGGTGATGGATGCGGCCGGCGTCGAGAGCGCCCACGTCTACGGCGTATCGATGGGCGGCGGGATCGCTCTGGAGTTCGGCATCCGGTATCCGGAGCGGACCCGGTCGCTGATCCTGGGCTGCACGATGGCCAAGACGCCTGAGCACAACAAGCGCCCGCCCCGCTGGCTCTCCTGGCTGCTCTACCACCTGCCGATGCCCGTGCTGAAGGCGCTGGGCGGAAAGCCCAAGTTCAATCGCGGCTATGGCGATGCGGCCCCGGACGGTCCCATCGAGCGCGACCTCAAAATGCTGGCCAGGGATCCGTTCAGCCGCGACGGCGTGCTGGCCCAGCACCACGCCATTCTCGATTACAACGTGCCGGAGGCGGACGTCCGAGCCGTCGACAAGCCGACCCTAGTCTTGCACGGGACGCAGGATCTGGCGGTGCCCTATGAGCAGGGCAAACGGCTGTCGGAGCTGATCCCCGGCGCGCGTTTGGTGACCTTCCAGGACATTGGCCACAACTATTTCGTGGGGGCGGGAGAACAGGCGAACGCCGAGGTCTCCGCCTTCATCCAGGAGGTCGAGGCCGGCCGGGCCAAGGCCTGATGCGGGCCCTGCCTCTGGACGCCTGGCTAATGCTCGACTTCGCGCCGGGCGAGGGCCTGTCGCAGGCCGCCGCGACCGATGGCGGCGACGGCTGGATGCAGGTCTCTGCGCCCGGCGACACCTATCTGGGGCTGGTGAAGGCCGGGCGGCTCCCGCATCCGTGGCGCGGCCGGGCCGAGACCGAGGCCGCCTGGGTCCGGGATCGCGAATGGTGGTGGAGGACCGAATTCGCCGCGCCAGAATCCGGCGGGGACGAGGCCGTGGCGCTGGTGTTCGAGGGCCTCGACACCTTCGCCGCCATCTACCTCGACGGCGAGGAGATCGGGCGATCCGACAACATGTTCCGGCAGGTGGAACTGGACCTCGGCGCCAGGCTGACGCCCGGCGGTCGGCACACGCTTGCGGTGCGCTTCGATCCCCCGGCGCTGGCCGCGCCCCAGACCTCCCTGCCCGTCTGGACGTCCTTCACCGACCGGGTCAGCGTCTCGCGGCGAAACCTGATGCGAAAGGCGCAGTTCGGCTGGGGCTGGGACTGGGGCCCCGACCTGCCCACCGTCGGCATCTGGAAACCGGCGCGGATCGAGGTGCGCCCGCGCGCCCGCATCGAGCCGCTTCAGTTCCAGACTGTATCGCTCAGGGATGGCCAGGCTGAGGTGCGCATCCAGGCCGAGGCCCGGCATGTCGACGCCACGCTCGAGGTCTCGCTCAGCGACCCCGATGGGCGCGAGGTCCACCGGGCCTCCGGCCCCGCCGATCGGCTCCTGATCTTGGACGCCGCTGTCCCCTCGCCCCGGCTGTGGTGGACTGCCGATCTGGGCGACCAGCCGCTCTACACGCTTGAGGCCCGGCTCCTGGAAGGAGACAGGGTGCTGGACAGCCAGACACGGCGGGTCGGCATTCGCATGATCGAGATCGACCAGTCGCCGGACCCGGCAGATCCGGCCTCGACGCTGTTCCGGTTCGTGCTGAACGGAGAACCGCTCTTCACAAAGGGCGCCTGCTGGGTGCCTTCCACCTCGTTCGTGGCCGAGGTCGATGCGGCCGCCTATGCCCGGCTGGTCGACCAGACCGTGGTGGCGAACATGAACATGTTGCGGGTCTGGGGCGGCGGCATTTACGAGCCGGAACTGTTCTACGACCTGTGCGACGAACGCGGCGTGCTTGTCTGGCAGGACTTCATGTTCGCTTGCGCCCACTACCCCGACGCCCCGGCTTTCCTCGATTCCGTGCGCGGCGAGGTCGAGGATCAGGTCCTGCGGCTGCGCCACCACCCCTGTCTGGCGGTCTGGTGCGGCAACAACGAGAACCAGGCCATCCACCGGATCGACAGCGACCGCATGGGCGTCGACACGCCCCTTTCGGGCCTGGTCATCTATGACGACCTGATCCCCGAGGTGCTGGGCCAGCTGGACCCGGGGACACCCTACCGGCCCAGCAGTCCCTGGGGCGGCTCCAATCCCAACGGGATGCGCGCAGGCGATGTCCACGACTGGACCGTCTGGCACGGCGTGCCGCCGATCCCGAACGACACGATGGAAGGGCCCTTCCGGTCGGACCCCGAGGGCCTGTCGTTCCGGCGCTATGCCGAGGACCTGTCGAGCTTCGTCAGCGAGTTCGGCATTCAGGCGGCGCCAGCCATGGCCACCCTGGAACGCTGGATGGACCCGGCGGATCTGAACCCCGCGCGCGAGGGCTTCCGCGAGCGGATCAAGGATGAGGCCCGAAAGGCCGAGGCCCTGATAGCCGGCGAGACGGGTCCGGCGACGACGCTGCAGCAATACGTCGATTTCACCCAGTGGACCCAGGCCGAAGGCCTGAAGTTCGGCATCGAGCATTTCCGCAGGCGGCGACCGTCCTGCTCCGGCGCTCTGATCTGGCAGCTTAATGACTGCTGGCCCTGTGTGAGCTGGAGTCTGATCGATCACGACGGCGTCGAGAAAGCCGCCTACTGGGCCGTCCGCCGGGCGTTCGCTCCGGTGCTGGCCTCGTTCCGTGAGGCCCCGGGCGACACTGTCGAACTCTGGATCAGCAACGACACGCTGTCGGCGATCGCCGGCGAGGCGACCCTGTCCCTGGACGCGCTGGACGGCCAGACGATCTGGCGCGAGACGCTCGGCTACGAGGCGGACACCGGCGGGCACGCCGTGGTCTGGCGAGGTCCACGACCCCGCGAGGCCAGCCATGTCCTGCGTGTCCAGTCAGCGGACGGCGGCTTCGACACCAACCGGCTGCTGGCGGGGCCGATCATCGATTTGCCTCTCCAGGCCGGAGCCAGACCGGCGGTGAGCGTCATCCAGACCGAACCGAACAGCCTGGAGGTGACGCTCGAGGCCGCGACCTATCTGGCCTTCGTCCATCTGGTCTCGGACCGCGCCGATCTGCGGTTCAGCGACAACTTCCTTGACCTGGCGGCTGGAGAGCGCCGAACCATCCGCGTCAGCGCACCCACATCCCTGTCGCCCGAGGATGTGACGGTGCGCTGCTGGAACGCGGAGATGGCATGATCGACGACCTGTCCGGCCCCCCCGGCGGAGCCACCGAGGATCAGTTGGCCTTCGCACGCGCCTATCTGGCGGACGGACCGATGGACCCGGCGATCATCGCGCGAATCCAGGACCCCGCCGAGGCTGCGGCCCGCGCAGAGGCCAAGGCCGCGCTGCTTCAAAAGGACTGGGCGGGGCTCGGCCACTACCGGGGCGCCAACGCCGCGCTCGGCGGCGCGCCGGTCAGGGGCGTCTTCATCGGTGACTCCATCACCGAGATGTGGGGCGTCGCCCAGCCCGACCTTTTCGAGGATGGCATCGTGAACCGGGGGATCAGCGGCCAGACCAGCCCGCAGATCCTGCTGCGCTTCATGGCCGATGTGGTCGCGCTCAGGGCCGGATGGGTCCACATCATGTGCGGCATCAACGATATTGCGGGCAACACCGGCCCCACCACACCCAGCGACTATCGCAACAACATCTCGGCCATGGTCGATCTGGCGACGGCGCATGGCGTGCAGGTGATCCTCGCCAGCCTCACTCCGGCAGACCGGTTCGTTTGGTCGCCAGCAATTACCGGCGTGGCCGCGCGCGTGGGCGAACTGAACGCCTGGCTGGCCGAGCTGGCCCGGGCGCGCGGCCTGGTGTTCTGCGACTACCACCCGGCCCTGGCCGCACCGGGCGGCGCCCTTCGTCCTGACCTCACGCGCGATGGCGTCCACCCGACGGGCGCCGGCTATCGCGTCATGCGGCAGACCGTCGAGCGGGCACTGGCCCTTGTCGCAGCCTAGATGCGGCAGGCGGGATCCTGGAACAGGATCTCGATCTCGGCGGACCTCGCGGCGTTCACACGCGCTGCGTTCAACGTGCCCTTGGCGGTAAGCTCGCCGGACCGGACGTCGGGCGGCGACTTCAGCGCGGCCGCGCAGGTGATGCGGCTGCTGGCCGAACGGCCGTCGTAGAGCCCGCCAAGGCGCTCGCGCAGCGCCTGCTCGGTGACCCCGGCGGCCGGCAGCAACAACAGGCCGACCTCGTCTCGGTCGGCGCCGACGACCACCGCATCGAGCGCCAGCGGACCCAGCCGATCCAGCGCCTCAGACCTGAGGCCGCCAGCGCGAACCCAGACACCATTGGCCAGTTTGAAGTCCTCTGCTACCCGACCCGCGAACACCAGCCCTTGGCCCCAGTCCTCGGGATCCGCCGCGCGCACAGCGTCGCCGGTGATGAAGAAGCCTTCGTCATCGAACGGCTGGTCGGTGTGGCCGATGTAGCCCTTGAAGATGTTGTCGCCGCGGACCCGGCACTCGTAGCGGCCGTCCTCCTGGGGCACGAGCTTGAAGTCGACGCCGGGCAGCGGCAGGCCGAGCAGGTCTCCGCGTTCGGTCGGCCAGTAGACCAGCGCTAAAATGCCGCCGGTCTCCGTCATGCCGTAGCCGGAACCGAACTGCATGCGTGCGCCAATGAGCTCCCGGGCCAAGTCCTGATAGGCGTCGACCACGCTGGCCGCGAGCGCCGCGCCGCCGAACGACATCCGACTGAGATTGCGGAACACGGCCCTGGCCAAGACGGGGTCGGCCCGGAACGCCGACAGCATCGGCCCGAAGGCCGCCGGCACCGTAGTCAGGATGGTGGGACCCACGTCAGCGAGGTTGGCCAGACTGACGGGAAGGCCGGCGGCCGTCGGGCTGCCGGCATCGATATGGAAACGCCCGCCCGCCTGAAGCGCCGCATGGAGGTTCACATTGCCCCCGTAGGTGTGATGCCAGGGCAGCCAGTCGACCATCACTTCCGGCTCACCGCTCGCAGGCTTGGCCCCGGCCTGATCGACCATGGCCGCGGCGGCGGTCAACATGCCGTGGGTGTTCGGCGTCGGCTTGGGCGTCCCGGTCGAGCCCGAGGTGAACAGAATCTTGGCCAGGTCATCCGGCGCGATCGCGGCCTCCGCGGCCTCCAGGTCGATCGCCCCGCCAGATCCATCCGAGACGTCCTGAAGCGGCAGCGACCGGTCGCATAGATTGAGGTCGGGGCCCGGCCCGGCCCACAGGTCCGCGTCCACCAGCGCTAGCTTCGCGCCGGCAGCCGACGAAAGACGCCTCAGGATGTCGGCTCCGCTCGGATGGGCCAGATAGAGGGGCGTCAGCGGAACGGCCACGGCGCCCAGGGCCATGGCGCCGAAGGTCGCCGCTGCGTGGGCGATGCTGTTACGAGCCAGGATGACGACCGCGTCGCCCCTGCCGATCCCCTCGTTCGCCAGGCGGCCGGCCGTGCGGGCCGCGAGGTCCGCGAAGCTCTCATAGCTCACGCTGCGCCAAGGCTCGCCGGGCGCTGGCCGCTCATGCAGGAAGGGGCGATCTCCGAACCGCTTCGCCGCCGACAACAGCAGCGAGATCAGGTTGCGATGCGGGTTCACCAGCGCGTCCGGATGCCGAAGATAGATCGCTCCATCGTCGGTTCGGACGGTGACCTGAGGAGGAAGGAACCGGGTCGCCCGATAGCCGGCGCCCAGAGACTGGAGAGGATTCGGTTTCAGATCATCCATGGCGATAGCTGATACGCCGAGCGGGCGGCCTGCGCCAAGCGCCAACCCGCCGCGGCCGCTTGGTCAGGCCCGCCGCCTAGGCGTCCGGCGTTTGCGCGATCATCAGACCCATGCGGACCAGAGCAGAAAGGTTGTCTGCGCGCATCTTGTCCATGACCTTGGCTCGGAAAATCTCGACTGTGCGGTGACTGATGTCGAGGCGCAGGGCGATCTCCTTGTTCGAGAACCCCTCGACCAGTGCGTCGAAGACCTGGCGTTCACGCGGCGTCAATTGCTGCAGGCGTCCCAGGGTGTGGCGCACGGCTGCCTCCTGCTTGCGGCGATCGGTCAGCAGGCTCATGCAGCCGCGCACGGTTTCCACGAGGTGGTCGGGTTCAAACGGCTTTTCGATGAAGTCGACGACGCCGAACTTCATCATCTGCACGGCCAGGGTCACCTCGGCGTGACCGGTGATGACCACCACGGGCCAGACAGCGCCCTTTTCGGCGCTCAGGCGGCGGACCACATCTCCGCCATCCATGTCGGGCATGCGCACGTCGGTCACCACACAGGCATAGTCGACGTCCGGCAGGCGCTCGAAAAAGTCCGCGCCGCTGATGAAGCCGCGCGCCGTGATCCCCTGCGCGCGCAGCACGCTGAGGATGGAATCGCGCACCGCTGCGTCGTCGTCGATGACGAATACCGGGTGATCCATCAGGCGTCTTCCAGTTCGCGTTCGCGCATCAACTTGAAAGTGAAAGCCGCGCCGCCGAGGTCGCTGCGTTCCACCGTCAGAGAGCCGCCATGGCTCTCCACGATCGTGCGCGTCACCGACAGGCCCAGCCCCATGCCGGCGCTCTTGGTGGTCATGAGAGGACGGAAGATAGTCTCCAGCTCTTCCGGAGCGATGCCTCGGCCACTGTCCTCCACCCGCAGTTCGTACTGATCGTCACAGGCTGGCCTGCCGACGATGAGGACCCGTCGGTCCTCCTGATCGGCGAGCGCCTCGACGGCGTTACGCACGAGATTCAGGATCGCCTGCTGAAACTGGATGCGCTCGGCCCGGACCCGGTCATTCAGGTCGTCGATGCGGTATTCGATGACGGCGCCGCTGTTCGTCTGGATCATGCCCAACACCCCGTGCATGTCGGCGATCATCGCACTGACGTGTTCGACGCCGAGGCTGCGGGTCTCATGGGCCAGCAGTTCACGCATGCGCCGAATGATGGCGCCGGCGCGCAGCAGCTGCGCCTTGGCCAGGTCGATCGAGTTACCGTCGGCCGGGTCCGAAAAGCCGGCGCGCTCGTACGCCGCCTGGCTGGCGTGCAGGTAGTTGGTCGCCGCGCTCAAAGGCTGATTCAGCTCATGCGCCAGGGACGCAGCCATCTCGCCCAGCGAGTTCAGGCGCCAGACCCGGTTCAGCTGGGTGTGCAGTTCGCGCGCCCGGGCGTCGGCGGCGTGGGCCTGGCTAAGGTCCGTCAGAGACAGGGTGGCGTGATGCTCATCCTTGTCGTCGGGCATGACGCGCATCTGGATACTGAGAGGATAGGTCTTGTCGCCCCGCCGCCCGGTCCAGACCGCATCCATGGCCTCGGCGCCGCCGTTCTCGACAGTGGCCAGATCGAAGCCGTCAACATAGTCGGACAGCGGCCGTCCCTCCGCCTCGGCGTCCTCGACGCCCAGGACCTCGCAGGCCGGAGCCGTCAGGAACCGCAGACGGCTCTCCCGATCCACGGTGACGACGGGTACGGCCGCCAGCACCGCATCCAGCATCTGATTGCGGCGCGCGAGGCGATAGGACAGGTCGCGCGACCGTGCCTGGGCCGATCGCAGCCGCCAGCACATCTCGGCTATGAGCCAGCAAACCCCCACGAACAGGGCCGCGTTCACCGCCGTGTCGACCGTGCTTTCGCGCGGCACGGCGATGACATTGACGATAATCGCCAGGACGATGGCCACCACGGTCGGGCCCCGCCAACCGGTGATGATGGCCGTCATCATCACGGCGGGCACCATCGGCAGATAGAAGAACTGGCCGAACGGCTCCAGAACGGCGCGCAGCGCCAGCGACGCCAGAACGGCGACGACGGCAAAGCCATAATTCAGGACGACAGAGCGAATCCCTGCCGACGCCGGAGTATCCGGCGCAAAGTTCAACGTGGGAGCCATTTGTGGCTTGTTCTCCGGGCCTGCGCGGACGAATCCCTCCCAAGACTCACGCAGGTCGTGGACGCTCCCGTACCATTGATGGACGAGCATTTGTACCCAAGCCGGTCCGGAAGCGGACGACTAGGGACTATTACGTAGCTCCGTGACTACCCGGATTTCGCACTTTTTCGGCACCGTCACACGCAAGAGAGGTGGTGTGATGACAAAACCCCTGCGTGTGCTGGCCGTGGACGATTGCGACTCTGTGCGTCGGATCATGAAGGTCATTCTGAAGATCGGGGGCCACGATCCGATCATGGCCGACGGCGTGCCGGCCGCGCGCGAGGTGCTCTCGACGCAGCAGCCGGATGTGATCCTCACCGACTACACCATGCCGGAACTGACGGGCTTCGACCTCGTGCTCGGCGTCCGCGCCGAGGCCCGGTTCGACCATGTGCCGATCTTTGTCATCTCCAGTGAAGACGACCCCGAGATCCTCTCAAGGATGGAGAGGGCCGGCGCCAATGGCTGGTTTCGAAAGCCCGTCTGCGCCACCAGTCTGCTGACCACGCTCGGCGCTGTTTCCGAACGCGTCCCGATGATGCGCACGCCGGCCATTTCGAGCCCCGCCCACCCGATTTCCCAAGCAGGATAAGGGATACGTACTCCTACGTATACCAAGCTTTACGCTTAGTACCGGCGTTCAGCCGAAACTGTCATGGCAACCTCCCGATAGAGAGCCATGATCTACAAGACCTTTCAAAAGCCCGCCGCCGCCCCCTTCCTGACGCTCGTCTGCGCGGCCGCCGCCACCCTCGTTTCGCCGGCTGTCGCCGCCGCCCAGGAGTTCGAAGGCCAGATCGGCCTCGCCAGCCAGTACGTCGGCAAGGGCGTCGGCAAGAGCGACGGCGATCCCAGCATCTTCGGCTCGGCCCAGGTCTCGCACGGCGATGTCTACGCCGGCGTCTGGGCCTCCACCGCCAGCCTGTCGCAGGGCTCGGATTCGGAAATCATCACCACCATCGGCTATCGCCCCGAGATCGCAGGTTTCGCACTGAACTTGTCGATCAACAACCGGGAGTTGCCGGGAACGCGCACTGGCGTTGACGCCAACTTCTGGGAATACCAGGCCGACGTCTCGCGCCGCTTCGGCGCGGTGAGCGCACGCCTACGGGTCAACTACACCCCCGACGGCTTCGCCGCCACGCGTGAAGCCTGGTGGGTCGAGCTCCAGGGCACGGTCAGCCTCGACAGCGCCACGCGCGTCAGCGCCGCCGTCGCCGACCGCACCGCGGAAGGCGGCGCTGAATACGTGGCCTGGAATGTCGGCGTGCGCCGCTCCCTGACCGATCAGATCGCTCTGGACGTCCGCTGGTACGACACCGACGGCCATAGCTACGGCGAGCGCTACGAGGGCCGCCTGGTCGGCTCCCTGTCCTACTCGTTCTGACCCCCATCCCCGCGCCATCGCCCAGGATCCGAAAGGATAGATCCGTGTTCTTCACCAACCTGCCGCTCAGCCGAAAACTGGCCGTGGCCTTCGCCTCGATCCTGATGGCGATCGCCGCCATGGGAGCCATCCTCTTCGTCAACCTGCAGGCGCTCGACCGCGCCGGTCAGGTCCGCAGCGCCCTCAATGAGGACGTGCGCACCCTCGCCGAGGTCACGCTGAAACTGGCGCGCCAGGAGAACAGCTATCGCGGCTTCCTCATCTCCGGCGATCCCTACTACCTTGAGCGCGCCGCCAGCCACCGCGCCGACTTCAAGGCCGGCCTGGATAGCCTGCGTCAGGGCGCCGACGACGAGATGCGCGCCCGGATCGACGAGGTCGAGGCGGCCAGCGATGCCTGGTTCGAAAACGTCGTGGACGCCGGCGCGTTGCTGGCGACGAACCCGGAGACCCGCGGCGAAGCCATCGCCATGGTCGGGCGCCAGGGATCGGCCGATGGCTACATGGAAGCGGTCGAGAACGGCATCGACGCCATCACGGCGGTCGAAATGGAACTGCTGGCCGAAGCGCGCACGGTTCAGGACAGCGCCGGTGAGATGTCTCTCATCGCCCTGTTCATCGGGCTCGGCACGGCTCTGGTCATCGCCCTTGGCGCCGGCTGGGTCCTGACCCGCTCGATCGGCGGCCCGGTGCTCGGCATGGTGGGCCTGATGAAGCGCCTGATGGGCGGCGAAACCGCCATCGACGTCCCCTATGCGACCCGCAAGGACGAGTTCGGCGCCATGGGTGTGGCTATCGTCGCCTTCCGCGACGCCGCGATCGAGAAGACCCGCGTGGAAGCCGAGGCGGTCGCGCATCGTGAGGCCGTCGAGGCCGAGCGCGCCCGCAACCAGGCGGCCGCCGACGCCGCGGCCCGCGAACAGGCCTCTGTCGTGAAGGCCCTGGGCGAGGGCCTGGATCATCTGACGCGCGGCGACCTGACCTACACCCTGACGCAGGCCTTCCCCGGCGAGTACGTCAAGCTGCAGGCGGACTTCAACAACGCCATCGGCCAGTTGAAGGAAGCCATGACCGTGGTGGTCGGCAACGTCTCGGCGATCCGTTCGGGTTCGGGCGAAATCAGCCAGGCGGCCGATGACCTGTCGCGCCGCACCGAGCAGCAGGCCGCCAGCCTGGAAGAGACCGCCGCTGCGCTGGACGAGATCACCGCGACCGTCAACCGCACGGCCTCCGGCGCTCGTCAGGCGTCGGAAACGGTCAAGGCCGCCAAGGGCGACGCCGAAACCTCGGGCGTCGTGGTCCGTGACGCGGTCGACGCCATGGGCGCGATCGAGAAGTCGGCGCAGGAGATCAGCCAGATCATCGGCGTGATCGACGAGATCGCCTTCCAGACCAACCTGCTCGCGCTGAACGCCGGGGTCGAGGCGGCCCGCGCCGGCGACGCCGGACGGGGCTTCGCGGTCGTGGCCTCGGAAGTTCGTGCCCTGGCTCAGCGCTCGGCCGAGGCGGCCAAGGAGATCAAGACCCTGATCTCGGCCTCGACCCAGCAGGTCAACACAGGCGTCAGCCTGGTGGGCCAGACCGGCGAAGCGCTGGCGCGCATCGTCGGCCGGGTCGCGGAGATCGACGGCCTGGTGTCCGAAATCGCCGCCTCCGCCCAGGAGCAGGCGACCGGCCTCCAGCAGGTCAACACCGCGGTCAACCAGATGGACCAGGTGACCCAGCAGAACGCCGCCATGGTCGAGGAATCCACCGCCGCCAGCCACTCGCTGTCGCAGGAAGCCGAAACCCTGGCCGGCTCGGTCTCGCGCTTCAAGATCGGCGGCGTGGCCCAGGCCGCCCGCGGTTCGCGTCATCAGCCCGCCGCCCCCGTCCATCGCCCGGTCGCCGCCATCAAGACGGTCGGTCGGGGCGGCGCCGCGCTCAAGAGCGATCTGGCCCCCGCGGAAGACGGCTGGGAGGAGTTCTGATGTCGGCCGCGATCGTCCTGCCCGCCGTCCTGGACATCCAGCAGGCCGCGGCCCTTCGGGCCCAACTGCTGGCGGCCCGGGGCGGCCCCGTCACCCTTGATGCGAGTGCGGTCGAACGTCTGGGGGCGCTCTGCCTGCAGGTTCTGCTCGCCGCGCAGCAGACCTGGGCGACCGACGGCGCGGCGATCGCGATCACGCCGACATCGGACGCTTTCGTCCAGCAATGGGCCGCCTTCGGCGCGCCCCTGTCGAACCTCGGATGGGGAGAATCCGCGTGACCAAGACCGTACTCACCGTCGACGACTCCCGCACCATGCGTGACATGCTCATGCTGGCGCTGGTCGAGGCGGGTTACCGCGTGATCCAGGCCGTCGACGGCGTCGATGGTCTGGAAACGCTCAGCGCCGAAGGCGCCGATGTCGTCATCACCGACATCAACATGCCGCGCCTGGACGGCTTCGGCTTCATCGAGGGCGTGCGCGCGGATCCGAACCACCGGGCCACGCCGGTCCTGGTGCTGACGACCGAGAGCGATGCGGCAAAGAAGCAGCGCGCCCGCGACGCCGGCGCCACCGGCTGGATCGTCAAGCCGTTCGACCCGGTCAAGCTGGTCGAAGCCGTTCGGCGCGTGGCGGCCTGACCATGAGTGAGGCCGATCCCTTCGAGGCCATCAAGGCCACCTTCTTCCAGGAGTGCGACGAGCTCCTGGGCGACCTCGAGTCCGGCTTGCTGGCTATCGAGGCCGGCGCCGGCGACGACGAGACCGTCAACGCCGTGTTCCGCGCCGTGCATTCGGTGAAGGGCGGCGCGGGCGCCTTTGGTCTGGACGACCTTGTGCGGTTCGCCCACGTCTTCGAGACCCTGCTCGACGAGATCCGCTCGGGCCGCAAGCCGTGCGACCACGAGACCGTCAAGACCCTCCTGCGCGCTTCGGACGTGCTGGCCGACCATGTCGGCGCCGCGCGCGGACAGGGGGCTCCGGTCGACGCCGGCCGCTCAGCCGCCCTGGTCGCCGAGCTGGAAGCCCTGACGCATGGCCAGGCAGCGCCTGAAGCCATCCCGGCTGCCGACATCGCGCCGGCGGAACCCGAGATCGAGGCCGACGAGTTCGGCTTCCGCCCGGTCGCGTTCGACCTCTCCGCCCTTCAGCCTCCCGCCGCCGAGGCGAGCGCGTCTACCGGCTGGCGCGTGGTCCTGCATCCGCACGCGCGGATGTACGGCAAGGCCAATGAAACCGGCCTGCTGATCCGTGAGCTGTCGCGGCTCGGCGACCTCATCACCTGCCTCGACGCATCCGCCCTTCCCGGCCTCGCCGAGATGGATCCGGAAGAGTCCTATCTGGCCTGGACCATCGACATCACGACCGACGCCGACGATGCGGACGTGCGCGAGGTGTTTGATTTCGTCGAGACCGACTGCGACCTGTCCATCACGCCGCTGGCCATCGAACAGGCCGAGCCGGACGATCTGGACATTTCCGCTCTCCTGGCCGCGGCCAGCGCCGAAACCGCTCCGGCGGCCGCCGAACTCCCCATGGTCGAAACGGTCGCGCCTTCACCCGCGATCGCCACCCCTGTCCAGGCCGCTGTCCCCCCCGCGGCTGCGACGCAGGCGGCGCCGGCTGCTCAGCCCTCCGGACAGCCGGCGCCCGCCGTGACCATCCGCGTCGATCTGGATCGCGTGGACCGCCTGATCAACGTCGTGGGCGAACTGGTCATCCAGCAGGCCATGCTGGCCCAGCGCGTGACCGAAAGCGGCCTGGCCCGCTCGTCAGGCGTCTCGGTCGGTCTGGAGGATCTCGAACTCCTGACGCGCGAGATTCAGGACAGCGTCATGGCCATCCGGGCCCAGCCGGTGAAGTCGGTCTTCCAGCGTATGCCGCGCCTCGTGCGCGAGGTCGCGGACATGACCGGCAAGCGTGTTCGCCTGATCACCGAGGGTGAGGCCACCGAGGTCGACAAGACCGTCGTCGAGCGCCTGGCCGAGCCGATCACCCACATGATCCGCAACGCGATCGATCATGGGTTGGAGACGCCGGACGACCGCATCGCCGCCGGCAAGCCGGCCGAGGGTTCCGTGCACCTCGTCGCCCTTCATCGCTCGGGCCGGATCGTGATCGAGATCAGCGACGACGGGCGCGGCATCAACCGCGAACGTGTGCGCGGCATCGCCGTCTCGCGCGGCCTGATCGCCGAGGATGCGGTCCTGACCGACGACGAGATCGACAACCTGATCTTCCTGCCGGGGTTCTCGACCGCCGACGCCGTGTCCGACATCTCGGGCCGTGGCGTGGGCATGGACGTGGTCAAGCGTTCGATCCAGGCGCTGGGCGGACGGATCAGCATCGCCTCGGTTCCCGGCAAGGGCTCGACCTTCACCCTCAGCTTGCCCCTGACCCTCGCGGTGCTGGACGGCATGGTCGTCTCCACCGCCGAACAGACCCTGGTCGCGCCGCTCACGGCCATCGTAGAGAGCCTGACTCCGCGCCCGCAGGACGTCCATCACGTGGGCGGCCATGACGCGGTGATCCTGTTCCGCGACCAGTTCGTGCCGCTGATCGACGTCGGCCTGACCATGGGCTTCCGCGATGCGCCGATCACTCCGTCCAGCGGTGTCGCCCTGGTCGTGGAGACCGAAGGCGGCGCCCGCGCGGCCCTGCTGGTCGACGCCATCCAGGGCCAGCGTCAGGTCGTCATCAAGAGCCTGGAGACCAACTACCAGCAGGTCGACGGCGTCGCCGCCGCGACCATCCTGGGCGATGGCCGGGTCGCCCTGATCCTGGATGTCGACGCCCTCGTCGCCAACACCCGCCGCCGTTCCGCGCGGCCCGAACTCAAGCTCGCGAGCTGATCATGTCCGACAAACCGAACACCTCTAACGCCGCCTCGCGCGAACTGATCGCTTTCCGCATCGGCCAGCAAGAATTCTGCGTCGACATCATGTCGGTGCGCGAAATCCGCGGCTGGACACCGGCGACCCCGCTGCCGCGGGCTCCGGGCTTCATGAAGGGCGTTATCAACCTGCGCGGGGCCGTCCTGCCGATCGTCGATCTGGGCGCCCGCCTAGGCCTGAAGACGTCGGAGCCGACCGCGCGGCACGTGATCATGGTGGCCCATATCGGCCGCCGCACCGTCGGCCTGCTCGTCGATGCGGTGTCCGACATCATCCAGCTGACCGACGACCTGATCCAGGCCACCCCGGATGTCGCCAGCGACCACGTCAAGACCTTCGTCAAGGGCGTCTTCGCCATCGAGGGCCGCATGGTCAGCCTGCTGGAGCTGGAGTGGATCGTCCCGGAAAACGAGGCCGAAGCCGCATGACCACCGTCGCCGGGCGCGAGTCCCTGGTCGAAGGCGAGTTCGTCTTCACCGCCGAGGATTTCCGCCACATCGCCCAGGTGCTGCACAGCCATGCCGGCATCGCCCTGAACGAAAGCAAGGCCGCGCTTGTCTATTCGCGCCTGGCCAAGCGGCTGCGCGCCCTGGGCCTGCGCAGTTTTCGGGACTACTGCGCCCTGATCCAGGGCATTGAGGGCGTCGATGAGCGTCAGGCCATGACCGCCGCCCTGACGACCAATGTGACGCGCTTCTATCGCGAGCCGCACCACTTCGAGCACCTGCGCGACGTGGTCATGCCGGTCCTGGCGGAACGGGCGCGCGCCGGACAGCGAGTAAGATTGTGGTCAGCCGCCTGCTCCAACGGCCAGGAGCCCTATTCCATGGCCATGACCGTCCTGTCGGTCCTGCCCGAGGCGGCGGACCTAGACGTGCGCATCCTGGCGACCGACATCGATCCCAACATGGTCGCCGAGGGACTGGCGGGGGTCTATTCCGAAGAGGCGCCCGAAGCAGCGCCCTCGATGCTGCGTCACCGCTGGTTCGACCGGGCGGCCGGACGCCCCGGATACCTCAGCGCCTCGCCCACCCTGCGCCGGCTGGTCGCCTTTCGCGAACTGAACCTGATCGGTGACTGGCCCATGCGAGGCCGCTTCGACGTCATCTTCTGCCGCAACGTGGTGATCTATTTCGACGACGCGACTCAGGAGCGGGTGTGGAGCCGCTTCCTGCCGATGATGACGCCGGACGCGACCCTCTACATCGGCCATTCCGAACGCGTCAGCGGACCGGCCGCGGCTCGCCTGACCACCAGTGGCCTGACGACTTACCGGGTGGCCGCATGACCATCTCCGTCCTCGTCGTCGACGATTCCCCGACCATGCGCGGCCTGATCACGGCGGCCCTGCGCCGCGACCCGGAGATCACGGTCGTCGGCTCCGCCGCCGATCCGCTCGAGGCCCGCGAGGCCATCAAGCGGCTGAACCCCGACGTCATCACCCTGGACGTCGAGATGCCCAACATGAACGGGCTGGAGTTCCTCGAGAAGATCATGCGGCTGCGGCCGATGCCGGTGGTCATGGTCTCGACCCTGACCCAGGCCGGCGCCGAGATTACCGTCACCGCTCTGGAGCTCGGCGCGGTCGACGCCGTCGGCAAGCCTTGCCACGGCATGGGCGCGGCCGAGGCCTTTGGCGACCTGGCCGACAAGGTGAAGGTCGCAGCGCGCTCGCGCGTGCGCGCCGGCTCGGAGTTCCGCGGCCCGCAGCCGACGGGTGACTATCGCGCCACCCGGGACCACGTGCTGGCCATCGGAGCCTCCACCGGTGGCGTCGAGGCGCTGCTGACCATCGTCTCGGCCTTTCCCGCTGACTGTCCCGCCACGGTGATCACCCAGCATATGCCGGCGACCTTTACCGCCAGCTTCGCCGCCCGGCTGGACCGGGCCTCGGCCGCCACCGTGCGCGAGGCCGTCGACGGCGCCCCGCTCGAGCCGGGCTGCGTCTATCTCGCCCCCGGCGGCGAGGCCCATCTGGAAGTCGGCGGCGTGACGCCACGCTGCCGCCTGACGCGCGGTGACACCGTCAGCGGCCATCGTCCCTCGGTGGATGTGCTGTTCCGCTCTGTCGCCGCCCTGCGTCGGCCGATGACCGGCGTGATCCTGACCGGCATGGGCCGCGACGGCGCCCAGGGCCTGCTCGAGATGCGCCAGAACGGCGCCCACACCCTGGGCCAGGACGAGGCCACCAGCGTCGTCTACGGCATGCCGCGAGCCGCCTTCGAGGTCGGCGCTGTCGAGCGCCAGCTGCCGCTCGGCCGCCTTCCCTCCGCCATCCTTGAACTCTGCGCCGATCACTCGCGCGCCGCTCACCCCGCCTGAGGACCTGTCATGCCTGCCGCTTCCGCCATCCACACCCTCATTGTCGATGACCAGGCCTCGATGCGCGCCCTGATCCGCACCAGCCTGCAGGCCCTGGGCTTTCGCGAGTTCCGCGAGGCCGCCGACGGCGAGGCGGGCCTGCGCGAGATGATCACCCGTCCCGCGCACCTGGTCATCTCGGACTTCAACATGCCCAACCTCGACGGCCTGGGCCTGCTGCGCGCCGTGCGCGCCCATCCGCCGAGCTCGGGCGCGGCCTTCATCATGCTGACCGGCCGCGCCGATCGCGAACTGGTCCAGCGCGCCGTGCAGTTCGGCGTCAACAACTACCTCGTCAAACCCTTCACGGTGGCCCAGCTGAAGGACAAGGTCGAGGGTGTCTTCGGTCCTCTGACATGACGCCGGACACCCCGAAACCCGTGCGCCGGATCCATGTGGGTCAGGGCGAGCACCATGTCACGGACGATCCACAGGTGATGCTCAGCACCATCCTGGGAAGCTGCGTGGCCCTGTGCCTGCGCGATGCGACGACCGGCATCGGCGGCATGAACCATTTCCTCCTGCCCGACGGCGATGGCGCGGGCACCGACGCCGGCCGCCGCTATGGCGCCTATGCGATGGAAGTGCTCATCAACGACTGCATCAAGCGCGGCGCGCAGCGCGGACGCCTCGAAGCCAAGCTGTTCGGCGGCGGCCGGATGTTCGATTCCCTTCGCGATGTCGGACGCGCCAACGCCGACTTCGCCGAACGTTTCCTGCGCGACGAAGGCATCCCGCTGGTCGGCGGCAGCCTGCGTGGGATGGGCGGACGCAGGGTCCAGTACTGGCCGGCCACGGGCCGCGCCCTTCAGCGCGCCGTCGCCGGCGCCGAGGTTCCGCAGACCCGCCGGCCGGTCGCTCCCTCGCCCGCCCCGATCGAGGCCGGCGCCCTGGAGCTGTTCTGATGGCCCGCCCGATCGACCCTGCTCTCCTCGCGGCCCTGTCGACTGAGTTGACCGCCCTGGCCTCGCCGGTCGAAGACCTGGGCGGCCTCATCGCCGCGCATGCCTCGGGTGTCACCGCAGCCGACCCGAATGACGTGCTGCGCCGGGGCCAGGCCGTCGACGAGGTGTCGCAGACGCTGCGGGCGCTCGGCGACCTTCTGAATGCGCTGGCGCATGGCGAACCGGCCGAGGCGGCCCTGAACAGGCTTTCCCTGTCCGCCGTCGCCGCCCGCCTCGCCGGTGAAAATGCGCCGGCCGTCGGCGCCGGCGACTTCCAGCTGTTCGACTGATCCCATGGCCCAGACGCACGTGCTCGACCGCTTCAACCTTGAACAGGCCACCGTCCTGCTCATCGACGACAACGCCCCCGCGCTGGATATGCTGAGCTCGATCATCAAGGGCTACGGCGTACGGGATCATATCTGCTGCGCCTCAGCCGCCGCCGCAACCGAGGTCGTCCGCCAGCGCCAGATCGATCTGATCCTCGTCGACTGCTCCCAGCCGCAGATGGACGGCTATGACTTTGTACGCTGGCTCCGGCGTGAGACGCCGGACCCGACCTGCCGGACGCCTGCGATCATGCTGACCGCCAACGCAGCGCCGTCGGATGTGCAGAGGAGCCGCGACTGCGGCGCCAGCTTCGTCGTCGCCAAGCCCCTGAAACCGCGCGTCCTGCTCCAGCGCATTCTCTGGCTGGCCAATGACACCCGCGAGTTCATCCAGTGTGAGAGCTATGTCGGCCCCGACCGACGGGTCCGAAACTTCGGTCCGCCGCTCGGCACCCCTGGGCGCCGCGAAGGCGACTTGTCCGCCCACGTCGGCGCCGCCGTCGAGGGCAACATGGCCCAGTCAGACATCGACACCCTCATCATGCCGCGCCGCGTGGCGCTCTAGGTCCGCCAGGCGGCGATGGCCTCGTCGATGGTCATGAGGCCGCGACGGTCCGGTGCGACGGCGGTCGGAGACTGCGAGAAGCGCGGCGCCGGCGCCGGCTGGGCGACCCCATCGACCGTAACGAAGGTGTTCCGTTCCTGATTGTGAGCATGGGACGGGGCCTCGCCAAACGACAGGACGGGCGAAACGCAGGCGTCCGTCCCCTCGAAGACCGAGACCCATTCATCGCGGGTTCGGGTGGCGAACACCGCTTCGAAGGCTGCTTGCATCGCGGGCCATCCCGATGGGTCGAACTGGCTGAAACGATCCGGCGCAATGCCGAGCCCGATCAGGAGTTGGGCGAAGAACTGCGGCTCCAGCGATCCGACGGCGACATGGCGGCCGTCCGAGCAGGCATAGCAACGATAGAAAGGCTTGCTCCCGTCCAGCAAGTTGCCCCCTCGTTGATCCCGCCACAGGCCCGACGCCGAGAAGGCGTGGAAAAGGCTGGTGAGGGCGGCCGACCCGTCGGTCATGGCGATATCGACGACCTCTCCCTTGCCGCTCGCGCGCGCCTTCAGGACACCCGCCAGGATGCCGACCACGGCGAACATGGCCCCTCCGCCATAGTCGCCAACCAGATTGAGCGGCGGTGGAGGCGGCGAGCCCGGATCCCCCATGGCGTGAAGCGCGCCGGTGACAGCGATGTAGTTGATGTCATGGCCGGCTCGCGGGGCCAGCGGCCCGGTCTGGCCCCAGCCTGTCATACGCGCATAGACGAGCGCCGGATTGCGCCCAAGGCAAATATCGGGCCCCAGACCGAGCCTCTCTGTTACGCCGGGGCGAAAGCCCTCGATGAGGGCGTCCGCCCTCTCGATCAGGGCGAGGGCCTGCTCGCGATGGTCCGGGTTCTTGAGGTCGAGATGCACATGGCGGCGGTTTCGGTGGAGGACCGATCCGCCGGTGTCGTCCCAGGTCTGGCCCGAGTTCGGCGCGCGGGCGATGCGGATGATCTCGGAGCCCAGATCGGCGAGGATCATGGACGCCAGTGGAACCGGACCGATCGCGTCCAGCTCAACAATTCTCAATCCCTCGAGTGGACCTGTTGCAGCGGCCATATGACGTCTCCCCATGCGATGTCCGTTAGCACGTCCGCCTGCGTCGTCCACAAGCTGCACTCACTGGCCGCCGGCTGTCGTCAGGGACGGCGGCCACAAGCCTGGAACGATCGGGAACGACGCGGTGCGTGACAGGTATGGAGCCGTGTGATTTTTGATACCCAATTCTGGTTACCTTGCGATTTACCTTGTGGTAAACACGTCTCCTCGCTCGGTATTAATCGTTAGCAGCTACGGTCTCCCCATCGCATCTGGCGTGGGGACAAGACCATGTTCAAGAAGAATTTGATAATCGCTGCGGTCGCGATCTCATCTATTGGCGCGACTGCTTATGCCGACACAGGTATTCGCAGTTCTGCGAGCACGACGATTCGTATTCAGGCCTTTGTGCCGGTGATTTGCCGTGTCCGGCTCGCCGCCGATGTCGGGATGCCTGATGATCAGGGCCACGTCGAACTCGGCGCCGCCCATGAGTTCTGCAACGCACCGTCCGGATATCGGGTGATGGTCCAGCATCCGATGGATCTGACCGGCGCCGCGATCATTTCCGATGGGGTGCGAATTCCGCTGTCACCGTCCGGTGAGACCGTCCTGACGGACTCGGCCCACGCCGACCTGCGTACGGTCATGCTCGCTGCCGATCTCGGCGAGGAGCCCGAACGGTTCCGGTCGATCAGCGTCAGGATCGAGCCGAAAAGCTGAGGCTCAGTTGGCCGGCGCCAGGGTGACGAACAGCGTGTCTGCATAGACGCCGGCCCGGTTGCGCTCGACGCCGTCCACCTGGACTTCCAGCGGGATCATCCGCCCGACCAGGCCCGCTCTCTGCGCGCCCTGGGAAGATCCCGCCGCGAGATCGAGCGGCTGCCCGTCGAAGGTGGCCTGGTATTCGATCCGGTCGGCGGGGCCCGGTGCGGCTCCGGCACCCTCACGAAGCATCACGCCGCCGTTGAGACTTCTGGCGGTCACACGGTACGGGCCCGTGCTCCGGACCGAGACCATGAGACTGCGCGTCCGCATGGCGAAATCCATGAAATCGATCTCGCCCCGCACGGAGGCGCCGGCGATGTTGGCGCTGAGCACATTGGGCACGGCCACCGAAACGCTAACCACGCCTGCCGACTCGAAGGGCAGCCCTGCATCGGCTTCGCCGCACCAGTATCGCACCGTGAACTGCTCCCGATAGACGCCCGCTGACAGGTCGGCGCGCAGATCCGTCAAGCGCAGGGCGACCTGTCGCTGGACGGCGGCGTCATCTTCATCGAGCCTGGCCGTACCGGTGCGCAGAAGGATGTAGGCGTCGCTTCGGAACGCACCGATATCACGTGAGGAATCGCTGCTGGTCCATTCGACAACAGGGCCCTGCGTCGCTCCGACCCGCGCCAAGATGTTGGAATCCTCATCCACGATCTGGTAGCGCACGACAACAGGCTCCGACCCCGCGCCCGTCCTTCTGAACGTCAGGACAAACGGCTGAACCACCTCGCCAGGCCCGGCGGCGTCAAGCGGATCGACGCGGACTTGCGGCACCACAACCGGATCGACAGCGACACATTGAGCGGCGGCGGCCCCAGCCGACGCCAGACCGGACACAGCTGCGACAATCGCGACAGGGATTTTCACGGCCACTCTCCTACTGAACCGGTTGAATGTCGCCGATGCGCGCGACCCCGTCAGGGGCGTCGGGGACGATCAGCTCATAGACAATCGGCGGCGATCCGATCATCTCGATGCGCCAGGTCCCCTGGCGCAGGCCACTGGCGCCGAAGACACCCTGCCGGTTGGTGAAGACCTCGACCCGACGGCCTTCGCCGCCCTGTTCGATGGCCTCACCCGCCAGGAAGGTGAGCGGCTCACCATCGCGGCCGATCATGCGGCCGATGACGGTCACGCCATAGTCGGAGCCGATGTGAAGCAGGTAGCCTGCACGATACGGCGCCAGGATGCGAAGTGCGCCAGTTCCCACGTCAAAGCCCGGCGGGGCCTCTGCCGCGTCATAGATCACGGTGCGTGGCGAATAGGATGAGATCTGACCATACAGGGCCGGGCCGAAAGCGCCGGACCGCGCATCAAATCCATCCGTCGACGGCTCGATCTCCACGACGATCGAACGATCGCCATTGTAGGGACGCGCGATCACAAACGAGTCAGAGATCGGCCGTCCCACGGCGAAGTGGCCACCGGCGAAAGCGATGCTGGTCGCAGCGCGCAGGTAGCTCCGCTGGTCGGTGATATCGCTGCTGACCTGAGAATAGGCGGTTGAATGCCCAATACCCAGGTCCGCTCGATTGGCGGCGTAGGCGGCCGAGCCGTTGAATCCGAGATCGTCGGCGCCGCCTTCAAAGGCACCCGAGGCGCTCCATGCCCCGACGCCACGACCGCCGGATGTCTGGTATCCGAGGCGAGCGCGTTCGGCGAGGGAATCGTATTCCGCCCGCGCTGAACCGCTGGTTCCGAACCGGCGAACCAGCGAGACACGGAAGCTGGTCCCGTCGGCAAAGCCACCGTCGATCCAGTCCACGTCGAACACCACGTTTGTATTGGTCGTAAGCCGCCGGCCGTAGCTCACGCGAGCCGATTGTTCGTCCTCGAAGCCATCGCGGGCATCCGCGTAGCGAAGCTGGACGCCCGCGAAGGAGTTGTCTGCAAAGGCTCGCGAGTAGCCAAGAGTGACATTGTAGGAATAGGCGTTGTCCGGCGCGAACTGGGTCGGAGCCCCGAACCGGCGGCTGCGCGCTTCCAGCGCGGCGACAAACGACGCCCCGCCACCCTCGGCGCTCTGGATGAGACGCTCGTAGGAAATGTTGGCGGCCCAGCCACCGCCGACGCCATCCAGGTCGCTATAGCCGAAGTCGGCTCCCAGGGTTCCGACGGGCGAGCCCCACACGATCTCGGCGCCGTAGAGAGACCCGTTCTCATTGTACTGGAAGTTGCCACCCAGGGTGACATCGTCGGTCACGCCGCGACGATAGAAGCCGGACGCTGACAGGTCGTCGGAATAGTCGATCGAGTTGCCAAGGCGGCTGCTGTCGACGCCGATGTAGGCGCCGTATTCGGAAAGCCCGCGCCCCAGCTGGGTGCGGTCGATGAAGAGCGAGAATGAAATCACCTCGCGCTGGCCGGAGCTGTCGGAGATCACCAGTTCGACGTCGTTGGATCCCTGAATGAAGGGGAAGTCGCTGACATCATAGGTGCCCGGCTGCAGGCGAACGGTGCGTACGACGCGACCGTTGATGAAGGCCTCCACCGTCGCTTCGCGATCGAGCGTGAAGGTACGCCCGCCGCGCGGCGTGGTGTTTCGCTGGGGGTCCAGAAGCCCGTAGGATCGTTCGATCCCGATGCCGGCCACGTCGCCGACGCCCTGGAAGCCACGGCTCTGCGGAAGCAGGTCGCCCGCCGTCCAGCGATTGAGATTTTCGATGTCGTCGTAGACGAACCGGGTGCCCTCGCGAGAGAACTCCCCATCCGTCCAGCTCGCCTCGCTTTCCAGGACCACGCGTCCGAAGCGCGCCGCACCGTCCATCAGGAAAAGAGGGTCGCCGAAACCGTCAGAGGTGAAGCCCTGGTGCACGTAGTCGACCGCGCCGCGAATGTTCACATAGGCCGAAAAGCTCTCGGGCGCGACAAAGTCGCCGTAGACGGCTCGGTCCAGTTCGGCCAGGCCGATGGACTGGCGCGCACGCGCGGACACGGGAACCTCGATGTCGACTTCCAGGGTCCGCGGGTTGAACCGGATCGGCGCCCCTGCCGCCGCGAACTGTTCGGGCGAAGCGAAGGCGCCGGGCTGCGCCAGGGCCTGGAGCGGTCCGATCGCGGTCGGGTCCAGACTCTGGGCCAGGAGTTCAAAGACCTGGTCAGCCGCCACCTGGATGGAATCATCCGGGGCGATCCGAACCTCGACATCGCCCAGATAGGTGTCGCCATCCTTCAGCGGCGCGACGATGGTCAGCACCTGGCCCGAGGTGTTCAGCCGCGCCGTCTGTTGGGCGCCCAGGGCCGCAGCCGGGATGTAACGCAGCCCGTCCGCGCCGGGCACCGGCGCCAGGATGCTCGCGGTTTCGTTCGATCGGTCCTCCGACGAGCGGCCCTCACGCGACTTGGCGCCAGAATCCAGGTTCGAGATGTCCAGTGTCTCGGCCGCCGCCTCAAGCGCACCGGCCCAGATCGGCGCGGCGAGCGTCAGCACGGAAAGCCGCGCTACGCCTCCCCCGAGCCAGCGATGGAACGCCCCCCGACGCATCGATCATCGCCCGCGCTGAGACAGCGAGACCTCGACCGAGCCCTCGCTGGATTCGAGCTGGATCGGCGAGACGAACCGACGCGACATTTGCGGTCCGACAAGGCCAAATCCGATCAGCTGCTGGATGTCGTTCGGCGCCAGGGTCCGGCGCATCAGCTCGCGACCCGACGGATCCAGGTGACGGATCGTCAGTTCGCTGCGGCTGAGGTAGCCGTAGTTCAGGCCAGCGTTCTCCACGGTAAAGGCCGCGACCGGCCTGCCCTCGCCGTCCGTCGCGATCTCGCCGGATGAAACGGATAGCTGAGCCTGTCCGCCCGTGGCGGACGCGACGTTCACCATCACCTGGAAATTGTACAGGATCTGGATCGCCGACTGGCCTTCGGGGAGCTCGATCGGCAGCTGCGAAACCTCGGCGTAGTAGTGGCGGCTCCGCTCGGATCCTGGATCACCGACATACTGCAAACGGAAGACCTGGGTCTCACCCGGTGCGATGATCGCCTGCGGCGGAAAGACCAGAATGTCGTCGCTGACGCGGTCCGACGCCCTGACCGAATTCAGGTCGAAGTCGGTTTCGACGATACGCACCTCGACCGGCAGGGGGTTGGGGCCGTCGTTTTCCACGCGAACCGGGGCGCTCATGCCCCGGCCGGTCATCGTGAGATCCACGGCTACCGGCTGCACTGTCATGGCCCAAACGATCCCTGCAACCGCAAGGGCTGCCGCCGCCGTTAGACCCGAAGCAAGGGCCCGCACCGAAGAACGCATCGTCTAGACTCCTGTCGCCCCCATGGGGCGCTCCTGAAACGAGCGAGGGGGACCCGTCGGCCCCCGTCGCATTCGCGGCCTGGACGCCGCCGCGAGCTACTTTTCGAGATCCCGGCGTCCCCGGGAGACGGCGGCGACTAGGGAGCCACCGCCAGGGTGACGGTCA
Source organism: Pseudomonadota bacterium (assembly GCA_023428785.1). Classification (GTDB taxonomy): domain Bacteria; phylum Pseudomonadota; class Alphaproteobacteria; order Caulobacterales; family Caulobacteraceae; genus Brevundimonas. The sequence goes on from JAEYWU010000014.1 coordinate 45,877, forward strand.
CGACGTCGCTGTAGGCGCCGGCGATGAGAGGCTGAGCCACCGTCGGACGCTCAAGGCCGAGACGGAGGTCGAAGCCGCGCGCGCCAGGCGGAGCCCAGGTGCTGGAAACCGTGAAGGTCCGCGTGACCGAGGCGCCGGGCGTCGCCGGGCGGAAATTCTGGATCTGGGACGAGGACGGACCATAGGCGCCGCCGGAACCGTTGCTCCAGTAGGCGGCGTATTTCATGGGCCGCCGATTGGCGAAGCCCTCCGGCGGAGCCGATCCGTCAGCAACCGCAGACAGACCGCCGCGCGCGCTGCTCACCGTGATGGTGTGCGACGTATTGCACGAACCGTCCGCGCGAAGGCGCAGGGCGTATTCAGAACCCTGGACCGCCACGCCGCTGCTGGAGGCGAAGGCCGAGGCCGGAATGTTCCACGCCGAGCCGGAGAAGTCGCCGAGCGAGGCTCCGCCGCCCACCGAGATGGCCGTCCAGCCGCCGGTGAAGGCGCACATCGGCTCGGCGGCGCCGGAGACTTCGATCTGCTCCTGGGCCGAGGCGGCGCCCGCGACAAAGAGCAGGCCGAGGCCGGCCGCGATGCTGGTCGCAAGTTTCATGAGGGTCCCCTTGCCGGTCTGGCCGGCGATGATGTCGATAGCTTGCATGGGATGGGTCATCGTCAGGTCCCGCCTCAGGCGGCGGCTCCCAATTCGAGAATGAGTTGATCGGCATAGGCGCCGGCCGTGAGGGGATCGCCCCCCGCAGGAATCTGGATGGTGATGACGACCTGGCCTGAGCCAGCGTCGCCGTAGGTCACGGTCAGGCCCCCGCCGTCGCTCGACACGGTCTGACTCTGGCCAGACCAGGCGACGGTGACCGAATAGGGGAGCGCGTTTCTGAAAGGGCCGCCCGGCCCGCCGTCCGCGTTCACCAGGGCCCCATTCTGGCTTGAGAGGCTCAGGGTGTGTGACTGATTGCAGACAGCCGGGAGCGTCAGCGTGACTTCTGCGCCAATGGGCTCGCCGTTTTCGTCCACCAGCTGGTTGATCGCGATGTCGGCCGTTCCGGGCGCAAGATTGCTGACCGTCGCATTGCCGACGAAGGTCGCCTGGGCCGCCGCGATCAGACAGCCAGCAGCGACCGTCCCCTGGAACGTCATCTGCTCCGTGTCGAAGTCCGGGCCGCTCTGCGCGAGGGCCTGGCCGGCGGACGACAGCAGGGCCAGTGCGGCGGCGAGCGGAAGAAGGCGCACCATCACTGGGCCTCCATCGTAATACGCAGGACGTCGGAATAGTCACCGGCGACCAAGGGAGCCCCGAAGCCGGCATTGGTTTCCCCGGCCTGGATTTCGAAGCCGATCAGCATTTCGCCGAGGGCCGGACGTCCGACTAGAACCTCCATGCGGCGAACCTGGCGTGTGGAGCCCTGGGCGTCGTATCCGTTCGTCTGGTCGGCCCAGGAGAGCTCGGCGCGATAGGGAACCGCATCCGCGAACCCCGTCGGCGTGGACGAACCTCCGATACGCCAGAGCCCGTCCCCATCGCTGGCCAGCTCGACCCGATGCAGGCTCGTGCACATGGCGGTGAGGGACACCGTGATGCGCGCCGCGCGGGTGGTCAGCGTCGCCGGATCCGCCAGCTGGGTGATCGCGAAGACCGAGCCTGACGGGTTCTCGAAGTTGTCCAGCGGGCCATCGCCTTGCTCGGGCGCCTCCAGCACGCACATCTGCTCGGCCTGGCCGGACACGGTAAGCGTCTGCTGCTGCGCCACGGCGGGCGCAGGCAGGGCAGCGATCGCCAGGGAGGCGGCGCCGATACCGGTCATGGCCAGGGAAACGCGCATGCTTACTGAACCGCCACTCCGATGATGATCGCGCCGGAATAGGTCCCGGCCTCGATCACTGCGGTGGCGTTGGCGGCGGTCCCCGCCGCGTTCAGCGCCTCCAGACGCGAAATGCTCAGCTGCAGGGCCGGCGCCGCATGCGCCGCCGAAGCGGTCGTGCTCTTGGCGGAATCGCCGACCAGCGGGCGATCCACGAGCGTGGCCGGCCAGCCGGTCAGGGTGGCGTCATAGGTGATCAGGCGCGAGAAGCCGGCGGGCGTCGAATAGCCAGGCGCGATTTCGAGGCCCAGGGGCGTGGCGTCCAGCGACAGGATGCTGGGCGTGTTGCAGTAGGCCACGTCGATCGTGGTGACCGCGGACGGCGACGCGCCGGCCAGAGAGGCCGCGATGCGGCCGTCCGCGCCGGTGAGGTCGCCCAGGTCAAGTTCCGAAACGGCCGGGCTTCCCAGGACGCAGGACTGGGTGACCGTCGCATCCAGCGCGATGTCGGCCGACTGGGCCAGGGCCAGGCCCGGCGCGGCGAAGGCCGCGGTCGCAACGAGGGGAAGGAGGAGATGTCTCATGGTTCTCGGCTCCGTCTCACGCCTGCGGCGCGATGGTGAGGGTGACGGCCGCCTCATAGGTTGCGGCGACAGGGCGCTTGTTGTTCTCGGTGACCGGATCCGAGACTGTGACCGTCAGGGCGCCGACATTGGCTTCGCTGGTGGTCAGCTGGGCGGGCGTTCCCGTCGCGCTGAGGACCTGCAGGTTGACGTCGTCCCAGGCCAGCGCGACCGCATAGTCGACCCGATCCGTGAAGGAGGCGGTGTCGCTGACCGTCACCGGAGCCGAGGGACGCAGCGGCGCCGCCGAAAGCGTGATGTTGGCGGGCGCGTTACAGTAGTAGCCGGTCAGGCTGTAGGACGTCGTGCCGGAGAAGCTGGGCGAGAGCTGGCCGGTGGGCCCCACCAGCGAATCCAGCGCCATCGACGACGGCGACCCAGGCGACATCGACGCGCAGAACGGCGCAACCGTCGTATTGACGCTGGCGCTGGCGGCGCTTTGGGCCGAAGCCGCCCCGGCCGTCGCGCAAAGCGCCGCCGTGGCGAGACAGAGCAGTTGGGTTCTCACGACCTTCTCCTGGAAGTTCCCGATGGTCGGGGTGTGACGGGGGCGCCGGTCGGTCACGCGCGGACCTCCAGCTCGATGATGATGACGTCGCTGTAGGACCCGAGCCTGGGCGCGTCGGCCTCGGGCTCGTCCCATCGCATCTGGATGGAGCCGGACTGTTCGATGGCGGTGGCGTCGCCGGACGACCATCCGCCGCCCACGGCGCGGGAGGCGTAAGCGCAGGACCCCGCGCCCTCGTCGCCCAGCGAGGCGGATTCACACCAGCCCAGGTTCTGGCGACCGGCGTCGGTGCCGACCTCGACATGGATTTCATAGGGCGTCCGGGCCGCGGCGCCGGGCGCGGGCTCCGCGCTGACAAAGGCGCCGTGCCGCGAGCGGACCCGCATCACGAAAGGCGTATTGCAATCGATCGCAAAGGCGGATTGCACGCGGCCAGAACGGCCGAAATTGAGATGGCTGCCCAGGGCGGGCGGGGCCGTCAGGTCGCAGCGGGCGGCCACCTGACCGCGCAGTTCGATCTGCAGTTCCGTCGGGGCGCCGAGCGGCGCGTCCATCGACGAATAGCCGGCGCCCAGGGCCGCGACGGGCTCGGAGGCGGCCGCGGTTCCCGCACATCCAAGCAGGATCGCGCCCGAAAGGCCTCCGATCAGCTTGTTGAGGGAATGCGTCATTGTGCGAGCTGCGTTTCGTTTTTAAAGGGAAGAAGTGATCGGGGGCGGCCCGGCCGCCCCCGACCCGGGACACTTACGACGCCGTAGCGGTCATCGTGATGGTGGCCGAGTAGGCGCCGGCCACCGGACGGTAGGTGCCGCCCGAGGTACGAGCTTCCGGCAAGATCGTAATGGAATCCATGCCACCGAAACGGCCGGTGCCGGTTTCGAAAGCTTGACCCGAGTTGCCCGTGATGACCGCCGGGGCACCGCCGCCCTGGGCGGTGATCACGAAGTCTTGCGACCGGCCGGTGTAGACGGCCGCATCGGTTTGCACCGAGACATCGAAGCTGTTGACGAACGAACCCGTGTCGGTCGTGCTGTTAGAGGTCGACATCGGGCTCACCGAAATCGTCACCGACGCATTGCTGTTGCACCACATGTTGCCGAAGCTGATGTTCGTCAGGGTGATCGGCGACAGGAATTGGCCGTTAGAGTCAGCCAGATTGCCAACGTCGATCGGACCAGAGGCCAAAGTCCAGCCGGCGGCGACGCCACCGCCCGAGATGTGGTTGCCGACGCCGCAGGCCGGGGCGACGGTGCTGTTCAGGGTGACCGTGTTGGTCGACTGGGCGAAGGCCGGAGCCGACACCAGGGTCATGGCCGAAGCGGCCAGAAGCAGAGCACGCATTGTAGTCTCCAGTTGAAAGGTGGGCCCGACGGGTCCCCCGTGGACGACCGGTCGGGCCGGTCAGAAAATCGGGACGCCAAACTTCCGGCGGCCCGAACTTGAAGCCTGGCGTCAGGTGCCGGGCGTGACGGTGACGAGGATCGATCCCTCATAGGCGCCCGCGATCGGGCGGTGGGTCGGATCCGCGAGGGTGGTGATGGTGTAGTCGTCGTAGACGCCAGTGCCGGTCTCGAAGGCCGGCAGGCCCGACACGACCAGCGGCGTCGGCGACAGCGAGCTGGCCGTCTGACCCACCAGGCCGGGGTTGGACGAGGTGACCTGGAAATGGACGACGCTGGTGAAGGAGCTGTCCGGCGAGGAATTCGGCGTCTCAAGGGCCTCGAGGCCGATCGAGATCGAGTTGCCCGTGCCGTTGCACCAGATGTTGCCGAAGTCCTGGTTGGACACCTGCGATGCGACATGGCCCGTCGCACTGACCGCGATCTCGCCCAGGTCGACCGTCTGCGACGGATTGGCGATGCCGCAGGCCGGAGTCACAGTCGCGTTCAGATTGATGCTCGACTGCGACTGGGCGAAGACCGGCGCGGCGAACAGGGTGGCCGCGGCTGCGGTGAAGACGAAGGCGCTCTTGCGCATCGGTTCACTCTCTCCTGGCCCGAAGGCCGCTGATGTTCGGCCCGCAGGCCGGTGATACGCGCTTTTTTGAGCGCAGAGGTTCGAGCGCCCATCAGCATGGCTGATCCGGCGAGCGGGCCGGCCCGAAGACCGGCTTGAAGAATTTTGAGAGTGGCGGTTGCCCGCAGCCCTCCCCCGAGAAGAAAGCTAACGCTTCCTTAATCTCAACCTATGCGAAACGGCGTTCGCCTGACATCCCCAGTGTTGAGTAGGGATTTCATTTTCAACCGGCAGGCGACGGATTTTATGCTTAAGATGTAACCCGTTACGCGAACGGCCACTCACCTTTCCCTTGCGGGCAAGGGAATTCGCGATGTATCGGCATAGTTGAAAAAAGTTGGGAGGAGAGGGCCGCGGTTCAGCGGATCCGGAACGGGCTCACGACGGAAAAGAGCTCTTCACGGCTGCCGACGCCCAGCTTCGCATAGCTGCGGCGTATGTGTGTACGGACAGTCTCGACCGACAGGCCCAGGGTCTCGGCGAGCGTCTCCACCCGATCGCCGTCCACCAGGCGACGGACCAAGGCCGCCTCGGCGACCGTCAGACCGAACAGCTTGCGGAAATCGGCCCAGATGTACTCGGCTCTCGGGTGGGCGGGGAAAAAGCTGAGGCCCACGGCCTCGGGCAAGCCCGGTGGAGAGGTCAAATCCCCGCGAACCAGCATATGGTCGTCGTCGCCACGGCAGGCCCACACCCCAGGCTCGGTGAGATTACGCACAAAGGTGCGGAACTCGGGGTCCTGAAGACCGTCGGCGCAACCCACACGACCCTGGAAGGCACGGATGTGGCTGCCCTCCGAGAGCAGGCGATCGCCCGCCTGATTGGTCCAGATGAGCTGACAGTCGCGATCCACCACGGCGGCCGGCGTGGGCGAGTGTTCACACCAGCCCAGCACATAGAGGGCTGACGGCACCTGCGTGTCTACGCTGGCCGAATGGTTCATTTCCGCGATCATCGCCCCCACGGCTTCGCCTCCGCTCTGCCACCAAAGGTGGCGGCCGCGAGAATCGTTCGCATCCCCAAGATTGTGTATGAGAGCGTCATTTGCGTCGGGTGGGCGACGTCTGGACCCCCAAATTGGCTAGCGGAATTGCTGCACTCTGAGCGCGATTTCGACGACGGCCCAAAAGATGACAGCCGCCAGCGCCACCCCTGCGGATGTGGCGACGACGAAGATCGGTCCGCGCCATTTGCCGGCGACAGACTCCAAGCCAGCGTTGAGCTTGCTGGCCAGTCCGCTATGCAAAGCGGCGCCACCCGGCACCTCCGCATCGACGCCCCCTCCGACGACAGAAACGTCGGATACTGGACCCAGACCAGCTTCGTTGTGCATCGTTAAAGTTGCAGGAGCCTCGTCTCGTTTGGAATTGATGAGGGCTTCGTACTCGGCCGCAAGCCGCGCCGCGTCCCAGCTTCGGCCCACGCCGAGTTTTTGCCTGGCCTTCGCCGTATGCGTGTTGAAGGTCGTCACGCTGATGTTCAGCGATCGTGCGGCCGATTTGGCCTCGCCGAACTCTCGCAGCGCGCGCAGGCAGACACGCTCCCGCTCGGTCAATCGATCGAAGCGGCGCTCGAAGCCCGGCGAACGTCTTTCGGTCGGTAAGGCCATCAGCTCAAAACGCATCCTGGCGGAGAGAACGAGGATCAGGAACGCGAGGGTGGTATATGGCGCGGGCTTCATTGTCCGTCCAGGTGCGCCGGATTGTCGGGCCACAGACGTACAAGTCCATGGATATCGATCGTTCGGCTGGCGAAGTGGGGCTCTGGGCGACGAAACTGGGGGGCGAATCGGATGGGATTTGATTTCAACTGGCAGGTGGCCTGGAACATCTGGGCGGCCGTGGCCTGCGGCGGAGCGATCTGGCGAGGTGGGGTTGCGCGGAAGGCCGGTCTGGGCGTCGCCTGCGCCTGGGTGCTGTCGCTCGTGATCCACGATCAAGATTGGCCAAACGGCTTCTGGATGCTGTTCGGCGTGGACCTGGTTGTGACCCTGTGGCTTGTCGTCCTGACACGGTCCTGCACCGCTCCCTGGCTCATTTTCTCGGCCGCCTGCGGCCTGCTGATGGTCGTCAACTACACGGCCTACGCCCTGTTCGCCTCGATCGACATCTGGGCCTTCTTCTCGGCGTCCTACATCTGGAATTCAGGCCTGGTCGCAGGCCTCCTGTGGGGAGCCCTGACCCGCACAGGCTACCGCGCTCCGTCTAGCGCTCGCCTTTAGGAAGAAATTTCTATTTAGCACAGCTATCGCACGCGCCGGGCAGCGGGACGGCCGTGCGCGGCGCCCCGTGCACCGTGAAGGCGCGCCGGCGCAGTGCGCTATCGGCGCCGTCAGGCTGGGACGGCTTGGGACACCCGGTTCTCCACCAGATCCGCCACCACTGATGGTGCTGTCAGGCTAACGCTAACAAGTCTCCACTTGGGGCTGCTTGGAGCCCGTGTGCAGCAAGGGCTTGATGCGTCCGATCTCCTTCAAGCGTCACCGCTTTCCGGCTGACGTCATCCGTCAGGCCATCTGGCTCTATTTCCGCTTCACCCTGAGCTTTCGCGACGTTGAGGAGCTGCTCGCCCAACGTGGCATCGAGGTTAGCTACGAGACCATTCGCAGTTGGACGATCAAGTTCGGGCCGCTGATCGCACAGAACCTGAAGCGGAGACGTCCGGCCCCTTCCCCGCGCTGGCACCTCGACGAGGTGGTCTGCAACATCGGTGGCAAGCGGATGTATGTCTGGCGCGCCGTGGATGACGAAGGCGAGGTCCTGGATGTTGTCGTCCAGAAGCGCCGCGATCACGCCGCAGCGTTGCGGCTCCTCAAGCGTCTGCTCCGCAACCAGCCAATCGCCCCCACCTGCATCGTCACTGATGGCTTATCGTCCTACGGATCGGCGCTGCGGGAACTCGGGTTGGAGGACATCCACCGACCGGGACGGCTTCGGGAAAACAACAGGGCGGAAAACTCACACCTGCCCATCCGCAGGCGGGAGCGAAAGATGCAGCTCTTCAAGTCTCAGGCATCAGCCCAGCGGTTCCTCACCACTCACGCCAGCGTCTACAACACCTTCTACACACAGCGTCATCTGATCAGCCGACCAACGCTCCGGATCATTCGCAGCGCGGCGAATGACGTCTGGGCCGGAGCGACTGTAGCTGCCTGAGATGGGCTCACTCTGACCTCGCACTATGCCCGCGAGTTAAGTTGACAGCGCTCCTGACCTACGCATTACGAAGGCCTCAGAAGATTTTCGCCAGAGGCCTGCGCCACAAGGCTTTGAGGGAGGCCTGGTGCGTCCTCGTCGGCCTCATCCAAGCACCACCCAAGCTCGGCTGAAATGCTGGGCCGGCCGCGAGCGAGTTGACGGCCGATAACTCAGTTCAAAGCCAAAAATCGACCCACAGCATACCGCCAACGCTGCGTCACAGGTTGGCTCCTAGAGATGCGCCACCATCGCCGGGCACGGGGGTCGTCGTGGGCGGATGCAATTGGGCCTCTTCCACAGTCAGGGTGTAGGGCGCCCAGCCATCACGATAGCCAACCACAGCATAAACTTGCCCTTGGCCTTCGAACTCCACGGTCGGATTTCGGTCGGTGGTTGAAGTGTCCTCATTCCACCGCAGAAGATCGGACCCTTCGCAGTCTGAAGCGATCACCAGATGGGCGTCCAACGTCGCGTCTGCGCGGATACGATAGAGGCGACCCGCCTCGGTGCTCAGCGGGATGCACTGCAGCGATCTATCGCCAGAAGTCCGACTAATGTCGGCCCATAACACAGGCAACGTTGGCGGTTCCCGCCACATGAAAGGCTCCCCTCGCCAAGTTTCGGAGCCGATGCCGGCCAAGGACCTACACTCGGCCTCCAAGTTGGACGTTGGAAATACGACCCCGGGCCACTTCATGTCGTGGCGGGCAGCATATGGGTCTTCGGCGTGATTTGCAGGGGCCGTCACCATGAGGATGGCCATGTCGCCCCGATGCCAGTGCGACAGGACTGTCAATTGATCGGCCCGACCCCGCAGGCTGACGGTTCCACACACCGCGTACCCGCCCGTGTCGATATCACGCGCGGGCTCGCGCCAGGCAACGGCCTGGACGTCTTCACCATATACCCGTCTAACTGCTCGATCAGCGGCTTCCCAGAACTCCTCTTCCGAGGGCGTCTCGTCGGATGCGGGTAGAGCTAGCGCAACAGTCGACATCCACGCCGTCAGGAGAGACGTCAGGGCAAATGTCCAAAAACCCAAGTTCATCCATGGCCTCCTAATCTTCAGCGCCCCCCTACCCAGCCCGGCCGAACCGGCAATCCTGACACGCTCTGCGTCATCAGCCGGCGCGAGGATTTCGCGCGATTGAAACGATAGCGTCGACATGGCTACTAAGCTCGTTAGCAGCGGTGAGCCGGCGGGCCGGTCGGCCCATTTCCTCGATCCAGACATGGGTTGGCGTCCAGTCGTGGGGGTGCGGCGGGCCGGGCTGGGCGCTCGAGCGGCGCAGGGGCGGATTCCAGGGCCAAAGGTCCGGTTCCCAAGCGCGACACGGATTGGCCAGCGCCGCTTCGAGCGCGCTCGCCTGCGAAGCGCTGAGCCTGCCGAACGTCGGAGGCCAGCGGACATGGGCGGCAGGGGGATAGTCCGCCATTTCGGCGCGGTAAGCCTGGTGCTCAGCTTCGGAGGCGTCAGCCGCCGGCGGCGGCGGCGGAGGGGGTGGCGGCTCGTTGGTCCGGTTCTGTCGCCAGAACCACCAGCTGCCATCGGCCTCCTGCCAGACCACCGTCCAGACGGTGTTCATGTACATCCCGCCTGGCGGCTCGACGGAGGTAAGCACAACCGGGGCGTCCGAGGGGGGCGAGCGGAAGCCGGGAATGATGGCGACGCTGTTGTAGAGGCCGTCGTAATAGGCCTGATATTGCTCGTGGTCGGGGCTCGCCTGCTCCCGCGCCCTCTGAGCCGCTATGCTGACCAGATCGACATCCGAAACGTAAGGGCATCGCGCCTGAGGCGGGGGCGGCGCACCGCCAGCCGTCAGCCAGGCTGCGGTCTGGGGCAGGGTCTGGACGGGCGATGTCGCACATCCCGCCAGACAGAGGGCCGTTGCTGCGGCGAACACGCTTCTCATTCAACCCTCCCGTCGCCAGGAGATAGGACGTCATCTGAGCGACCCCTGCAACCTGCGGTCCCTGACAGAAAGGCGCAAATCAGGAAAGGTCAGCAATCCGAGCCATGCGGGCGGGCCGCGATCGGGCAATAGTAGCGCGGAGCCAGGAGGGCTCGCGGGGGCAAGACTGATGAGACATTTGAAAACGCCGCTCTTCACCGCGCTCACCTTCGCACTCGTCGGACCGCCGTGCGGCACGGTCGCCTATGCGGTGTGGAGCATGATGCTCGACGGCGAACGGATCGACCCGCTGGGCGGCTTGTTCGCCGTCCTTTGGATGCTGCCGTTCGGTTACCTTGTCGGGATCGTGCCGGCGGCGCTGACCGGATTGGCTGCCGGCCTGACGCTCGGCCGGCTGCGGGGCCTGCTTTTCGTGGCCACCTCGGCAGCAGCGGGCTTTACGGTGACCTGGGCCTTTGCGACGGTCAGCGGCTCAGGCCCCGATATGGACGGCGGCTCAATCAATCTCGCCCTGATCGGAGCGGTGGCAGGCGCGGCTTCGGGCGCCATCAGCGCAGTCCTGTTCGGTCGACGCCAGCGCCGAGCGGTCGAGCGACCGCACGAGGTCATCGATCAATGACGGAGCCGACCAAGCGGCGCTAGTCAGAAGCCAGCGCCGCCCCGATGCAGGCCAACACCGCGTCGCGGACGGGGCCGGCGATGTCGGGGCGGGGGTGGTCGAAATCCTGGACGTAGATGTGGGGGTTGTAGCTCTCGCGTTCGCGACCGATGCACTCCATTCGCTGCCAGGCGCCGCGCGCATTGGTCATGCCGACGACCACGACGACGACCGGAGCAGTGCGTGGCGCGGCGGGGATGGCGTCGCGGATGCAGGCGCGCCGCTCCCGCGTGGGCTCGAACTGGTCGCTGAGGGCGAGGCACGGCTCAAGGGCGCCGGCGTCCAGCGTCGGGCGGCGGTAGATCAGCAGACCGTGCGCATCGAGCGCCTCGAGCAGGCGATGCGTGTCTTCAGGCTGACCGACGCCGCCGAGGACGACGACCTCGGCTTCGGGCGGGTTCCAGGCCGGGGCTTCCCCGGGAAAGGGGTCGTGGGCCGCAGTGGCGAGGGTCAGGGCGGTCGCGAAGGCGAAGATCGTCGGCATCGTCTCTGTCCGTCAGGCTCACGCCCGTTTTGCGCGGCCTGATAGTGATCGGGCTCACCCGGCCGTGGTCAAGGCAGGCGAGCCGGAGCGTCAGGAGCCGTCATCTGACGGTTTCATACGGGACGGGCCCGTCCGGTTGACATCGGGCCCTGCGTGACGGCTCCTCGACGGCGTCAGCAAGCGTAGTGGAGACGTATCGTGCTTCTGGAACTGGCGGCCGTCGCGGCCCTTGTCGGGGCGGCCCAGGACACACCGGAATGGCCGGACCATCTGGTCCTGGAATGCCGTGGCAGGGCGTATACGAGCCTCGATCATTCAGGCGATCAGTGGCGCTTTGTCGAGCAATCGCTCTCTGGCGAAGATCCCATTCGCATGCACATCCGGGTGACGGACCTGATCGCCGAAGGGTGGAGCAGCAACATCGAGGTGCGGCCGACCGGCATCCGTTTCGAGACAGGATCGATCATCGCGGAAGACGGGTCGCCCTCTGCGGAGTTTCCGGGCGAGTTCCATATCCTGGGCGCGCCCGACGATAGGGAGTTCTTACTCCTGCTGACTTCGACGCGCGAAGGCGCGGCCAGCATGCAGGCTGGTTCCTGCCGCCGCGTCGACGCCAGATGACCCGACTACTGATCGGCCTTCTCGCCGTTCTGGCCGCCGCTTCGCCGGCGCCATCGGCGCAGGCCCAGACCGACGAGGAGATCGACCCCGCCTGGGCGGCCGAGGTGGCGGAGAACTGGCTGGAACTTTGCACCGAGGCCGGGCCCGACACGCTGCACCTGTGGTCACCTGAAGCCGTAGGGCCCGGGGCCACGATCGTCGTCGTGCCGCACGAGGATCGCTATCCGCTTCTGCATCCGATCTGCCTGGCCGAACTGACCGTGAGCCCCGCCGAGGCCGGGTCCGTCATGGCCGACGGAAAGACCGTCGTCGTTTCGCGGGAGGCCGTTCCCGGCACGGTGATGACGGTATCCGCCCGGGTTGGGGATGATGTGCTGAGCCGGGAGGTGATGATCCTGGCGCCGGATCCGACACCGCTTGACGGCCACTGGACGCAGGTAGACGGCGTTTGTCCTGGTCGAGGTCGTTCACTAAACCATGTCCCCCTGCGCGAACTGGTGATCCAGGACGGACGGTTCAGGGCGACATTTCGGCCGTTTGAGAGCTACGTCGACTTCTGGGGCGACGCGCTATGGACGCCGGAGACCATGACGCTGGAGTTGATCGCAACCGGCCAGAATGCGCGCTGGGACATGAGGGGTGGGCCGGGCACGGCTCACATCACGCCTGAAGATCAGCTTGTCTTGGATGGCTTCATGTTCGGCCACCTATTGTATCTCGACGTTCTGGAAAGCGATTGCCGGTACACGTTTGACCGCATCCCGCAGCGCCATCCTGGAAACTAACCAGCGTTGGGGAAGCACATGGCGGGGGCAGCGTCCTCGTCGATCAACGAGTGAAGCCGAGCCGCATACGAGCCGGCGTTCATCGCCAGGGCTCATCCAAACGTCGACAGGTTCCTACTTGCATAAAGATTCCGACCGCCACACCAGCCGTGTAGGTGGTCTGTCGCGTGTAGGGACCATCGGCATCGTAAGGGTCGGCCATATACCGAAACAGGTCTTGATCCGCCGCCATAGGCGCCCCATCGGGGCGACGTATGACAGAGGCCTCCAGGTGATAGTTGCTGGTAGCGGCCAGTGCCCATTGGTCAGCGCCTATCGGACCCCGCTCGTTCTGGAACGTCACCTCGCCTTCAGTGATGTGTGCCTCGAACGGATCGACGGAATCGGCTCGCCTCGGCTCCAACGTTCCGGGCCCGGTGCTGTCAGGCTAACGCTAACAAGTCTCCCGTCATGGCTGCCGCGAGCCGTTGCCGATTGGGATGATGAAGCCACTTTCTTTCAAACGCCACCGTTTCCCACCGGATGTGATCCGGCACGCGAT
>JAEYWU010000066.1 GCA_023428785.1 Pseudomonadota bacterium
TCCCAGACCTGTGGACTCAGGCGGCGCTGTCGGGCGTCGCGGTCTTCTTGCCCTTGGTCTCGGCGTAGATCAGCAGCGGCTGGGCCTTGCCCTCGATGACCTCGGCGTTGACCACGACCTCCTCGACGCCCTCGAAGGTGGGCAGCTCGAACATGGTCTCCAGCAGGATGCCTTCCAGGATGGAGCGCAGGCCGCGGGCGCCGGTCTTGCGGGTGATGGCCTTCTTGGCCACCGCCGACAGGGCGTCGTCCGTGAACGTCAGGTCGACGTTCTCCATCTCGAACAGACGCTTGTACTGCTTGACCAGGGCGTTCTTCGGCTCGGTCAGGATGGTGACCAGGGCTTCCTCGTCGAGGTCCTCCAGCGTCGCCAGCACGGGTAGGCGGCCGATGAACTCGGGGATCAGGCCGAAACGCATCAGGTCGTCCGGCTCGACGCCCTTGAGGATGTCGCCCGTGCGGCGTTCGTCGATTTCCTTGACCTTGGCGCCAAAGCCGATCGAGGCCCCGTCGCCGCGCGCCGAGATGACCTTCTCGAGGCCGGCGAAGGCGCCGCCGACGATGAACAGGATGTTGGCGGTGTCGACCTGCAGGAACTCCTGCTGCGGATGCTTGCGACCGCCCTGCGGGGGCACCGAGGCGACGGTGCCTTCCATGATCTTCAGCAGGGCCTGCTGCACGCCCTCCCCGCTCACGTCGCGGGTGATCGAGGGGTTGTCCGACTTGCGCGAAATCTTGTCGATCTCGTCGATGTAGACGATGCCCCGCTGGGCCCGCTCGACGTTGTAGTCCGAGGCCTGGAGCAGCTTGAGAATGATGTTCTCGACGTCCTCGCCCACATAACCGGCTTCGGTCAGGGTGGTGGCGTCGGCCATGGTGAAGGGCACGTCGATGATCCGCGCCAGCGTCTGGGCCAGCAGCGTCTTGCCCGAGCCGGTCGGCCCGATCAGCATGATGTTCGACTTGGCCAGCTCGACGTCGTTGTTCTTCGTCGCGTGGTTCAGCCGCTTGTAGTGGTTGTGAACGGCGACGCTCAGCACCTTCTTGGCGTGCGCCTGGCCGATCACATAGTCGTCAAGAACCTCGCGGATCTCCTTGGGCGACGGCACGCCGTCCTTGGCCTTGGCGAAGCTGATCTTGTGCTCTTCACGGATGATGTCCATGCAGAGCTCGACGCATTCATCGCAGATGAACACGGTCGGCCCGGCGATGAGCTTGCGCACCTCGTGCTGGCTCTTCCCGCAGAACGAGCAATACAGGGTGCTTTTGGCGTCTGTGCCGGCGGCTTTGGTCATAGACCCTTCTCACTCTCGCGGTGGACCTCGATATGAGGCCAAACGCGCTTCCCTCGCGTTGATTCCCGAATAATGGGCGCAAAGGTCTTCAAAAAATGACAATCACCCATCCCCGCGCCCGCCACAACCCCGCGAAAGCGGAGCAGGAGGCGGAAGCGAACGGTTCACTGTTGATGGGGATCACGGCGAATGTCTGACATGGGAAGCGGCGCTCCGTTTCGCCAGACGCCCCGCAAGGATCAGGCCATCGTGGCCTTCGACTTCGACGGCACCCTGACGATCCGGGACAGTTTCACCGAATTCCTGCGCTGGCGGGCCGGTCCCGGCGGCTGGGCGCTGGGCCTGGTGAGGATGGCGCCGGCGGTGGCGACCTACGCCCGCGACCGCGACCGGGGGCGGATCAAGGCCGCCTCGGTGCGCGAATTCCTACGGGGTGTGGACCGCGCGACACTGGAATCAGACGCCGAACGCTTCGCTGACCGGATCTGGGACAGGTTCCTGCGGCCGGACGCGCTCGCCGTCTGGAACGCCTGGGGCGACAAGGGCGCGCACCGCGTCATCGTCACCGCCAGCCCGGAGACCACCGTCTCCCCCTTCGCCCGCCGGCTGGGCGCCGAGGCCCTGCTGGGCACGCCGCTCGTATTCGACTCAGACGACCGCGTCACCGGCGCCTTCGCCAGTCCCAACTGCCGCGGCGAGGAGAAGGTGCGGCGGCTGCAGGCGGTCTATGGCGAGGATGTCCGGCTGGCCGCCGCCTACGGCGACACCTCCGGCGACACGGAGATGCTGGCCCTCGCCGACGCGCCGGGGTTCCGGGTGTTCACGGGCCGCCCCTGAGGCTTCTCACTCGGCCGGGTCGCCCCGCAGCTCGTGGGCCAGACGCCCGCCCTGCTGGCCGGCGGAGGCGCGGCGCGTCGGATCGTATTCATACAGCGAGTTCAGATAGGCCCGGTCCCACTCCGTAAGGCCGGGGATCGAGGGCTCCTCGAACAGGTTGAGGATGGTCTCGAATGATCCGGTCTCGCCTTGCGGATCGATCTGGGCGTAGGCCACCATCAGCAGGTAGTCGCACAGCTGGGCGATGGTGACGTCAGCCAGCCGCTCGACATCCACCAACACCATGGCCTTCACCATATCGTCCCGAATGCGGGACTGATGCTGCGACTTGGCGAAAACCCGTAGCTGTTCCGGGGGTCGCCCCGGCAGGCGAACGGCCGGCCGCAGCTGCTGGTCGAAGATGTCGAAGTGCATCGGGATGCTGATGTGCCACCAACGCACCGCGTCGTCGCTCGAGACGAAGTGGTCCAGCGCGCTCCGTCCCGCCACCGTGCTGCCGACCGGGGGCCGGAAAGCGCCGGGGCTGCGCTCCGCCCAGGCCTGCGCCGTCGCCGGTCCGTCGTCCGTACCGATGACAAAGACGTTGGGCCGGCAGTCCAGATCGCCCACCGGCAGGCCCAGTTCGTCGGCGCGGACCACCAGCTGGTCGGCGATCGCCCGCGCCGCGTCGCCGCTGAAGTTGACCACGCCGAAGCAGACGGGTTGAGCCCACCGGGCCAGGCCCCGACGCCGGACCGGCTGGGCGATCTCGTCGACGAACTGGCGGGCGCGCTCCTCCAGGGGCCGGCCGTCGACGATCACATCCTCAAGGGTGCTGGCGGGCGGCTCCTGATCGGGCTCAACCGGCGGAGTCTGGGCCCCGGCCGGCGCGGCGCCAGCCAGCATCGTCGCCGCGATCAACCCCAACCAGCGGACCATTGGCCTGCCTCCGGATGTTCAGGCGGCCAGTCTACGCACTTTCCGGCAACCGGCGCTACCGGCCGTCGGCGTCGACGTCGAAGACCACGGCCCGGCCACGCGATGTCGGGTTCCACCCCGCCTCGATCGCGGCGGCCACGGCGTTGCGGACGTGCTCGAGATTGACGAACTGCTTCTCCGTATCGGGCCGGCCGTTCGGACGCAGCGGCGCCGGAAACTGCACGATGGCCTCGCGCTTGAAGTCCTGCTGCCGCAGGGTCACCGCGATGCCTTCCCACTGGCCGCCGGTCGTCGGCCGGGGCTGGCGCCGGAGCTCCCAGTGATAGATGTCGCCGTCGACCTCGACGGTCCCCTTGGTGTCACGCGTCTGCTGCATGACCGCCTGATAGCACATACGAAAAAGGGCGCACCGTTCAGGCGCGCCCCTTCCCGTCGTCGTTGAGGGAACGCTCAGCTCCCCGGCGTCTTCACGCCATCCTCATCGGCCTGTTCGCGACGGTCGTAGACGTGGTCGACCAGGCCCCAGGCCTTGGCCTCTTCCGCGCTCATGAAATGGTCGCGGTCCAGCGTCTTCTCGACCTCCTCATAGGTCTGGCCGGTGTGGTGGACGTAGATCTCGTTCAGCCGCCGCTTGGTGTAGCGGATGTCCTCCGCGTGCCGCTCGATGTCCGAGGCCTGGCCGCGGAAGCCGCCGGAGGGCTGGTGGACCATGATACGGGCGTTCGGCAGGGCGACGCGCTGACCCTTTTCACCGGCCGTCAGCAGGAAGGAGCCCATCGAAGCCGCCATGCCCATGCAGACGGTCGAAACAGGCGAGCGGATGTATTGCATGGTGTCGTAGATCGCCATGCCGGCGGTCACCACGCCACCGGGCGAGTTGATGTACATGGCGATTTCCTTCTTGGGGTTCTCGGACTCCAGGAAGAGCAGCTGCGAGCAGATCAGCGAGGCCATGCCGTCCTCGACCGGACCGGTCAGAAAGATGATCCGCTCCTTCAGGAGGCGCGAGAAGATGTCGTAGGCGCGTTCGCCACGGCTGGTCTGCTCGACTACCATAGGGACGAGGTTCATGGTCAGGTTCTCGACGGGATCGCGCATCAGTTCCGGCTTTCTCGATATTTGTCGGCAGGGCGAATCAAGGACGCCCCGCCCTTTGAAGCGGATATCGCCTTGCCGAAGTGTTGATTCAAGGCCGTGAGGGCGCCGGGCGCTAATCCTCGGGCGATGCGGCGGCGGCCTCGGCCTCGCCGGCGGCGCGCTCCGCCTCCGCCTGGGCCTGGATTTCACGCGACGCTTCGAGCGCGATCTGGCGCGCCTGACGCTCAGGATCGGCGGCGTCGCCCCGCATCTCATACAGAGCGCGCAGATAGGCCAGATCCCAGTCGGTCATCCGCTGGGTACGCGAACCGTTCGGCGTGAACAGGTTGAAGACCGTGTCATAGCCGGTCGGGTCGATCTGGGCGTCGACCTGGGCCAGCGCCACCATCGAGATGTAGTCGGCCAGGGATGCGAACGACACCTGCCCGATGCGGCTGGTGTCCAAGATGATGATGACGTGGCCGAGAGCCTCTTCGTGGCTTTGGCGCAGGCGAGAGGCGGTCACCCCGAAGGCGGCCGTGCGGGTATAGGTCACCGACCACCAGCGGACGGGCGCGCCTGAGGTCTGGAAGTGCTCCAGGGCGTCGCGGCCCAGGTTGGTGTTGCCGATATCCGGACGGAAGACCTGCGGGTCCTCCTCAACCAGGGCGCGGGCGAGGGCGTCGCCGTCGGAGTCGGCGAGGATCAGGATGTTGGGGCGGCAGCCCGGATCACCCGGCTGCAGCCCGACCACCATCGCCACGGCCGAGACCTGGTCGGCCAGGATCTGGGCGTAGCGGTTGTTCATATTGACCACGCCCACGCAGACCCGACGGTCCCAGCGCGCCAGGTTCTGGTCACGCTGGGCGACACCGACTTCCTCGACGAAGGACTGGACGGCTTCTCGCAGGGGCCGGCCGATGACGGTGACCTCTTCGACTTCGTTCTCGGGTTGAGTCTGGGCGAAGGACGGCGAGGCGAAACCGGCCAGGGCGGCAGCGAGGACGAGGCTGGAAACTAGACGCACGCGGGCGCTCCGAAAATGAAAACGCCGACCGCTAACACGGCCGGCGCAATCAGATCAGTGAATTCGGCGACAGGCCGGATCAGGCCGGTTCGTCGTCCTTGAAGAGCTCCTCGCGGTCGACCTTCTTGTCGGTGACCTTGGCCTGTTCGAAGATCCAGTCACAGACCTTTTCTTCGTAGATCGGCGCGCGCAGGGCGTTGGTGGCGTTCGGGTTCTGGCGGTAGAAATCCATCACCTGACGCTCCTGACCCGGGTATTGGCGGGCTTCCTGGACGATGGCGTTGGAGACTTCCTGGTCGGACACCGTGACATTGGCGCCACGGCCCATTTCGGCCAGGACCAGACCCAGACGCACGCGACGCTCGGCGATGGCCTTGTAGTCTTCCTTCAGCTTCTTGTCGGACTTCTTGGAGTCTTCCTCGTCCAGACGGCCGGCGGCCTTGTCGGCTTCGACCTGACGCCAGATGCCGTCGAACTCAGCCTCGACCATCTTGGGCGGAAGGGCGAAGTCATGGCCCTTGTCGAGCGCGTCGAGAAGGGCGCGCTTCAGCTTGAAGCGCGACTGGCGGTCGTTGTTGGCCTGCAGGTTCTGCTTCACCAGCTCCTTGAGCTTATCGAGGCTATCAAGGCCGATGGCCTTGGCGAACTCGTCGTCGGCTTCGGCCTTCTTGGGGGCCTTGATGGCCTTGACGGTGACATCGAAGGTCGCGGCCTTGCCTGCCAGGTGAGCGGCGCCGTAGTCCTCGGGGAAGGTGACCTCGATCTGCTTTTCGTCGCCGACCTTGACGCCCTTCAACTGCTCTTCGAAGCCGGGGATGAAGCGGCCCGAGCCGATCACCAGCGGAGCGTCTTCCGCCGAGCCGCCCTCGAAGGCCTCGCCGTCGATCTTGCCGACGAAGTCGATGGTCAGCTGGTCGCCCTCGGCGGCCTTAGGGGCCTTGCCGCCCTTGTCCTCGAAGGTGGTGTTCTGGCTAGCCAGCTCGGCCACGGCCTCATCGACCTCGGCGTCCGTCGGCTCGTGGACCGGGCGCGACAGCTTCAGGCCCGAGGCGTCCATCGGGGTGAAGTCGGGCATGACTTCCAGGCTCATTTCGTAGGCCAGGTCAGCCTTGCCGGCGATGACGTCCTCGACGTCGGTCACCGGGGTGATTTCCGCCGGGGCGGCCGGACGCAGCTTGGCGTCTTCCAAGGCTTTCTGGCTCGAGGTGTTGACCTCGTCGTTGATGATTTCGCCCATCAGTTCACGGCCGAACATCTTGCGGACGTGGGCGGCAGGCACCTTGCCCGGACGGAAGCCCTTGAGCTTCATCGTCGGCGCGATCTCGGCGATCCGGGCGTCGAGACGGGCGGACAGGTCACCCTGCGGGATGGTCACGGCGATGACGCGTGACAGGCCTTCGCTGGATTTTTCGACGACTTGGATGGACATGGGATCGGTCTTCTGGAGGCGGGCGCGACCGGAAACCGGACCGCGCGGCGTAAGGGTTCGAAAATGCAAAACGCCGCCCGTCCGGGCGGCCTTTTCGCGGAGGCGCCCTTATGTCGGCATAGGGGCGTCAGGTCAACGCTGGGCTTCGTGCGACAGGCGGTCACAAATATCGGAGTTCCTGTGTCGTCCTGATGACAGAGCGATGGCCGCGAAACGGGCATGCTTGCCGTTACGTAAGCATAAGGATTCATGCCTTGGCGATTTCCGCCTCTGATTCAATCGACGCCGTCCTGCGGCATGCCGCTGACATCCTCGGACCAGGAGAGGCGGCGAGGCTGCTCAGGGCCGCCATCTTTGCTGATCAGGTTGGAGAGGGGCCTGACATCTCTGCGGATATATCGCGGGCATTTCTGGCCCGCCTCGCAGCGGACAGCCGTGTTGAAGCAGACTGGACCGGCTTCTGACGCTTGCCTCGGAGCGTGGTGCGGCCTAGAGCCCAATCAGACCTGAGCGGATGTGGCGGAACTGGTAGACGCACTGGATTTAGGTTCCAGCGCCGAGAGGCGTGGAGGTTCGAGTCCTCTCATCCGCACCAGCCGTCCGGTTCAGCCCTCCCTGCACCATCGGGCTCGCCAGCGTGGGCGCTATCTGGCAGGCATGATGACACCGGTGTCATCACGTGTTACCTCACGTCAGCCTTGATCCGAGGCCATGCGCCTATAAAGCCAAGAGCGCAGACGGAGGAATCGTCGTTCATGACCCGCGCCCGGCGCGCCCGCATTGTCGCCACCATCGGACCGGCCAGCCGTGAGCCGGGCCAGATCAAGGCTCTGGCCAAAGCGGGGGTGGATGTCTTTCGACTCAACTTCAGCCATGGCTCTCATGACGACCACGCCGCGGCGCTGAAGGCGATCCGCGGGGCCGAGATGGCTGTCCGGCGGCCGCTCGGCGTGCTCGCTGATCTGCAGGGCCCGAAGCTGCGGCTCGGCAAGTTTGCCGAAGGCTCCATCGACATCGCGCCGGGCCAGGCGATTCGGCTGGACCTGGATAGCGCCCCCGGCGACCAGCGCCGGGTGGGCATGCCGCACCCCGAGATTTTCAAGGCGCTGAAGCCCCACGCTCTGCTGCTGCTGGATGACGGTCGGGTTCGATTGCGCGTCGAAAAGGCCGGGGCCGATTTTGCCGAGACGATCGTCGAGGCCGGCGAAAAGCTGTCTGACCGCAAGGGCGTGGCGGTGCCGGGGGGCACGATTCCGATCTCGGCCCTGACCGACAAGGATCTGACCGACCTGGCCTTCATCATGCGCCAGGGGGTCGACTGGGTCGCCCTGTCCTTCGTGCAGCGCGCTGCTGATATGGCGGAGCTGAAGAAGCTGGTCGCGGGCCGGGCTGCGTGTCTGGCCAAGATCGAGAAACCGGCTGCGCTGGACGATCTGGAGGCGATCCTGGACTACTCGGACGGCCTGATGGTCGCCCGAGGCGATCTGGGGGTCGAATGCCTGCCGGAAGAGGTGCCGGTAGCCCAGAAGTCGATCCTGCGGGCGGCGCGCAATCGTGGCGTGCCCGCGATCGTCGCGACCCAGATGCTGGAATCGATGACGGCGAGCCCGGCGCCGACCCGCGCGGAGGCGTCGGACGTGGCCAATGCGGTCTATGAGGGCGCGGACGCCCTGATGCTGTCGGCCGAGACAGCCGCCGGCAAATATCCGCTCGAGGCCGTGCAGGTCATGGACCGCATCATGGAGCGGGTCGAGCGCGATCCGCGCTGGCCCGGCCTGATGGACGCCGAACACGCCGGAATGGACGATGTCGATGCCGACGCCCTCGTGGCGGCGGCGCGCAAGGCCGCAGAGGCGGCGTCGACGGCTTGCGTGGTCGTTTTCACGACGACGGGGGGAACGGCGCGCCGGATGGCCCGCGAGCGGCCGCTCCAGCCGGTCATCGCCCTGACGCCCTCGCCGGACACGGCCCGGCGGCTGGCGCTGGTTTGGGGTCTGGAGCCGCGGCTCGGCCAGCAACCCAAGACGCTCGAGGATGTCACTGACGATGCGGTGCGCCATGCGGTGGACGCAGGTCTCGCCGAGCCGGGCCAGCGGGTCCTGATCCTGGCCGGTACGCCCTTCGGTGCGCCGGGTGCGGCCAATCTGCTGCGTCTGGCGCACGCGCCGAGCCGGCGAGCATAGCAAAAGACCCCGGATCCTGATCCGGGGTCTAGTTCTCGAGCGATGCCGAAGTCTACCAGTTCCAGACGCGATAGGCGGCGTCGATGATGTAGCCGTCGTAAAGGTCGATCAGGACGATATTGTTGTCCACATAGACCCAGGCGCAGCCATAGGGCGGGGCCGGCAGGCCGTACCAAGCCCAGTCGTGCACCACGTAGCGCCAGAACACGCTCGGCAGATAGTCGCCGACCCGGTAGTCGCGCCGGTAATACTGCGACGGGACCGAATAATAGCCGTAGCTCGGGGCGTAGTAGAAGTTCACCCGGAAGCCTGAGTAGCCCCGGAACCAGCTGGACGAGCGCCACCAGTCGGTCCGATGCCGGCGATCGAAGCTGTAGCGCCAGGTGTCGCGGTTCCAGCTACCACGATAGTGGTCGCGGTCACGGTCGCGGTCCTGACGCCAGTCCGAGCGGCTACGGTCCCGATGGTCCCAGCCACCACGGCGCTCGCCGGTCCAGCCGCCACGATCACCGCCTCGGTCGCCACCGCCGGTCCAGCCGCCGGGGCGATCTCCACCGGGACGACCGCCACGATCTCCGTCGCGATCTCCGCCACCAGTCCAGCCGCCGGGGCGATCCCCGCCTGGACGACCGCCACGGTCACCGTCCCGATCTCCACCAGGGCGGCCGCCACGATCTCCACCGCGATCACCCCCGCCGGTCCAGCCGCCGGGACGCTCCCCGCCGGGCCGTTCGCCGCCGGGACGTTCTCCCCCTGGGCGCTCTCCGCCGGGACGGCCGCCACGGTCTCCGTCACGATCGCCGCCGCCGCGACCGCCTCGGTCGCGGTCACGATCGCCGCCGGGACGATCCGGCGTGGTGGGCGGCGCGGGCTGTGTCGGCGGAGTCCGACCGCCGGGACCGGGGCGTCCGCCCCGATCGCCGTCGGACTGTCCGCGCCGGGCGTCCTCGGCCAGACGTTCGATAAGGCCGCCATCCTGGGCCTGGGCCGTTCCGGCGACGAGAGTGGGCGAGACCGCCGTCAGGGCGACGGTCGCGAGGAGAAGAGCTCGCTTCATGTTCATTTTCCCGACTGACCGGAAAATCCGGCCTTTGCGGCACCATGGAATTCGGTCGATGAACCGTATCTGAACTGACACTGACCGGACCTGACGGCCTCACTGACCCGCGCGGAGCCCCCATGACCCACCCGATCCAGCTCTATTACTGGCCCACCCCGAACGGCTGGAAAATCAGTATCGCCCTAGAGGAGATGGGCCTGCCCTACGAGGTGAAGCTGGTGAACATCGGGCGGGGCGAGCAGTTCACCCCCGATTTCCAGGCGCTGAGCCCCAATGGCCGGATGCCGGCCATTGTCGATCCTCAGGGTGACTACGGCCAGCCGCTGGGGATCTTCGAGTCCGGGGCGATCCTCCAGCATCTGGGGCGGCTGTCGGGCCAGTTCTATCCGGAGAACCCGCGTGAGCGGGCCGAGGTCGAGCAGTGGCTTTACTGGCAAGTGGGCGGACTGGGACCGATGGCGGGCCAAACCCATCACTTCCGCCAGTACGCGCCGGCGATCGTGCGCGATCAGCGGCAACTGGCCTATGGAGTGAAGCGCTACACGGATGAGGTCCGGCGGCTCTACAGCGTCCTGGACAAGCGGCTGGCCGATCGGGACTATGTCGCGGGCGACTATTCGATCGCGGACATGGCGATCTGGCCGTGGATCGTGCCGTACCGGAATCAGGGCCAGGATCTGGACCGTACGCCGCGGTTGAAGGCGTGGTTCGAGCGGATCGGCGAGCGCGAGGCGGTCAAGCGCGGCATGGCCGTGGGCAAGGACGTCCGTCGCGATCTCGGCGCCTCGACGGCGCACGCGGAGCGGGCGCGCAAGGTGCTGTTCGGTCAACGCGACGCGTAAACGGCTGATGAAGAGAGTCTATCCATTCCCTTAACAAGCTGATTTGCCTTCACTTTCTCTTAGCGAAAAACATCGGAATCGGCGTTCTCGATTAACTCTGTCTTCAGTGGCGCGGCGTTTTGATCGCGTCATCAAAGAGGGGGCCAGAACGGCTCTCGAGAGGGACTGACGATGCAAACGCAGATGGAAACGGCTGAAAGCCTGCCCCTGCCGACCCCCGAAATGTCGGGCGACGACCTGTTCAAGCTGGGCCTGATGTATTCCACGGGTCAGGGCGGGGCGCCGATGGACCTGGTTTCGGCCCATATGATCTTCAACCTGGCCGCCATGAAGGGCTCGGACGAAGCGCGCCTCTATCGCCGCGAGCTGTCGCAGGAGATGGAACGCGAGGATGTCGCCGAGGCCCAGCGCGCTGCGCGCCGCTGGCTGGACGCCGGTTCCACGACCCTGGCGGCCTGATCGCGTTGCGCCGCTCCGGCAAGGAGTGGCCCGGCGTAGAAGGCCTGTCGGTGTCGCTGTCGGCCGGACTTGATAGCGACGCGACCGACACGAGCGACACGCCGTGTGTCGCTGTCGGTGTCGCTCCGAATTCACAGCGACACGACCGACATGAGCGACACGGTGAGGTCGCTGCACTCAGCGGGAAAACGATGTCAAAGACCGGGCCTCAAGCCTAGGTCGACCGTTTGCACCGGGGAAAACTCACTGTTCCAGATCGAAGACAGGGCGCATTTTCCGGCCCTTATGCGCTGACGATGGGAGCGCTGGCCGGACGCGGTTTCAGCTGTCCATGAACCGACCGGGCGGAAGCACCCGCCGGTTGGGGGAGCCATCGAAGGCCCATCGCAGGGTGCGCGCCATGGCCCAGGCTCCCTCACGGACCGCCGGACGAGAGAGCCGGGAGCGCCTGAGGCCGTGCATGGCCCGCGCCCAGTCCGGCAGGAGGTCGACCGCCGCCTGCATCAGGATCTTCGACGGAACGGCCGCCGTCGGCGGGCCAACCGTCTGGGTCAGTACCAGCCCGGCTACCTCGCGCGTGCGGTGATCCACCGACAGCTCAGGCCGGAAGGCTTCGATGAGCCCCTCACCCTCGGCGCGGGTTTCCGGGACCTGATCGGCGCCGATAGCGCGGCCGATGACGGCCATTTCCGCGAAATAGGTGTCCTGATCGGCGGCCGACATGGCCGGTTCCGCATAGGCGATCCATGCGTCCAGAAAGCTGATGGCCTCGGCGACGTGGACCCAGGACAGCAGATGTGGGTCGCTCGCCGCATAGGGCGTGCCGTCCGGCAGCACCCCGTGAATGTGGTCGTGGATGCCACGCACCTTTGCGATCAGGGCCTGGGCTTGGTCGGCGTGATCGTAGGTCGTGCGGGCGATGAACTTCGCGGTGGACCGCAGGCGGGCCATCATGTCGTTCCTGAAGTCCGAGTGATCCCAGACGCCGGCCAGCACCGCCGGGTGCAGCATCTGGAGCATCAGGCTGTCCACGCCACCGATCAGCATGGTCACCACATCGCCGTGGACGCGCCAGATGACGGAGTCCGGAGCGAACAGGGCGTCGGCTCGGCGGGTGACGGGGCGCTCGCCTTTCGAGGCGTCGTTGAACAGGCGCGTGACCTGGGCGCGCATGGCCTGACGCGGAAAATCGAGCGGGGAACGCATCAAATCTCGCGCGAGAAAAACTGGTTGAAGGCGCTCGGTTCGTAGCCGGCAAAGGGCGGGCAGGGGACGAAGCCCCGGCTGCGATAGAGGCCCAGCGCCTGTTCGAACGGCGCGCCCGTGCCCGTCTCGAGGCTGAGCCGGGTCATGCCGCGCGCCTTCGCCTCGGCCGTGATGTGGGCCAGGATGGCGGCGCCGACGCCCTGACCCAACGCATCGGGATGGGTGCGCATGGATTTGATCTCGCCATGGTCGGGCGAAAGGGTGCGCAGGGCGCCGACGCCGATAACCTCGTCGCTGCGCCAGGCGGCCCAGACGCTGACATCCGGCGCGCGGATGCCCGAGAGGTCGAGCACGAAGCAGGTCCCCGGCGGCGAGCTCTCGTGCATGCCCCGGAAATGGAGCTCCAGCAGCGCCTGAACCGACGGGTGATCGAGATCGGCGGGCCGGATGTCCATGGTCAGGCGGCGTCCTTCCAGGCCTTCATCGCTTCCATCGCCCGGATGCTCTGGAGCCGCTTCTTGGCCCGGCCGCGATCCTTGGGATGAATCTTGTTTCCCGCCTCGTCGACCTTGGGCGCCGGCAGGGGCGGCAGGAGGCCGTAGTTGATGTTCATCGGCTGGAACTTGGAGCCTTCCAGGTGGCCGCCGGTGATGTGCTCGACCAAGGCGCCGATGGCGGTCTCGGGCGGCGGTGCTTCGAGCGGCTTGCCGAGCGCCTGGGCGGCGGCGAGGCGGCCGGTCAGAAGGCCCATGGCGGCGCTCTCGACGTAGCCTTCGACGCCCGTGACCTGCCCTGCGAAGCGCAGGCGCGGCATGGCCTTCATGCGGAGCTGGCGGTCGAGCAGTTTCGGCGAATTCAGGAAGGTGTTGCGGTGCAGGCCGCCGAGGCGGGCGAACTGGGCGTCCTGAAGGCCCGGGATCATGCGGAAGACTTCGGCCTGTGCGCCGTGCTTCAGCTTGGTCTGGAAGCCGACCATGTTGAACAGGGTGCCCAACGCATTGTCTTGGCGCAACTGGACGATGGCGTGGGCCTTGACCAGCGGATCGCGCGGATTGGTCAGGCCGACGGGCTTCATCGGGCCGTGGCGCAGAGTTTCTCGACCGCGTTCAGCCATGACCTCGATGGGCAGGCAGCCGTCGAAATAAGGGACGTTCTCCCAGTCCTTGAACTCTGCCTTGGGGCCGTCGAGCAGGGCGTCGATGAAGGCCTCGTACTGGTCCTTGGTCATCGGGCAGTTGACGTAGGCGGCGGCGTCGCCGCCCGGGCCGGCCTTGTCGTAGCGCGACTGACGCCAGGCGATGTCGAAGTCGATCGAGTCCGCGTGGACGATCGGCGCGATGGCGTCGAAGAAGCTCAGGCTCTCTTCGCCGGTCAGCTTGAGGATGGCGTCTGCCAGCGCCGGGGAGGTGAGGGGGCCGGTGGCGACGATGACATTATCCCAGTCCTCCGGCGGCAGGCCGGCGATCTCCTCCCCCTGCACGGTGACGAGGGGGTGGGCCAGAAGCTTGTCGGTGACGGCGTTGGAGAAGCCGTCGCGGTCGACGGCCAGCGCGCCGCCGGCGGGGACCTGATTGGCGTCGCCCGAGGCCATGATCAAGCTGTCCAGCGCGCGCATCTCGGCGTGGAGCAGGCCGACGGCATTGTATTCCCAGTCGTCCGACCGGAACGAGTTGGAGCAGACGAGTTCGGCGAGCCCATCGGTGTGGTGGGCATCCGTTTTTACCCCTGCACGACGCATCTCGTGCAGGACGACGGGGACGCCGGCGTTGGCGATCTGCCAGGCGGCTTCGGAGCCGGCGAGGCCGCCGCCGATTACATGAACGGGTTTCACAGTCATGCGCGGCTGTTTAGGAGGTTTCCGCGCGGGGTCGAGCCCCTTTAGCGAGTCGGAGCGATGATGATCGGCAAGGTGAGCCTGCGAAACGCGCTGGGAGAGGCGTTCCGCTTCGCCACCGTCGCCTGGCGGCGGGCGCCGATCGGATGCGGCCTGATCTTCGTCGCCCTGGTCCTGCCGGCCGTGCTGTCGAGCCTGGCGGTTCCGGCTTGGCTGGCGCTTGTGATCGCGCTGTTCCAGGCGGCCCTGGCCCTGTTCGGTTGGACGTCCCTGTTGCGCGCGGCGATCCCCGCGCCTTCGGATCCCGCGGCGCAGGGGCGAAGTGCTGCGGGCCTGCTGGCCTCAATCTTTCTCTGCAGCCTGTTCGTGTGCCTGATCATCATGGTGCTGGGACTGGTTCTGCTGGGCATCGCCGGGGCGACCGGCCTGTCCCAGGGCGATGACCTGACCATGACCACCCAGGCGGCCGCGGCGGTCGGCGGGTGGCAGGCGTGGATCCTGCTGGCGCTCCAGATCGCATCGGTGCTGATCGTGGTCACGCTGATGGCGCGCCTGATGCCCGCTGGGCCGATGACGATCGTCGAGGGGCGGGTGATCTCGCTGCAGGCCCTGTCTCTGACGCGGGGCTCCGGGCTCAAGCCGGCGCTCGGCCTGCTGGTCGTGCTCGCGCCGTTCTGGCTGCTGTCGCTGGGCGCCCTGATGG
>JAEYWU010000083.1 GCA_023428785.1 Pseudomonadota bacterium
GGGGGGGGGGGGGGGGGGGGGGGGGCCGCGCCCCCGCGCTCAGGGCCTAGGGCGTCCGGCGCTCCAGCGTCGAGGCCCGGTCGACCAGCCGGATGAACTCGGCCCGGCTGCCGTCTTCGTCACGGCCCTGGGCTCCTTGGGCCAGTTCGCGGATCTGGGTCCAGCCGAAGTCGTCCGACAGCCACGGATCCCCCCTCAGGCGCTGACCGAAGGCCGCGACCGACAGGGCCCAGCGGGTCGATTCCGTCGGACGGCGCACGCGGGCCTCGACCGGCGTCTCGATCAGGCGAGAATCGTCCTCGCCCGGCAGCTTGTAGCGGACCCGCACGAAGGCCAGCTCGCCGTCCCGGTCGCCGCCGCCGCTGCGCTCAGCATAGCGCAGCGGATCGACCTGGGTCGGTCCTCCGGGCGCGGTGATTTCGTAGATGGCGGTGACGGTCGAGCCCGAACCGGCCTCGCCCGCGTCGACGGCGTCGTTGTTGAAGTCCTCGCGGTTCAGCAGGCGGGTCTCGTAACCGATCAGCCGCCACTCGGCGACCTGTGCCGGGTTGAACTCGATCTGGATCTTCACATCGTCCGCGATCGGGAAGACCGAGGCGGCGAAGTCGCGATCGAACAGGCGGTTGGCCTCCTCATAGCTGTCGACATAGCCGGCCGTGCCGTTCCCGGCCTGGGCGATCGTCTGCATCAGGCGGTCGTTGTAGTTGCCGCGCCCGAAGCCATAGACCGACAGGTAGACCCCGCTCTCGCGACGCTCGGCGACGAAATCCTCCAGACGCTGGTCCGAGGTGACGCCGACGTTGAAGTCGCCGTCCGTCACTAGAACCACGCGGTTCACGCGGTCGGCGTCGAAATTGGCCTCGGCCATCTGATAGGCGAGGGCCAGACCCTGTCCGCCCGCCGTCGACCCGCCCGACTGCAGGGCGTTGACCGCGCAGCGCATCCGCAGCCGCTGGTCCCCGGAGGTCGGCTGCAGCACCGCCCCGGCGGCGCCGGCATAGACCACGATCCCGACCCGATCCTGGGGCCGCAGATTGTCGATCAGGCGGTTCAGCGCGCGCTGCGCCAGCGGCAGCTTGTCCGGCGACCCCATCGAGCCCGAGACGTCGATCAGGAACACCAGATTGAGCGGCGGCCGCTCGGCCTGCGGCAGTTCATAGCCCCTCAGGCCCACGTGCAGGATCTGGCGTCCTTCGGCCCACGGACTGGCGCTCACCTCGGTGAAGACCGTGAACGGCTCCGTCCGGCTGTCCGGTCGGTCATAGCCATAGTCGAAATAATTGATCAGTTCCTCGACCCGAACCGCGTCCCTCGGCGGCGCCGAGCCGTCGTTCAGGAAGCGCCGGACATTGGAATAGCTGGCCGTATCCACGTCGATCGACAGGGTCGAGACCGGGTTCTCGGCGGTCATGACCACGGCGTTGGTCGGTGCGTCAGGATAGCGTTCCGTGTCCCCGGCCTGCGGCGGCGGGACGCTGACGAGGCCGGCGGCGCCGGACTGATTTCCGGCAATGACCTGGACGGGCGCCGAGGAGGTGAAGCTCTCCGTTCTAACCCGGCTGCCCGTCACGACGATCGCGTCAGCCTCGGCGCTCCGGGCTGCCAGCGGCGGCGGGGGTGGAGGCGGAGGGGGGGGAGGCGGCGAACCGGGCGGTCCGGAATAGACGGCCTGGCCCTGAACAGGTGACGTCGAACGCCCCGGAATCCGATAGCCGAACTGCTCACAGGCGTCCGGCGTCGCCTCGCCGTCGAGCGCGGTCTGCGGGCCGATGAGAGGCGGGGGAACCCGCGTCTGACCCAGGGCGCCTGCCGTCGATGTCGACAGGGCCAGAACAGAAACCAGTCCGATCTTGAGCCACTTCATGATGACCTCCACCCTTGATGGTGGAAGTGGGCGGGGCGACCCGGGGCCGAAATTGGGCGCTATCTGGACCGGACGTGGGCGATCGTATCGGAAACCAGCGGTTGCGGCGGCTTGCGGCGGTAGGCGATGCCTTTCAGCCACAGGTGGAGCGCCTCCCAGTGGATGCCGGCGATGACCTTCAGCGTCAGCAGCGGATGGCTGATCCAGGCCCTCAGCAGCGCCGCATCGGTCAGCGGCCGCCGCTCGCCGACGAAGGAGGCGGTCAGCTTGACCCCGTGGCGGTCCTTTAGGTCGATCAGCACCTCGACCCGGTCCCCGGGCGCCCGGAGCCGAAAACTGTAGCCCATGTCCATGTCCATGAAGGGCGAGACGTGCAGGCGCTTGTCCGCCTCATGCCGCTGCACCGCATCGCCCACCGCGCCTGCAGGGGCCACATAGCTGTGCCGCTCGCCGAAGGTGTTGGTCACCTCGTGGATGATCCCCGCCAGCGAACCGTCGGGCCGCCAGCACCAGTACAGGCTGATCGGGTTGAAGCCGTAGCCCAGCACGCGCGGCATGGTCAGGAGCGCTACCCGACCGATCGGCTCCGAGACCCCCGCGCCGCGAAGGCGTTCGATGGCCTGATCCCTCAGCGGCCGGCCCGATCCGTCGCCGTGATCTGACGCCTGAAAGCTCATCAGCCCGAAACGGCCCGCCTTCAGCAGCCGCCGCCTCGGCAGCGGCTCATCCAGGTCGATCAGCAGCATATAGACCCGGTAGGACAGGGCGTGGACCCGGGGCCTCAGCCGCCGGTGCCGCACGCGGCCGACATACAGGGCGTGTCCGCTCAAGCCGCCCTCCGGATCCCGGCCGGGGGCGTCACATGGATGCGTCCGCTTTCGTTTGGCACCGTCCAGGGCCGGCGCTCGCCGCCGAGCTGTTCGGCCACCGCCAGGCCGGATTGCAGGCCGTCCTCGTGGAAGCCGTGTCCGAACCAGGCGCCGCAGAACCAGGTCCGCTGCACGCCCTGCAGGCTCCAGAGTTCTCTCTGCGCCCGCGCGGTATGGGCGTCGAACAGCGGGTGCTCATAGAGGTCAGCCCGCACCACCGTGCCATTGCGCGGCTCCTCCAGCGGGTTGAGCGTGACGAAGATGTCCTCGCCCGGCAGCGACTGCAGTCGGTTCATCCAGTAGCTGACCGACGATCGGCCGCCTTGAGCCAGATGGTTCCAGGCCGCCCAGGCCCGCCTGCGTCGCGGCATCAGCCGCTCGTCGCGATGCAGCACGGCGAGATTGCTGGAATAGCGGAACGGCGACAGCAGCCGAGTCTCCTCCGCGCTCGGCGCCTCAAGGATGGCCAGGGCCTGATCGGCGTGGACGGCCAGCACCACCTCGTCGAAGCGCTCGACCTGTCCGTGGCTGTCGCGGATCTGGACGTCCGAGGCCTCGCGGTGGACCGTGCGGGCCGCCACGCCTCTGCGGACAGTCCCCAGACTCGCCGCCAGCTTCTCGACGTAGCGTCTTGAGCCACCCTTGACCGTACGCCAGTCGATCTTGCTCACGAGGCCCAGCAGGTCGTGGTTGGCGTAGAACTGGATCAGGGCGGCGGCGGGATACTGGCCCATGTCCTCCAGCCGCGACGACCAGATCGCCGACGCCTGCGGCAGCAGGTGCTCCTCACAGAAGGCCCGGCCGTAGCCTTCGGCCTCCAGATAGGCGCCCAGCGGCGTCTGGGCCGCCTCCAGCGCCGGCAGCCGCGCCCCCGCCGTCCGGTGAAACCGCCGCATGTCGGCCAGCATGCCCCAGAACCGGGGACTGACGATGTTGCGCTTCTGGGCGAACAGCCCGCCTAGCCCGGTCGAGCAATATTCCAGCCGCCCGTCGTCCAGCGACACCGAAAAGCTCATCTTCGTCGGCTGGGTCTCGACCTCCAGATGATCAAACAGGGCGGTCAGGTTGGGATAGTTCACCTCATTATAGACGATGAAGCCCGTATCGACCGGCGTCTCACCGGCGTCGACGGTGTGGCTGTGGCCGCCCAGGCGATCCTCCGCCTCATAGACGGTCACGTCGGCGGACTTCGATAGCAGCCAGGCGGCCGAGAGCCCTGAAATGCCCGCCCCGACGACGGCGACGCGGGGACGGGGCGATGGGTTCGAGATGACCGACATCCTGGCTCCTGGCTTGAACGATGCGAAGCCAGATACGGCCCGTTAGTTCCGCCGGACGCGCGGCATCCGAAGCGGCGCCGCGCCCGTAGCTTGACCGCTGACGTCCACCGGGAGCCCTCATGAGCCTTGTTCGAACCAGCATCCGCAGCCTGCAGGATGCGCCCGCGCCCGACCCCGTAGTGCGCTGGGCCGTCGGCGCCCTGGTCGCTGGCGCCGCGAAACGCCTGTCGGATGCCCCCGTCGAGACCGCCGGCTTCGCCGCCGACATGGATGGCCGCCCGGTCGCCGAACACGTGGAGGCCGCCAACGAGCAGCACTACGAGTTGCCGCCGTCCTTCTTCGAGGCCGTGCTGGGACCTCGCCTGAAATATTCCTCCTGCCTGTACCCATCCGCCGGCACGACCCTCGCCCAGGCTGAGGAGGCGGCGCTTGGGGCCACCTGCCGCCACGCCGACATTCACGACGGCCAGACCATTCTGGAGCTGGGCTGCGGCTGGGGCTCCCTGTCGCTCTGGCTGGCTGAACGATACCCGGCGGCCCGGATCACGGCGGTGTCCAACTCGACGCCCCAGCGCCTGCATATCGAAGCGCGGGCGCGCGAGCGCGGCCTCTCCAACCTGACCATCGTCACCGCCGACATGAACGGCTTTGACGCACCCGTCGGCGCCTTCGACCGGGTGGTGTCGGTCGAGATGTTCGAGCACATGGCCAACTGGCGCATCCTGCTGGAACGCGTGCGCGACTGGCTCAAGCCGAACGGCCGGCTCTTCCTGCACGTCTTCACCCACCGCGACAGCGCCTACCGGTTCGAACACGCCGACCGGGCCGACTTCATCGCCCAGCATTTCTTCACCGGCGGCCTGATGCCCAGCCAGGATCTGGCGGGCGCCTTCCCCGACCTGTTCGAGGTCGAGGCCGAGGAGCGCTGGTCCGGCGTCCACTACCAGCGCACGGCCAATGACTGGCTGGCCAACATGGACCGCAACCCCGAGGCCGTGTCCCGCGCCATGCGCGAGGCCTATGGCGCGGCGCTCGAGCCGCTGTGGACCCGCCGCTGGCGCCGCTTCTTCATGGCCACGGCCGGCCTGTTCGGCCACGCCGACGGAACCGTCTGGGGTGTCGGCCACTATCGCCTCAAGCCTGCAGGAGCCCCTCAATGAGAGCCGTCATCGCCTATCTGTCCGCCGCCGTAGCCTTCGGCGTTCTGGATTTCCTGTGGCTGTCAAACGCCGCGCCTCGCCTGTATCGCCCGGCCATCGGCGAGATCATGGCCGACCAGGTCCGCTGGCCGCCGGCGATCGCCTTCTATTTTCTGTACCTGGTCGGGGTGACCGCCCTGGTGGTGCTTCCCGCGCTCCGCGAGGGTGGGGTCGCTCGAGCCGCCTGGACGGGGGCCTTGTTTGGTCTGGTCGCATACGCCACCTATGATCTCACAAACCAGGCGACACTGAGGGTCTGGCCGACCCACCTGACCTTGATTGACATGGCCTGGGGCGCCTTCGCGACCGCGACGGCCTCCATCGTGGCTGTCGTCGCGACGCGGCTGATCGCGAGGTAGGCATGAGTGTCCGTTCCGAAGCGCCCGGCGAAACCCTGAATCCTCGCGTCAGGACCTTGCATCGCGACCGTCCGCCCCGTCTGTTCCTGGCGGCCCTGCGCGCTGCGGGGCGGGGCTGGCAGAAGGGCGCCCTCACCCTTGTGCATCCCGATGGGACGTCTGAGACCTTCGGTGACCCCGCCACCGGCCCACACGGCGTCCTGCGGGTTCGCGACTGGGCCTTCGCCAAGCGGGCCCTGTCCGAGGGCGACATCGGCGTGGCCGAATCCTATGTGGCCGGCGAATGGGACACGCCGCACCTGGCGGATCTACTGACCACGCTCGCCGACAACTTCGACCGGCTGAAGCGACTGGCGGTCGGCGCGCCCCTGATGCGGGCGGTCAACTTCTTCAAGCACATCCTGTTCCGCAGCAACTCGCCGCGCCAGGCGAAGCGGAACATCCACGCCCACTACGATCTGGGCAACGCCTTCTATTCGGCATGGCTCGATCCCTCGATGACCTATTCCTCGGCCCTCTTCGCCGCGGGCGACGAAACGCTGCAGCTGGCCCAGGAGAACAAGTATCGGGCGCTCGCCGACGCCATGGGTCTGGAGCCCGGCATGAAGGTGCTCGAGATCGGATGCGGCTGGGGCGGCTTTGCCGAATACGCCGCCGCCGCGCGCGGCGCCGAGGTCGTAGGACTGACCATCAGCCAGGCCCAGCTGGATTTCGCCCGGGCGCGGATCGAGCGACAGGGGCTGGCCGACCGCGTCGACCTGCGGTTCGAGGACTATCGCGCCACCCGGGGCGCCTACGACCGCATCGCCTCCATCGAGATGTTCGAGGCGGTCGGCGAGCAGTACTGGCCCGACTATTTCCGCACCCTGCGTGACCGGCTCAATGCGACCGGCCGGGCAGCGCTGCAGATCATCACCATCGATCACCGCTTCTTCGACCGCTACCGCAAGCGCGTCGATTTCATCCAGCAGCACATCTTCCCCGGCGGCATGCTCATCTCCGAGGAGCGCCTCGCCGAGGAGGCCGGCCGCGTCGGCCTGGCCATCGGCGGCGTGCGGCGCTTCGGCGAGGACTACGCCCGCACCCTGGCGCTCTGGGCCCAGAGGTTCGATGCCGCCTGGGAGACGCTGCGCAAACAGGGCTTCGACGAGGAGTTCCGGCGGCTCTGGCGCTTTTATCTGGCCTATTGCGAGGCCGGCTTCCGCACGGGCCGCACAAACGTCATTCAGGTGGTGCTGGAACCGGTGTGATTTGCAGGGTTTGCGCGCGTGGCCTATGTGCCG
Source organism: Pseudomonadota bacterium (assembly GCA_023428785.1). Classification (GTDB taxonomy): domain Bacteria; phylum Pseudomonadota; class Alphaproteobacteria; order Caulobacterales; family Caulobacteraceae; genus Brevundimonas. The sequence goes on from JAEYWU010000083.1 coordinate 6,855, forward strand.
CGCCATGAACCTGACCCAGGCCCGCCGCCTCTCGGTGGCTCCGATGATGGACTGGACCGACCGGCACTGCCGGCCGTTCCATCGCGCCTTCTCGCGCCGGGCCCTGCTCTATACCGAGATGGTCACCACTGGCGCCGTCATCCACGGCGACCGCGAGCGGCTGATCGGCTTTGATCCGCTGGAGCAGCCGGTGGCGCTCCAGCTGGGCGGGTCTGAGCCCGACGATTTGGCCGAGGCCGCCCGCATCGGCGAGGCCGGGGGATACGCCGAGATCAATCTGAATGTCGGCTGCCCCTCCGACCGGGTCCAGTCGGGCCGCTTCGGCGCCTGTCTGATGCGCGAGCCGCAAACAGTCGCCGCCGGCATGGCCGCCATGAAGGCGGCGGTATCCATCCCGGTCACGGTCAAATGCCGCATCGGCGTGGACGACCAGTCTCTGGACGAGGGCCTCTTCGCCCTGGTCGAGGCCTGTGTGGACGCAGGCGTCGACACCTTCGTGGTCCATGCCCGCAAGGCCTGGCTCAAGGGGCTGTCGCCCAAGGAAAACCGGGACGTGCCGCCGCTCGACTACGCCGTCGTGCGCCGCGTGAAGGCCGAGCGTCCCCACCTGAACATCTCGATCAACGGCGGCATCGCCGATCTGGATCAGGCCGAAGGTTTCCTCGTCGAGAGCGACGAGGGTCCGGCCCTGGACGGCGTCATGCTGGGCCGCGCCGCCTATCACGAGCCGGCGCTTCTGGGTCAGGCCGACCGCCGCATCTTCGGCGACGACGTCGCCGACGTCGGACCCTTTGAGGCCATCGAGGCCTACCGACCCTATCTGGCTGACCGGCTGGGGCAGGGGGTGCATCTTTCGGCCATGACGCGCCACATGCTGGGCGCGATGCACGGCCGTCCGGGCGCCCGCTCGTTCCGGCGCATCCTGACGGTCGAGGCCGGCCAGCCCGGGGCGGGGCTTGAGGTCGTCGACCGCGCTGTCGAGGCCGTGCGCGAGGCCGAGGCCCGCCGCGAGGCGGCCTGATCTTGGACCTGTCCGTCGTCGATCTGGGCGTCCTGCTCGGCGTCATGGCCCTGGCTGGGGCCTTCGCCGGGCTCATCGCCGGGCTGTTCGGCGTCGGCGGCGGGACGGTCATGGTGCCGGCCCTCTTCTACGCCTTCGAGACCCTGGGCGTCGGCGGCGAGGGCAACCTGCACACCGCCATCGGTTCGTCGCTGGCGGTGATCATCGCCACCTCCATTCGCTCGCTCAGGGCCCACCGGGGCCACGGGGCGGTCGACGAGGACATCCTCAGGACCTGGACGCCCTGGATCGCGCTGGGCGGCCTTCTGGGCGCGGTCGCGGCCGCCTTCATCTCCTCCGGCGGGCTGGGGCTGGTCTATATGGTCATCGCCATCGGGGTGGCGGCCCAGCTCGGCCTGATGCCGCGCCACTGGGTCATCAGCAAGGACATGCCGACCGGCGCCGTGCGCGCGGTCGTGGGCTCGGGCGTCGGCCTCGCCTCGGCCCTGATGGGCGTCGGCGGCGGCGCGCTCGGCGGCATGGTCATGACCCTGTGCAATCGCCCGATCCACACAGCGGTGGCGACGGCGTCGGGCTTCGGCCTCGCCATCGGCGTCCCGGCCACCTTGGGCTTCATCGTCGCTGGCTGGGATCAGGTTGGACGACCGCCGCTGTCGCTCGGCTATGTGAACGGGCCCGCCGTTCTGGTCATGGGCGTCCTGACCGTGCTGGTCGCGCCCTACGGCGCCCGGCTGGCCCACCGCATGGACCAGCTGACCCTTCGCCGCTGCTTCGCCCTCTTCCTGTTCGCGACCGCCATCTCGGTCGGCCTGAAGGCGCTCTAGGGCCCGGCAGCGTCCCGCCCTGCGGTGAAGGGTGGAAAGCACCACCAATCCTCAGGCGCCTCGACCGTGTAATCTCGCCATTCCCGCACCCGAAAAGGGCCGGTCGGACCGCCCTTCGCCCCCATGTTCTTCGCCTCGGCTATGATCTTTGGACGGTCGGACTGAACTTTCGGTCCGGCCTTGCGGTCTTTGACATTGCAGCCCCACGCCCGCCGCGCATCAGCGGCTCGCAGACCTCACGCGCACGCATCCGAACGCCCGCATCCGTGGCTGTCCATTCGGCGCTTTTCGGTACACGGTGGAAACCGGCGCCATCGGACGCCGGGAGCCGTCTAGCCCTGGCCGTCCAGTCTCATGGCGCCGCCCTGGACGCCGAACGCCTCCAGCCGGCCAAGGAAGCTCATTCCCAGCAGCGAGTGACCCAGCCCCTCGCGGATCACCACGGCCTCGACATTCTCGATCCGGGCCGGACCGACGGCCAGCCAGTCCAGGGTCACCGGCGCGGCCTTGGCCGCCCCCGCCGCCGTGGCGACCGTCTCGGTGAAGGCGTCATCCGTCAGGATCAGGCCCAGCCGTTCCGCATCCTCGCGGGTCAGGGACACACGCGTCGCGCCCGTATCGACCAGCAGGCGCAGTTGGCCCTCTCCGGTCGTGCCCATAGCCCAGTAGTGGCCGTCCTCGGCCGCCGGCAGCACCGCGGCCGGCGCACCCATGGCGCGGTCCACGGCCAGAACACCGCCCGCCGCGCCGACGGCGCAGACCGCCGCGATCGACACGATCGCAAGGGACTTGAGCATCTTCACGCTTACGCTTCCCATCACCGGCCGTTTCTCGGCCTTTGATCAGGTTCTACCCGAAACGCGTTTTCATCCCGTGAATCAGGCGGGACCCAGCTTGGCGGGGTCGATCCGGCCCCTGCGGGCCGGCAGTTCCGACATGATGGCCTCGCGCCGGTCCGGCTCCATCCGGCTCCAGCCCGCGATCTCCTCCAGCGTCCGGAAACAGCCCAGGCAAAGGCTGCTCTCGCCGTCGACGACGCAGACCTTGATGCAGGGGGTGACAACGGCGGCGGGGATCATCGCGCGGTCATACCCCGATTGCCGTTCCATTACGACATCGTCACGCTTGCGGCAAAAATATAGCCAATGATTTCCGTTGTTTAACTTGCCCATGAAGGGGCTCTGCAGGACAGTTCGGGCGGGTTGTTCAGGCGCTCAAGGAAACGGAGAAACCCCATGAAGACCCTTCTGATCGCGGCCGTGGCCGTCAGCGCCCTCGCAGGCGCCGCCAACGCCCAGTCGGCCCGCATTTCTGACTCCCAGTATGTCGCCCTCGCGCGTTGCGCCGGCCTGGCCGAAGGCGCCGGCGTCGACGCCTCGGACATGGACGACGCCCTGCGCGCCCAGCGCCGCGGCCGCGCCGACCACGTGCGCCAGCAGGCCACCAGCGCCCGCCAGTCCGCGATCGTCGAAGCTCGCACCGACGCCTCCTCGGTCGCCGACGAACTCGCCGCCTGCCGCTGATCCCCTCACAGCCAGGCGACGCAGGGCCCCGGCTTCAACCGGGGCCCTTTTGCATCGGCCCTTGTGGCGCCGCGCCACGGCCTCTAGTCGAACCGGGCTGGGGGATTTGCCATGAGCCTGATCGAGTTTGAACGCCGTGGACGGATCGCCGTCCTGACCCTGAACCGGCCCGAGCGGCTGAACGCCCTGCCGGAGCTTGAAGACGGCGACGCCTTCGCCGCTGTCTGCGAACAGATCAACGCCGATCCGGACATCAGCGTCGCCATCCTCACCGGGGCAGGCCGGGCCTTTTCCGCCGGCGGCGATCTCAAGGCCATGGCTGGCCGTCGCTCGCTCTTCGAGGGCTCCGGCGCCGCGATCCGCGAGCGCTATCGCCGCGTCGTCCACCGGATCGTCCGGGCCCTCTATGGCCTGGAAGTGCCCCTGATCGCCGCCGTGAATGGCCCGGCCATGGGCCTGGGCTGCGACATCGCGGGCCTGGCCGACATCCGGCTGGCCTCCACCGAGGCCCGCTTCGGCGTCCCCTTCCTCAAGCTGGGCCTGATCCCCGGCGACGGCGGATCCTGGCTTCTGCCCCGCAACGTCGGCTACGCCCGGGCCGCCGAGATGCTCTTCACCGGCGAGGCGATCGACGCGAACCGCGCGCTGGAATGGGGCCTGGTGAACCGGGTGACCTCGTCCGAAGACCTGATGCCCCAGGCCCTGGCCCTCGCCGAGCAGATCGCAGCCCAGCCGCCGCGCGCGCTGCGGATGGCCAAGTCTCTGCTTCGCCAAGGCCGCGAGGCCACCTTCGACCAGATTCTGGAGATGTCGGCCGCCGTCCAGGCGCTGGCGCACCTGACCGACGACCACCTCGAGGGCGTCAACGCCGTGATCGAGAAGCGCCCCGGCGTCTTCAAGGGCGACTGAGGCGCCGGCCGTCCCGGCGCCCCGCTCAGGCCTTGGCGATCACCCCGAAAGCGATCAGACGGCGCAGCATCGCGTCCGGATCCCCCGCCGTCAGGTCCGAGCGGCCGAACGGCTCTCCGGACAGGGCCCGCCGGTAGGCTTCCTGGTCGCCGGCGTTGATCGTCAGGTCGCCGCCGGGCACGATCAGCACCAGGTCGTCGCCGTCATCCGCCAGCCGCCACGGCGCATTGCTTCGCAGGACATAGCGCTGCTCCGGATCCAGCGGCCGGCCGCCGGACACCACCGCCCCGCCGATGTCGGGATCGCGTGAGCGGATGAAGTTGTCGACCATCAGGTCGAACGCACCGTCCATCGAAGCCCGCTCGGGCAGGATCTTGAGTAGCTTGGCGAAGATCGCCTCGGCCTTCGAGCGATCGAAATCCGGCCGCGCAAAGCCCGGCGGCAGGCTGCGCCGGAACTCCGGCTCGGTCAGGGCGACCTCGGAGACCGCTTCCAGCACCACCTCGGCCCAGGTCTTCACGATCAGGCCGCAGGTCACATGCAGCGACGGCCCGTCTCCCGAGGTCGAGGCGTCATGCATCAGGCCGCGCGGCACATAGGCCAGCTCACCCGCCTTGAGCACGAATTCCTCGGTCACCTCGCCGGCCTCATACTTGGACCGCTCGAAGCGCTCGCCGCGATAGGGCGTCGTCACCGGCGTCCCGTAGAACCGCCAGCGCTTCTCGCCCTCGACCTGCAGCACGAAGACATCGTGGTTGTCGTAGTGGGTGTGAAAGCCCTGCGCCGACGGCGGCGTCAGGTAGATGTTGGTCTGCACATGGCAGGAGAAGGTCTGCTCCATCGCCCGGCAGAAGGCGGCCAGGTCCGGATCGGACTGATGGAGCTGCTGCAGGATGATGGTGGCGCCCAGCGCATGCTGATGCGCGATCACCGCGCGGTCGACCGCGCCGTCCTCCATGATCCACTGGTCGCGGTTCAGTTCGCGGCTGGCGTCGGCCAGGTCGATCATGTGCGAGCGCAGGTCCGAGCCCGCAATCAGACCGTCAATGTGACCGATCGAGAGCAGGGGCGCGAACCGCGCCGGCTCATCGCGCCGGACGACCAGGGGTTCGCGCTCGTAATAGCGCTCGAAGAACTCTGCGTGGC
>JAEYWU010000136.1 GCA_023428785.1 Pseudomonadota bacterium
CCCCCCCCCCCGCCCCCCCCCCGCCCGGCCCGGGGGAGCCCGGGCCTGGTTCGTCCTGGCCGTATTGTGTTTCGTCTATGTGCTGAACTTCCTGGACCGGCAGCTCCTGTCGATCCTGGCCAAGCCCATCCAGGACGAACTGGGCGTCACCGATGGACAGCTGGGACTGCTGGGAGGGCTCTATTTCGCGGCCTTCTACTGCATCTTGGCTATCCCTGTCGGCTGGCTGGCGGACCGGACCAACCGGACGCGGGTCCTCGCCTTCGCCTGCGCTCTCTGGAGCGCGGCGACGGCGGCCTGCGGCCTTTCCCAGAACTACGGACAGCTGGCGGTCTCGCGTATGACCGTCGGTGTCGGCGAGGCCGGCGGCGTGCCGCCGTCCTACGCCATCATCTCGGACTATTTCCCGTCGGGCACCCGGGGGACGGCGCTGAGCCTGTTCAATCTCGGCCCGCCGATCGGGCAAGCCCTAGGCGTGGCCTTCGGCGCCTCGATCGCGGCGGCCTATTCCTGGCGTGACGCCTTCATCGCGGTGGGCGTCGTCGGGGTGATCACCGCCGTGGTCGTCTTCCTCTTCGTCAAGGAGCCCAAGAAGGGCGGTCTCGACAAACTCGAGACCCATCCGCCGGCGGATGCGGCGCCCATCGAGAGGTCCGGATTCTGGTCGACCTGCAAGATGTACTTCGCCAATCCGGTCCTGCGCGGCATGGCGCTGGCCTGCGGCGCGACCCAGTTCGTGACCTATGCGCTCCTGGCCTTCGCGACCCTGTTCCTGATGCGTGAGAAGGGCATGACGCTGCAGGAGGTCGCGGTCTGGTACGCCCTGATCGTCGGCATCTTCACCAGCCTGGGCATGTTCGTCTCGGGCCGGCTGATCGACCGCCTCGCCAAGAAATCCAAGGCAGCCTACGCATGGCTCCCGGCGATCGGCCTGGCCATCGCCGCGCCGCTCTTCGCGGGCTTCATCTGGGCCGACAACTGGCAGTTGGCGCTGGTCTTCCTCGCCCTGCCGATGGGGCTGAACTACTTCTACCTCACCCCAGCGGTGACGCTGGTCCAGGAGACCGTGAAGCCCAATCAGCGCGTCATGTCGGGCGCCCTGCTTCTGCTAGTGATGAACCTGATCGGCCTGGGCCTCGGGCCGACCTACCTGGGCGCCGCCAGCGACTGGTTCCGCGCCAGCCATCCGGACAATTCGCTGCAGATGGCCTTCTATACCCTTTTGCCCTTCTATGGACTGGCCATCGCGATGTTCGTGGGACTTGCAGCCAAGATCCGCCGCCAAGCGGCCAAGGAGGCCTGATCATGTTCCGATCCGCCGCCAGCCTGCTGGCCATCGTCACCGCCATCGGCTGCACCCATGTGCCGGTCGCTCAGGCCCAACCCGTCGTCGAGGCGCCCGCCGGCGCCCTCAGCGGCGAAACGCAGGACGGGATCAACGCTTTCCGGGGCATTCCATACGCCGCCCCGCCCGTCGGCTGGCGCCGATGGAGGGCCCCGGCCGAGGCCGAGCGCTGGTCCGGCGTTCGCGACGCCACCGAGTTCGGGCCTGCCTGCCACCAGCCGACCGCGCGCGGGACCAGCATCTACGCCGCCGCCGAGGCGCCGCAGATGAGCGAGGACTGTCTGTTCCTCAACGTCTGGGCCCCCGAGAACGCCGAGAACCTGCCGGTCTTCGTCTGGATCCACGGCGGCGCCCTGACCACCGGATCCAGCAGCGAGGCCATGTACGACGGCCAGCAGATGGCGTCCGAAGGTGTGGTGGTGGTCTCGATCAACTACCGGCTGGGCGTACTCGGCTATCTGGCCCACCCGGAGCTCAGCAGTGAGTCCCGCCAGAACATCTCGGGCAACTACGGCCTGCAGGACCAGATCGCGGCCCTGCGCTGGGTTGAGGAAAACATCTCAGCCTTCGGCGGCAACCCGGAGAATGTGACGATCGCGGGCGAATCCGCCGGCGCGCTCAGCGTCATGTATCTGATGGCCTCACCCGAGGCGCGCGGCCTGTTCGACCGGGCGATCGCCCAGAGCGGCTACATGATCTCGACGCCCGAACTTCGCTCGGCGCGCCACGGCGATTTCGCCGCCGAGACGGTCGGCCTGTACGTCCAGACCCAGCTGGGACGCGCCAACATCGCTGACCTGCGCGCCATGGACGCCCAGGAACTTACGGTCGCGGCCGCCGGCGCCGGCTATGCGCCCTTCGGCACAATTGACGGGGTCTTCCTGCCCGAGCAACTGGCTACGATCTTTGATCGGGGCGAACAGGCTCCGGTGCCTCTGCTCGCCGGCTTCAACCAGGGTGAGATTCGATCGCTCCGCATGCTGGCCGCCCCGCCGTCCGCCGACGCGGCGACCTACGAGGCGGAGATCCGCGCGCGCTACGGCGTCTTCGCCGATGAGTTCCTGCGCCTCTATCCGTCCAGCGACATCGCCGAGAGCGTGCTCGCGACGCCGCGCGACGGCCTCTATGGCTGGACCGCCGAGCGCCTGATGCGGCGTCAGACGGCGCTGGGCCAGGACGCTTTCCTCTACTTCTTCGACCACGGCTACCCGGCCGCAGACGAGAGCGGCTATCACGCCTTCCACGCCGCCGAGATCCCCTATGTGTTCGGCACGCGCGATCGCACGCCGCCGCGCTGGCCTGCGATCCCGGATACCGAGACCGAGCACGCCCTGTCGGAAGCCATGCGCGGCTACTGGCTCAGCTTCGCGCGCGACGGCGTCCCGACCGCCGAGGGCCAGCCCGACTGGCCCCCTTATGGCGAGACCCGCGCCTATATGGCCTTCGAGGAAGGCCCGACCGTTCGCGAGCGTCTGATGCCCGGCATGTACGAGCTGCATGAGGGGGTCGTCTGTCGCCGCCGCGTCGCCGGCGGCATTCCCTGGAACTGGAACTTTGGCCTTATGTCGCCGCCTCTTCCCCCAGCCGCAGCGGCCTGCCCATGATCGACGGAGAGATGCAGGCCTATGCGCTGACTCTCGACAAGTTCCTCGATCACGCCGCCAAGTGGCATCCGACCACGGAAGTCGTCACGGCGAAAGAGGACGGGTCGCGGTCGCGGATCGGCTACGCCGCGCTGAAGGACCGCAGCCAGAAGTGCTCGGCCGTACTGGCCGGGCTGGGGATCAGCCAAGGCGACCGCGTGGCCACCCTGGCGTGGAACAGTCAGGCCCACGTCGAGGTCTGGTACGCGGTGCTGGGCATGGGCGCGGTCTGCCACACCCTGAACCCCCGACTGACCGAGGCCCAGCTGGCCTCCATGGTCGCCCAGTCCGAAGCCCGGGTGCTGATCGCCTCGTCCGATCTGGCCGCCCTTGCCTGCCGCGTGGCGGTGCGCTCGCCGGGACTGGACACGGTCCTGGTAATCGACGGTGATGCGCCTGAAGGGGCCCTCCCCCTGGCCCCGGCCATCGAGAAGGCCTCGTCCGATGTGGCATGGGGCGAATTCTCGGAGACCGCGCCGTCCGGGCTCTGCTTCACCTCCGGCACCACCGGCGCGCCCAAGGGCGTCACCTACACCCACCGGTCCAGCTATCTGCATACGCTGCGCCTGCTGCAGGCAGACGTCATGGCGATCGCCTCGCGCGACACCATCCTGGCGGCCGTGCCGATGTTCCACGCCAATGCCTGGGGCCTGCCGTTCGCGGCGCCGGCCGCCGGCGCGCGCCTGGTCCTGCCGGGCCGGGCGCTGGACGGCGCCAGCTTGGCCCGGCTCATCAACGAGGAAAACGTCACCATCGCGGTCGGCATCGGCACGGTGTGGCTGGGCCTGGTCGAGCACCTCGAGGCCCACGGCGGGGAGACCCCGAGCCTGGAGCGCATCATCGTCGGCGGAGCGCCCATGGCCCCCGCCCTGATGGCCCGCATCGAGGAACGGCTGGGCGTCAGCGTCCAGACCAGCTGGGGCATGACCGAGCTGTCTCCTCTGGGCACCTGCGCGCCGCCGGCCGACCCGGAGCGCTCCGCCCAGAACTCGGGCCGCCCCGCCGTGGGCGTGGACCTGATGCTGGCGGATGCCGAGGGCCGGCCGCTGGACCAGCAACGTGGCGTCGAGGGCCATCTGCACGTGCGCGGGCCCGCCGTGCTGGAGCGCTATTTCGGCCACGACGAGAGCGCGACGACCGACGGCGGCTGGTTCAACACCGGCGACCTGGCCCGGATCGAGCCGGACGGCGCCCTGGTCATCACCGGCCGCGCCAAGGACCTAATCAAGTCCGGCGGTGAATGGATCAATCCCGCCGAGATCGAGGCCGTCATCAACGAACATCCCGAGGTGTCGCTCTCGGCGGTGATCGGCCGGCCGGACCCGAAATGGGGCGAACGGCCGATGCTGATCGTCCAGACCCGCGAATCCGGGGATATTTCAGACGAGGCGCTGCTCGCGCCGCTCCACGGGCGGGTGGCGACCTGGTGGATTCCCGATGCGGTCGTCCGTCTGAACCAGATGCCCTTGGCCTCGACGGGCAAGATCGACAAGATGCGTTTGAGATTGGACCATGCCGGCAGTTAAGCAGCGTCTTGCGAATGAGGAGCCCAAGGCTCGCGGTGAAGCCGCCGAGCTTGCCAAGCCGCGCCGTCGTCGTACCAAGGTCGAGCAGCGCGCCGACAAGATGGAGCAGATCCTCGACGCAGCGGAATATCTGTTCTCCATCCACGGCTTCTACGGCGTCACCCTCAAGGACGTGGCCCAGCGGGTCGGGGTCCACCACACGCTGCTGAATTACTATTTCACCGACAAGCAGAAGCTCTTTGAGGCCGTGATCGGCCGGAGAGCTGAGGTCACCAACCGGCTCCGGATGGAGGCGCTCGACCGCTACGACGCTGAGACCGGGGGCAAGCCCACGGTGGAAGGCGCGCTGCGGGCCTTTCTCGACACCGACCTGGATCTCTATGGCCAGGGCGGCGAGAACTGGAAGCACTACGGGGCTCTGGGCGCTCAGGTTTCGAACACGCCCTATGGGGCCGAATTATTCGACCTGCTTTTCGATCCTGTGGTCCTCCGCCTTATCGGCCTTCTCAAGAAAGCCCTGCCGGACTGTCCGGAGGAAGATATCTTCTGGGGCTATCACTTCGTGACCGGCGCCCTGATGCTGACGCTGGCGCGGACGGGCCGGATCAACCGGCTGTCGGGCGGGCTCTGCGATTCCGACGACTTCGAGGCGGTGAAAACGCGCATGGCGTCCTTCATGGCCGCAGGCTTTCTGGCCACCTGCAAGCAGCGGGCGGCCGAGCGCGGCTAGGCGCTCACCTCTCCTCCTCCCCAACTGACAAGAAGGCGCAAATGATGACGCTTGATGGACGCATTGCGATCGTGACCGGCTCCGGCGGAGGCCTCGGCCGTCAGCACGCTCTTTATCTGGCCCGGCAGGGCGCCAAGGTCGTGATCAACGACCTGAGCCAGGACGCCGCCGATGCGGTCGCCGCCGAAATCCGCGACGCGGGCGGCGAGGCCATCGCCGTGGCGGGCTCGGTAACCGACGAAGCCGCCGTTGCCGCCATGGTCGAAAAGACCCTCTCGACCTGGGGCCGCATCGACATCCTGATCAACAACGCCGGCATCTTGCGCGACAAAAGCTTCGCCAAGATGGAGATGTCCGACTTCCGGCTGGTGGTCGATGTCCACCTAATGGGCGCCGCCATCTGCTGCAAGGCGGTCTGGGACGTCATGCGCCAGCAGCAGTACGGCCGGATCGTGATGACGACCTCGTCATCGGGTCTGTACGGCAACTTCGGCCAGGCCAACTACGGCGCCGCCAAGATGGCGCTGGTGGGCCTGATGCAGACCCTCGCCATTGAGGGCGAGAAGTACGGCGTCCGCGTGAACTGTCTGGCCCCCACGGCCGCCACCCAGATGACCGAAGGCGTCCTCAGTGGCGATCAGCTGTCCAACCTGGACCCGTCGCTGGTCAGCCCCGCCCTGCTGGCGGTGGTCGGCGAGGACGCCCCGACCCGCGCCATCGTCTGCGCCGGCGCCGGCCATGTGGCGCGCGCCTACGTCAATCTGACCGAGGGCGTCTACATTGGCTCGGGCCCGGAGGCCGGCGAGCGCGCCGTCGCCAACTGGGACCGTATCAGCGACCAGACCGGCGCGATCGTGCCCGACTACGGCTTCACCCAAGCCGAGCGCGAAGTCGCCAGCGCGACCGCGCACGCGGGCTAACCGGCGGGCGGGGCGACCGAGCCGCGGGTCTGAATAGAGAAATCGAAAGTGCGAACCGGGGGGCCGTCCACAAACGGCCCCGTCGCGTCGCCGGCGATCAGCATGTCGGCCGCGGCGGCCGACATAAGGGTGATCGGCTGGGACACGGTGGTCAGGGGCGGCCAGGCCGCCCGTGCCGCCTGGGTGTCGTCGAAGCCCGCGACTGAAAGGTCCTGCGGCGTACGCAGGCCTGCCCGCTGGGCGGCTGCCATGACGCCCAGCGCCATGTCGTCATTGGACGCAAAGATCGCGGTTGGTCGATCCGTTTGAAGCAATATCTCCGCGGCGCGCATACCGGAGTCGAAGGAGAATAGCCCACGGGCGACCCGGTGCTCGGGCACCGACAGCCCGGCCTCAGCCATGGCATCGACGAAGCCCCTGCGGCGGCGCTCGCTCGCGCCGTGATCGGGGTGCCCTAGAATGAAGCCAATGTCCCGGTGGCCCTGCGCGATCAGGTGTCGCGTCATCGCGGCCGAAGCGGCACGGTCATCGAGGACGATCTGCGGGCCCCGCGCCTCCAGCGCGCGCGGACCCAGACGGACATAGGGAATGGCCAGGCCTTCCAGGCAATCCAGCACTCGCACATCGTCACAAATCGGCGGCGTAACGATCATGCCGTCAGGCCGCAGGCCCAGGCAGCTTTGCCGGATCAGTGCCGGGAGATCTGACGCTGTGCTGTCTACGGGCTCGATAACCAGATGACGCCCGCTGGCCCGGCAGCGGTCGACCGCGCCGAACTGCACGTCTGACAGATAGGCCGCGCTAGGATTATCGAAGAGCAATCCGATGAGGTAGGACCGCGCGCCCGCCAGGCTTCGGGCTGACTGACTGGGTCTGTAGTCCAGCGCCGCCACAGCCGCCTCGACCCGCTCGCGTGTTTCCAGACGGACATTGGGCTCGCGATTGAGCACCCGCGAGACCGTCTTGATCGACACGCCTGCGTGACGCGCGACATCGGTGATCGTGGCGGAAATCACGAGACGCAAGCCGCTAGACGGGTTGCGGCGAGCGTGTTCATCGCAGGCCCCGGGCCTCGGCGGCGAGATCAATGATCGCGTCCCAGTCCGAAGCGTCGACCAGGGCCTTGGGCGCGACCCAGCCGCCGCCGACGCAGGCTACGTTTGGAAGAGCGAGGAAAGCTGGCGCGCTGGCCGCGTCGATGCCGCCGGTCGGGCAGAACTTCACATCGGCGAACGGCCCGGCCCATGCCTTCAGCATGGCCACGCCGCCGGCCTGCACCGCAGGGAAGAACTTGAACGCCGACAGGCCTGCTTGCAGCCCCGCCATCAGCTCCGAAGCTGTGGCCACGCCAGGCAGGAGCGGAATAGCGTCCGCCGCCAGCAAGTCAGGAGTCAGGCCGGGGCTCACCGCGAACTGGGCCCCTGCATTCGCCGAACGCTCGACGTCCGAGGGCGTCAGGCAGGTGCCCGACCCGACAATCGCCTCTGGCGCCTCCGCCGCTATGGCTGCGATGGCTTCGAGCGCAACGGGCGTACGCAGCGTGACTTCCAGCACGTTCAGCCCACCCGCCGTCAGCGCTCGCGCCAATGGTACAGCGTCCTTCACGCGTTCGATCGTCAGCACGGGAATGACGACCGCGCGCTGCATGAGTTCGATCACGGCTTGATCCTTTCGAGAGCATGGGCCGCGCCCAGAAGGGCCGCGTGCTTGTGCAGAATGACGTGGGTCGGGATGGCCCTCATGTAGTCCGCAAATCGTCCCTTGCGCTCGAAGCGCTCGCGGAAAGGACTGGCCTTGAGGAAGTCGAGAATGCGCGGCGCGATGCCGCCTGCGATGTAGACACCGCCTCGCGCGCCCGTCGTCAGGGCCACGTCGCCGGCTACGCTACCCAGCATGCCGCAGAACCGGGCCAGCGTCGCACCGCATGGACTGTTCCAGTCCTCGAGCGCCTGCCGGGTGATCTCGGCGGGGTCATCGACTTGGGCGTCGTGACCGTCGATTTCGGCCAGGGCCTGATGCAGGTTCAGGAGGCCGGGACCGCAGATCAGCCGTTCGATCGACACGCGGCCATAGCGACGCCGGAGAATGCGCAGGATCTCGTCCTCGACCGCGTCTTCCGGCGCAAAGCAGACATGGCCGCCCTCGCCCGGCATGGCCAATTCACCGCCGCGACCATTGCGGATCAGGGCCGATACGCCGAACCCCGTACCCGGCCCAAGAACGGCGATCGCCGCCGACGGATCGCCTCCCGCCGGCCCGCCGAGCGACGCCAGGTCCGCCAGCGGCACCACCGGCGCGCCCCAGGCCAGGGCCTCGAAGTCATTGATCAGCCGCGCTACCTTCAGGCCCAACCCTTCCAGTTCGGCCTCCGACACCCGCCATGGGGAGTTGGTCAGGTCGATGTTCCCGCGAGTGACCGGGCCAGCGACGGCGAGCACCGCATAGTCAGGCCGCTCGTCGCGCGAGGTGATGTAGTCGCGCACGGCGCCCAGAAAGGTCGGATAGGTCTCGGCCGGAAAGCTCTCCTGCTGCTCCAGCGCGAACCGTCCGCCCTGCCAGCGCGCCAGGGCGAACCGGGCGTTTGTCCCGCCGACATCTCCGACGAGGGCGAGTGTGCCGTCCTCCATGGTCATGGGTGGATCCTCATCGCTTCAAGCGTCAACGGCGCGGTCCACGATGTTGGGATTGAGCGGGCCGTCCGCCTGAGTCCGATCGCTTGCCCCCGCATGGCCGGCGACCGGCCCGAAACAGACCGAAGCGCCCTCCTCCGCCGTCGAGACAGATTGCCTGAAGGCGGCGAACAATTCGCGCCCGTATCCCCAGGATGAACCTTCGGTGTGCGCCTGGCTGCGCTGGACCGCAGGTCGCGCTGCGATCTCGCCCGCGCCAACGGTTGTCAGAACGCCGGCCTCAGAATCCAGGCGGACTATGTCGCCGTCGTTCACATGAGCGAGCGGCCCTCCCGCCAGCGCCTCGGGTGACACGTGGATCGCCGCCGGGGTCTTGCCCGAGGCTCCCGACATCCGCCCGTCGGTGACAAAGGCGACCTTGAAGCCCTTGTCCTGAAGCACGCTCAGCGCCGGCGACAGACTGTGCAGTTCCGGCATCCCGTTCGCGCGCGGCCCCTGGAAGCGCAACACCACGACCACGTCGCGGTTCAGCTCACCCGCTCTGAAGGCCTCGAGCGCCGCTTCCTGGCTTTCAAAGACCGCGGCCGGCGCCTCGACGATCCGGTTCTCCGGCTTCACCGCCGAGACCTTGATCACCGCCCGCCCGAGATCGCCTTGCACAAGCCTGAGACCGCCGTCCTTCTGGAAGGGATCACTGGCAGGCCGCAGGATTTCCGTGTCGAGGCTCTCAGCGACGCCATCGCGCCAGACCAGTTCGCCATCGATCAGGCTCGGTTCCTGGAAATAGGACTCCAGCCCCTGCCCCATGACCGTCTCGACGTCAGCATGCAGATTGCCGCTGGCGACCAGTTCACGCGTCACGAAGGCCGGACCGCCCGCCGCCTGGAAGGCGTTCACATCCGCCGAACCGTTCGGATAGACCCGGGCCAGCAGCGGCGTGACCGACGACAGCTCGTCCATGTCGGTCCAGTCGATCAACACGCCCGCCGACCGGGCCATGGCCACCAGATGGATGGCGTGGTTGGTCGAGCCCCCCGTAGCCAGGAGGGCCGTGATCATGTTGACGATCGTCCGCTCGTCGACGACCCGCGACATCACGCCTCGGCCCTCCCGTGCCAGCAGCACAGCCTGCTTGGCCGCCGCCGCCGTCAGGGCGTCGCGCAGGCCGCTTTCCGGATGGACGAAGGCCGTGGACGGCATGTGCAGCCCGGCGATCTCCATCATCATCTGATTGGAGTTGGCGGTGCCGTAGAAGGTGCAGGTGCCCGGCGAGTGGTAGGACGCCACCTCACTCTCCAGCAGCGTCTGCCGATCGACCAGCCCCTGGGCGTAGAGCGCCCGCACCCGGGCCTTCTCGGCGTTTGGCACGCCGGACGGCATCGGCCCTGCCGGGGCGAACACCACCGGCAAATGCCCGAACGCCAGGGCGCCCATGAACAAGCCGGGCACAATCTTGTCGCACACGCCAAGCATCATCGCCGCATCGAAGGCGTCGTGCGTCAGGGCGATGCCCGTCGACATGGCGATCAGGTCGCGGCTGAATAGGCTCAGTTCCATGCCCGGCCGGCCCTGGGTCACACCATCGCACATGGCCGGCGTGCCGCCCGCGACCTGGGCCGTCGCCCCGGCCTCACGCACCGCCTTGCGGATGATCTCGGGAAAGCGCTCGAACGGCTGATGCGCCGACAGCATGTCGTTGTAGGCGGTCACGACCCCGACGTTCGGATCGCGGCCGGACATGGCCTTCAGCTTGTCCTGCACCGGGCTGCCCGCGAAGGCGTGGGCCCAGTTAGCGCAACTGAGCTTGGCGCGGCCGGGCTCGCTTCCAGCCGCTGCATCCATGCGCTTCAGATAGTCGGTGCGTGCCCCGGCGCTCCGCTCGCGGATCCGGTCCGTCACGCGCGCCACAACAGGATTGAGCGAGGTCATTGAGCCGCCTCCGTCCAGATTACATCAAGGGCCGCGCCCGAAGCGACCAAGGCCGCTACCGGCTGGACCGCCGGATCGCCGGCCGCCTCGCGCTCGAACACCGCTCGCTTGGTAGGCCCGGTGAGTGCCAGCACCACACGCCGCGCATCCTTCAGCCAGGTCAGGTTCATCGAGAGCCGCTCCTGCGGCGGGGCCATGCCGTCACGGCCCGCAGGCACGCCCAGAACCGTCCTCTTCGCTGCAGGGTCCAGCAGGGCCTTCAGAGTCGGGCTTTCGGGGAACATGGAACAGATATGGCCATCCTCCCCCATGCCCAGAAGGACGGCGTCGAGACGCCCAACCTCCTGGTCCAGCATCCGAGCTGCCATAAGCGCCGACCGGTCGACGGTCGGCGCGGGCTGGGCCAGGGATACGAACGCGGCCTCGCTGGCGGGCCCCTGCAGCAGGGTACGGCGCAACAGTCCGGCGTTCGACGCCGGATTTTCCTCAGCCACCCAGCGCTCGTCGACGAGGGTCGCGGTCACGCGCGACCAGTCCAGCGCCGCCCGTGACAGGCGCTGATAGATCGGCGACGGCGTTGAGCCGCCAGAGCCTGCCAAGGCGGCCTGGCCGTTTTCTTCGACACCTGCACGCAGCGCCTCGGCCAGCATCTCGGCCCCGGCGGCCGCCCAGGCCTCACGGCTCGGCAGGACACTGACCTCAGTCATGTCCGATATTCCAGCGGCGGCCGCTGCGCGCCAAAAGCATATCGGCTTCGGACGGACCCCAACTGCCGGCGATGTAGGTTCGGGGCTTGAATCGTGCACCCGCCCAGGCCTCGGATACTTCGTCGACCCATTTCCACGCCTGTTCCGCCTCGTCGCGGCGCACGAACAGGGTCGAGTCCCCATTCAGGGCGTCGAGCAGCAGCCGCTCATAGGCGATGCGCCTACGCGGCGGCCGCGCCTGCTGATCGCCCTGCCCCCATGACAGCGACATGCGGATCGGTTGAAGCTGCATCCGCTGGTCAAGACCCGGACGCTTGTTCATCACCGTCAGGGAGATGTCCTCCTCAGGCTGGAGTTCAATCACCAACCGGTTGGCCTGAAGCTCGCCCCGTCCGTCGTCGAAAATCGAGTGCGGCACTGGCTTGAACTGGATGACGATCTCAGTCCGCTTCTCGGCCAGCCGTTTGCCCGTCCGCATGAAGAACGGCACGCCGGCCCAGCGCCAGTTGTCGATATCCGCCCGGATGGCGACGAAGGTCTCGGTGTCGGACTCGGCGCCGCGCTCCTGGAGGTAGCCCTTCGCGATCTGGCCGTCGCTGATACCCGCGACATACTGGCCGCGCACCGTCACCCGCTCGACCTCTTCTGGTGTAACCGGGCGCAGTGAGCGCAGCACCTTCACCTTCTCATTGCGCACCGAGTCCGGGTCGAGATCGCTCGGCGGCTCCATCGCAACCAGACAAAGGAGCTGCAGCATATGGTTCTGCAGCATGTCGCGCAGCGCGCCATACTCGTCGTAGTACGGCCACCGATCCCCGACCCCGACCGTCTCTCCAACCGTGATCTGGACGTGGTCGATCGTCAGGTTGTTCCACAGCGGCTCGAACATGGTGTTTCCGAACCGGAGCGCGATGAGGTTCTGGACCGTCTCCTTGCCGAGATAGTGGTCAATCCGGAAAACCTGCCGCTCATCGAACGCGAGGCCCACGGCGTCATCGATCTCGCGGAAGCTCTCAAGGTCACGCCCGACCGGCTTTTCCAGCACGATGCGGCTGCCAATGCGGGCCAGGCCGGCGCCCTTCAGAGCTTCGGCTATGCGGGCGTAGATGGTTGGAGAAACCGCCAGGAAATAGACGGGGTCCGCGTTCGGGCCCAGCGCCTCAGCCAGCGGCGCGAGGCCTTCGGCGGAGGTTGCGTCAATCGCGAGATAGGTCAGGCGATTTGCAAGCTGTTCGAAAGCGTCGCCCTCCTCCGCCGCGGGGCCAATCGACTTGCGGATCTTGTCGAGGAAGACCGTGCGATCTTCCTCGCTGCGAGAGATCGCCCAGACACGCAGGTTCGCGGGTAGCCTGCCTTCGCTCTGCAACCAGAAGAGCGACGGCAGAAGCATGCGCAGCGACAGATCGCCGCCACCGCCGAAAAGAACCAGATCGCTCATATCACCTCTCGCCTGACAGCGCTGTCATACTTTGGTTTCGGCACCTGCCCAAGCCCAGGATGATCCTTCCCGAATTCACGCCCATCGGGCTCAGAACGCTCAAGGCGCGGCCAACGTTCTGACCGCACATCATAAAATTCACGAGAGTAACCCTTGACGGCTGTATCATCGTAGTAATACAGCGACACACATGAGCATCGAACCGACATCGTCGGAAGCGCGGCTGTTCGCCGCCTTTCTGACCCTCAAGACACAGGAGGAGGTCCAGGACTTTCTCAGCGACCTGTGCACCCCTGCGGAGGTGCGCGCCTTCGCCGAGCGTCTCGAGGTGGCCCGCCTGCTGGACGAGGGTGAACTGTCCTATCGCCAGATCGCCGAGACAGCGGGCGCCAGCACCACGACCGTCACGCGCGTGGCCCGCTTCCTGAGGGAAATGCCCTATCGGGGATACAGGCGCGCGCTGGACCGCATGACCGGCGCCGTCTGATGCAATCCGAGCCTCCCCGCCTCAAGATTGCGATACAGAAGAGCGGCCGCCTGGCGGAACGCAGCCTGGAACTGCTGCGCAGCGCCGGCCTGCGCGTCATGCGCGGCGCCAATGATCTGGTCTATCGCGTCGAGAACCAGCCGATCGACATCCTCAGGGTGCGAGACGACGATATCGCAACCTTTGTGGCTGACGGCGTCTGCGAGATCGGCGTCATCGGCCTGAACGTGCTGGACGAGAAGGCCAGCCTCGACGAAGCCCGCCGGCCCGAGGTCATCATGCAGCTGGGATTTGGCCGTTGCGCGCTGAAGATCGCCGTGCCGGTCGAGGCCGGCTGGACGGGACCCGCCTCATTATCTGGCCGCCGGATCGCCACCTCCTACCCTCGCCTTCTGGACAAGTGGCTCACCTCTCAGGGTGTGGCTGCCGAGATCGTCGAATTGCACGGAGCCGTGGAGGTCGCGCCGCGGCTCGGTGTCGCGAGCGCCATCTGCGATCTGGTGTCGACCGGCGCCACGCTGGAAGCCAATGGCCTGACGGCCGTGGCCACGGTGCTGGAGAGCGAGGCGGTGCTGGTGCGGGCGCCGAAGCCCCTGACCGGCGAGAACGCCCACATCGCCGAACTGCTGGCGGATCGTCTGCGTGGCGTCGTGGCGTCGCAGGACACCAAGTACATCATGATGAACGCCCCGCGTTCGGCGCTCGACCAGATCACGCGCCTGCTGCCCGGCGCGGGCGCCCCGACCATCACGCCGCTGGCCGGAAACGAAGAGGCCGTGGCGGTCCACGCGGTCTGTCAGGAGAACGTGTTCTGGGAAACGCTGGAAGGCCTGAAGGCCGCCGGCGCCTCGGCCATCCTCGTCCTGCCGATCGAAAAGATGATGCTGTAGCGCCATGCGAACCATCTACTGGAACACGGCTGACGAGACCGACCGCCTGCGCGTCATCACGCGCCCCGCAGCGGCGACCGCCGCTGACGTCACGCGAGGCGTCGCCGCGATCATTGCGGACATCGCAGCGCGTAGCGAGGAGGCCACCAATGATTGGTCGCAACGGCTGGACGGCGCTCCGCTGACCGAACTGCGCCTGACAGCTGAGGCCTTGGAAGAGGCGCGGGCGCGGACCACGGTCGAGGACCGGAAGGCTCTCGCGATGGCCGTTGCCAATATACGACGCTTCCACGAGGCGGACCGACCGGCCGACAGCCAAGCCATCGAGACCTCGACAGGCCTGATCAACCGTCGGGTCTGGAGACCACTCGACTCGGTAGGCCTGTATGTTCCGGGCGGCACGGCTCCGTTGTTCTCGACGCTGCTGATGCTGGCCATCCCGGCGCGGGTCGCCGGTGTACGCGATCTCGTCGTCGTGACGCCCCCGTCCAGCGAGGGTCCGCACCCGATGATGATGCTGGCGGCGGAGGCCTGTAGCCTGGACCGCCTGTGGCTGGTCGGCGGGGCCCAGGCGATCGCGGCCCTGGCGCTGGGCGCCGGCCTGCCCCGGGTGGACAAGATCTTCGGGCCCGGCAACGCCTGGGTCGCGGAAGCCAAGCGACAGGTGACCGAACTGCCGGGCGGGCCCGCTGTCGATCTGCCGGCCGGACCGAGCGAGCTTCTGGTTATCGCTGACGACACTGCGTCTCCGCGCGTGGTGGCGGCCGACCTGCTGGCCCAGGCCGAGCACGATGCGGATGCCCAGGTTATTCTGGTCACCCCCAGCCCGGCGCTCGCTGAGGCCGTGACGGCCGAGGTCGAAAGCCAGCTTTCGAACCTGCCACGCGCCGAGGTCGCGCGGCGCTCCCTCGCCAGCGCCGCCGTCGTGATCTGCCGCGATCTGGAACAGGCCGCCGAGGTCTCGAACCTCTATTGCCCCGAGCATCTGTCGATCCAGACGGCCGAGCCCGCCGCGGTGACCGCACAGATCCGCCATGCCGGCGCGATTTTCGAAGGCGCCCGTGCCGCCGAGACACTGGGCGATTACCTGTCCGGCCCCAGCCACGTCCTTCCGACGAACGGCGCGGCCCGCGCCTTCTCTGGGGTCACGACCGGCGCATTCATGAAAAGCCTCTCGGTCCAGACCGTCCGGCCGGAGGGCATGGCCGCCGCCTGCACCGCGGCGGCCCGGCTGGCCCGGCTGGAGGGGCTGGAAGCCCACGCGCGCGCTGCGGAAGCCCGGGTGGAGGTCTTTGGCGCATGACCGAGCTCGCTGAACGACTGGCCCGACCGGAAGTCGCCGCCCTGAAGCCGTTTGACCTCGCGCCTCGCGACAACGGCGCCTTCGGCCAGGCGGCGATCCGGCTGGACGCGAACGAGAGCCCCTACGCGCCGTTGATCGACGGCCCCCTGGCGGCAGACCTCAATCGCTATCCGGAGCCCCAGCCGCAGGACCTGCGCAGCACGCTGGCTGCCCTGTACGGTGTGACCGAGAACACCGTCCTGCTCACGCGCGGCGGCGACGATGCCATAGACATCCTGATCCGCGCCTTTTGCCGCCCCCAGATCGACGCCGTCCTGGTCTGTCCCCCGACTTTCTCCGCCTATGCCCACTTCGCCCGTTTGCAGGGCGCAAGGGTTTTGGAGGTTCAGAGAACGTCCGCCTACGCGGTGGATGTCGATGGCGTCATCGAAGCGGCCCGGGCCGACGGGTCTGTGCGGATCGTGGTCGTTTGTACGCCCAACAATCCAACAGGCGACGTAACACCAGGCGAGGACATCCGCAGGCTCTGCGTGGCCCTCCCGGACTGTCTGGTGCTGGTTGATGCAGCCTATGCCGAGTTCCAGGACGCCGATGACATCACGCCTTTGATCGGCGCCCTCGAAAACCTCGTCATCCTCAGGACCCTGTCCAAAGCCTGGGGTCTGGCGAGCATCCGACTTGGTGCCCTGATCGGGAACCCAGAGGTCATGGCCATGACCGGTCGCGCCCTGCCACCCTATCCCTTGCCCGGTCCTGCAATCGCGGCGGCGATGCTGGCGTTGTCGCCGGTGAAGCGCCCGGTGACGTTGCAGCGGATCGAAACACTGAAGGCCGAACGGGATCGTGTTGCCGCAGCACTCGCGGCCTCGCCCTGGCTGAGCGATGTCCGGTCAGGCGGCGGCAACTTCCTGTTCCTCGTCGCTAAGGACGCCGAAGCGATCGGGCGGCGGCTCGCATCCTTCGGCGTGCGGGCGCGCTTTCGGCCCTCGATCGCGCCGGGCGTGCTGCGTCTGACCATCGGCACGGCGGCCGAGAACGACATCGCCCTTCAGGCTTTCGAGGTCGCCAGCCCGGGGGAACGAACCACCCGCCATGCGGTGGTCGCGCGGCGCACAAACGAGACCGACATCGCCGTCAGTCTGGATCTGGACCGGGCGGGGGCCCGCCAGATCTCTACCGGGGTCGGCTTCTTCGACCATATGGTCGACCAGATCGCGGCCCACGGCGGCTTCGCCCTTTCGTTGACCTGCGCGGGGGACCTGCACACCGATCCGCACCACACAGTCGAAGACTGCGCCCTGGCATTGGGTGCAGCCCTGAAAAAGGCTTTGGGGGCGCGCAAGGGCATCCGGCGTTTCGGCTTCGTCCTGCCGATGGACGACGCCGAGGCCAGCGTGAGCCTGGACCTCTCGGGGCGGCCTTTCAGCCGCTTTGACGCCAGCTTCGAGGTCGAAAGGATCGGCGACTATCCGACCGCCCTGACCGCGCACGTGTTCCGGTCTTTGGCCGACAGCATGGGCGCCACGATCCATGTGCGCGCCACCGGAGAGGACGACCACCACAAAACCGAAGCCTGCTTCAAGGCTTTCGGGCGCGCCCTGCGAGACGCAATCAGTCTGGAAGGCTCCGAGGTTCCGTCCACGAAGGGTGTCCTGTGAGCGTCGCGGTCATCGACATCGGCATCGGCAATACGGCCTCGGTCGTCTGGGCGCTGGAACGGTTGGGCGCGCAGGCAAAGCTGACGTCCGACCCCGAAACGATTCTGGCCGCCCGACGCCTAGTGTTTCCGGGTGTGGGTTCGGCCGGTCACGCGGCGCGACGGCTGGACCAGCTCGGTCTGCGCAAGCCTATCCAGGCCTTCGGGGGTCCGGTGCTCGGCATCTGCCTGGGGATGCAGCTGCTGTACGAGGGGTCCGACGAAGGCGATGCCGAAGGACTCGGCCTGTTGAGCGGCCAGATCGTCCGCATGCCGTCCAACGACAATCAGCCGATCCCGCACATGGGCTGGAACGCGCTGCAGCAGACCCGAGCGTCCGCCCTGCTCGCGGACGTGGAGGACGGCGCCTACGCCTATTTCGTGCACAGCTATGCCGCGCCGGTCAGCGCCGACACGGTCGCCTCTGTCGACTACGCCGGATCATGGAGCGCTGTGGTCGCACGAGACAGGATCATGGGCTGCCAGTTCCACCCGGAGCGGTCCGGCTCGGTCGGCGCGAAAATCCTGTCGAACTTCCTGGCCATCCCATGCTGATCATACCCGCCATCGACCTGCGTCAGGGCCAGTGCGTACGGCTGTTCGAGGGGCGCTTCGACAGCGTGACCCGCTATTCGGTGACACCTGAGGAGCAGGTCTTCGCCTTCGCCGATGCCGGCGCCGAATGGATCCATGTCGTCGATCTGGACGGCGCGCGGGCGGGTGAGCCCTGCCAGCACGATTTGATCGGTTCGCTGGCCAGCGCCTCCAAGGCGCGCGTCCAGGCCGGGGGCGGGGTTCGCACGGCCGACCACGTCCAGGCTCTACTGGACGCCGGTGTCGACCGGGTGGTCGTCGGCAGTGTCGCCGTTCGCGATCCCGCCGAGGTGGCCAGCTGGATCAAGCGTTTCGGCCCCGAACGGCTCGTATTGGCGCTCGACGTGCGGCTGGGTCCTGACGGACCGGTGGTGGTCATCCACGGCTGGACGGCCTCTTCCGGCGTGCTGTTGGCCGAGGCCCTGACCCGCGCGGCCCGCGACGGCGCCCAGCAGGTTCTGGTCACCGATGTTTCCCGCGACGGCGCTCTCGCCGGTCCGAACACCGAGATGATCGCCGAAATCGTGTCGGCCTACCCGGCCCTGTCCTTCCAGGCGTCGGGCGGTGTTTCCTCGCTTGACGATCTAACGGGCCTTTCGGCCTCCGGCGCCCAGGCCGCCATCGTCGGCAAGGCGCTCTATGAAGGCCGCTTCGGCCTGCGCGAGGCGATCGATGCTGGCTAGACGCATCATCCCCTGCCTAGACGTGCGCGACGGGCGCGTGGTCAAGGGCGTGCGCTTCCAGGGCCACTGGGATGTAGGCGATCCCGTCGAGATGGGTCGCGCCTATGCCGCCGACGGCGCGGACGAACTCGTCTTCTACGACATCACCGCAAGTCCTCAGGGGCGGGGGCCGAACCTCGATCTGATCGAGTCCGTTGCGCGAGAACTAGACGTGCCCTTCTGCATCGCCGGCGGGGTCAGGACCGTCAGCCAGGCGATCGCCTGTCTGGCCGCGGGCGCAGACAAGATCTCGATCAACTCGCCCGCACTGGAACGACCGGACCTGATCAACGAGATCGTCGCCGAGGCGGGCTCGCAGTGCGTGGTCGTCGGCGTCGACAGCCTGTCGCAGGATGAAGGCTGGCGGGTCCGCCAGTACACCGGCGATCCTGACCGGCAGAAGGACCCGGGGCGATCCACTCTCGACTGGCTGGCCGAGGTTCAGGACCGGGGCGCAGGCGAAGTCGTCCTGAACTGCATGGATCGCGATGGCGATCGGCAGGGCTATGATCTCGACCAACTCGCGGCCGCTCGCGAGACGCTTACCATACCGCTGGTGGCCTCGGGCGGCGCCGGCAAGGCGGAGGATTTCCGCGATGTCTTCGACACGGCGGATGTATCCGGCGCGCTTGCAGCCCGCATATTCCACGACGGATCGCTGGCGATCCCCGAACTCAAGGAAAGGCTGCGTGAATGGCGCGTTCCCGTTCGCCTCTGACCCTGGACGACGTGCCGGGCCTGGCCTGGGACAAGGGCGTGGGCGGCCTGCTGCCGGCGGTGGTTCAGGATGCAGCCACGCTTCAGGTTCTCATGCTGGCCTGGGTGGACCAGGCCGCGGTGCTCGAGACCCTCTCAGATGGGCTGGCGACCTTTCATTCGCGCAGTCGCGGCGGCCGGTGGCTGAAGGGCGAGACCTCGGGCAACACCCTTTCTGTGACGCGCGTCCTGACCGACTGCGACGGCGACGCCCTCCTGATCGAGGCCACGCCGGCCGGCCCGGCCTGCCATGAGAACACCGCCAGTTGCTTCGGCGACGAGGCCGCGCCGGGTCTGGGATTTCTCGGGGCGCTTGAGCGGATCATCGAGGAGCGTCGCCGGGCCGATCCCTCGGAGAGCTATACCGCCCGTCTGCTGTCCGGCGACCCGCGCCGAATGGCGCAGAAGGTCGGAGAGGAAGGTCTTGAAACGGCCCTAGCAGCGGCGGCCGGACCGGATGAGGAAGTGCTCTCGGAGGCCGCCGACCTGTTGTTCCATCTCTCCGTCCTGCTGGCAGGACGCGGGCTCGATCTGAACGACGTCGTGGATGTGCTGCGCGCCCGTCACGCCGCCCCGAAGGCGGCCTCCCATGGCTGATGTCGCAATTCTTTGTTGCAACCCATGCTGCACTGCACCTAACGTGATGCGCTGCGACATAGGGGATGATGTTGTCTAACCGGTTCGTGACTACATCGCGAACGACGATCAAGCGGGGCGCGCCTGAGCGAGTCACCGACACCCGCGAAATTTACCCGGTCCCCAGCCCCGAAGCCGCCTCCACCCAGGCCGATCGCTGCGCCGATTGTGGCGCGCCGTTCTGCCAGGCGGCATGCCCACTGGGAAACTTCATCCCGGACTGGCTGCGATTGGCGTCCGAGGGCCGGGCCCGCGAGGCTTGGGACATCGCCGCCTCCACCAGCGCCATGCCGGAAATCTGTGGCCGCATCTGCCCGCAGGACCGCCTGTGCGAGGGCGCCTGCACCCTGGAGCAGGCTGGGTTTGAATCCGTCACCATCGGCTCGGTCGAGGCCTGGTTGGGCGATCGCGCCTGGGCAGAAGGCTGGGTCGAGCCCATACGGCCGGGCCGCCCCAGCGGCCGCTCGGTCGGCATTGTCGGCTCGGGGCCCGCGGGTCTGGCTGCAGCGGACCGGCTCCGTGAGGCGGGCCACGAGGTGACCGTCTATGACCGCCACGATCGCCCGGGCGGTCTTCTGATTTATGGCATCCCCGGCTTCAAGCTGGACAAGGCCGTGGTCGAGCGTCGCACTCGACGTCTGGCGGACGGTGGCGTGCAGTTCCGTCTCGGCGTGGAGGTCGGCCGCGATATCGGCCTCGAGGACCTGCGTGCCCAGCACCACGCGGTCCTGCTGGCGACGGGGACCTATCAGGCCGTCGACCTCGGCTGGACGCCCGAGAGCACCCGGCCGGCGCTTGACTTCCTGATCGCCCAGAACCGGGCCGATCTGGGCGACATCGAACAGAGCCGTGAGGCGGAGGGTCGCGATGTTGTCGTGATCGGCGGCGGCGACACCGCGATGGACTGTGTCCGCACGGCCGTGCGCCAAGGCGCGCGTTCGGTGACCTGCCTTTACCGGCGCGACCGGGACAACATGCCGGGCTCTGCCCGCGAGGTGGCCAACGCCGAGGAAGAGGGCGTGGTGTTCCGCTGGCTCGCCGCGCCGCAAGCGCGCACCGAGACCGGCGTCCAGGCGGTTCAGATGAGGCTGCTCCGCGCAGACCGGTCGGGCCGCACCGGCGTGGAGCCCCTGCCCGGCACCGAGTTCGACGCTCCGGCGGATCTGGTGATCGCCGCCCTCGGCTATCGCCCCGAGGCCGTGCCGTCGTGGTCAGGCTTCTCCGGGCTCGAAGTCCGGGACGACGGCGTCGTGCGTACGCGCGGCGGCTCGACGGCCACCAACCTGCCGGGCGTCTTCGCAGCGGGCGACATCGCGCGCGGGGCCTCGCTGGTCGTCTGGGCCGTGCGCGACGGACAGGACGCCGCGCGCGAGATTAACGCGTGGCTGTCGGCCACGCGGGAGGCCGCGGCATGAACTGGACCAGCCGGTATCTCGAAGACCGCGAGCGCCTGATCGAAGCGGGCGCCTATGACCCGCGCTCGGAAAGCGACGCCTGCGGCGTCGGCGTCATCTGCTCGCTGGATGGCCAACCGCGCAGAGAGGTCGTGGAGCTGGCCCTGGGCGGACTGTGCGGCGTGGCGCACCGGGGCGCGGTGGCCGCCGATGGCAAGACCGGGGATGGCGCAGGCGTTCTGACGAACGTCCCGCAGGACTTCTTCCGGAATCAGATCGAGGCGATGGGCCGGGTCCTGCTGGCTGATCGCCCGATCGCGGTCGGCCAGATCTTCCTGCCGAGGCTGGATCTGGGCGCTCAGGACCGGGCCCGCGCGATTGTCGAGCGCGCCGCGATCGAGGCCGGATTTCACGTCTATGGCTGGCGCCAGACCCCGATTGATTTGTCGGTGATCGGAGACCGGGCTGCCGAGACCCGCCCCGAATTCGAGCAGATCATGCTGGCCCCGCCAGCCGCTCTGGATGACGAGGCGATCGACCGAAGCCTGTTCCTGGTTCGCCGCCGGATCGAGGCGACGGCGTCGGGCGTGCCGGGCTTCTACGTCTGCTCGCTGTCCACCCGGTCGCTGGTCTACAAGGGCATGATCCGGGGCGAGGACCTGGCGCGCTTCTATCTCGACCTGGCGGACCCGACATTCGATTCTGCCGTAGCCATCTTCCACCAGCGCTATTCGACCAACACCTTCCCGGAATGGCGGCTGGCCCAGCCGTTCCGCATGGTGGCCCACAACGGCGAGATCAACACGCTGAAGGGCAACCTGAACTGGATGCGGAGCCACGAGATCCGCATGACGGCCGCGGCCTTCGGCGACGAGGACGAGGTAGTCAAGCCGGTGGTCCAGCCGGGGTGTTCGGACTCGTCGGCCCTGGACAACGTGTTTGAACTGCTGGTCCGCGCGGGACGGCCTGCGCCGATGGCCAAAGCCCTGCTGATCCCCGAGGCCTGGTCGGCGGCGCGTGTCGACATGCCGGAGCATCACCGCGCCTTCTACGCCTACTGCAACGCGGTGATGGAGCCGTGGGACGGCCCGGCCGCTGTCTGCGCCACCGACGGCCGTTGGGTCGTTGCCGGCAAGGACCGGAACGGTCTGCGCCCCCTGCGGGCCATCGAAACCACCGACGGGCTCATGATCGCAGGTTCCGAGGCCGGGCTGAACGGCCTGCCCGAGGACCGCATCGCGCGCCGTCTCGCCATCGGGCCGGGCCGCATGATCGTGGCGGACCTGAAGACCGGACGCCTGTTCGACGAGATCGAGGCGGCCGATACGCTAGCCGAGGCGCACCCCTATACGGCCTGGCTTGAGCGGATGATCGATCTGGAGCCGCTGGTCGGGCCGGGGCCCGAGCCTCGCCTGGCTACGGGGGAGACCCTGACGCGCTGGCAGATCGCGGCGGGCCACTCGATGGAGGATCTGGACCTGATCCTCGACCCCATGATCCGCGACGGCAAGGAGGCCATCGGATCGATGGGCGACGATACGCCGCCTGCTCTGTTGTCGAACGAGGCGAGGCCGATTTCGCACTACTTCCGACAGAACTTCAGCCAGGTGACCAACCCGCCGATCGACCCGCTGCGCGAAGCCGGGGCAATGAGCCTGAAGACCCGCTTCAAGAACCTCGGCAACATCCTGGCCGAGGACGAAACCCAGGCCGACGTCTTCGTGCTGGACAGCCCGGTGCTGACGACCGGCATGTACGACCGCATGCTGGATGTTGTCGCGGGCGACGCGGTGACGGTCATCGACTGCACCTTCGCCGTGCCTTCTGAAGGCGAGGCCGGAGGGGCTCGCTTGCGCGAAGCGTTGGATCGGATCCGCCAGGAGGCCGAGACGGCGGCGCGTAACGGGGCGGGCCTGATTGTCCTGACCGACGAACACGCCGGGCCGAACCGGGTGTCCGCGCCGCTGATGCTGGCGGTCGGGGGGGTTCACGCGCAGCTGACCGAGAAGGGCCTGCGGCCGTTCGTATCGTTGATCGTGCGTTCGTCCGAAGCGTTGGACCCGCACGGGTTCGCGGTGCTGGTCGGGGCGGGCGCGACCGCGGTGAACGCCTGGCTGGCCCAGGGGCTGTTCCAGGACCGACTGGACCGAGGGCTGTATTCGGGTCTGGGCCTGCGCGACGCCTGCCTGAACTACAAGGCAGCGATCGAGGCAGGCTTGCTGAAGATCCTGGCCAAGAAGGGGATCTCGGTCATCTCGTCGTACCGCGGCGGGCTCGAGTTCGATGTGCTCGGTCTGTCGCGGTCGTTGACGGCAGAGCTGTTCCCCGGCGCGGTGTCGCGGATTTCCGGCATCGGTCTGGCCGGGCTGGAGCGGGCGGCGCTGCAGCGCCATGCCGAGGCCTGGGAGGCCGGACGTCCGCGCCCCGCCATGGGCGGGCGCTACCGCATCCGGGCGGGCGGCGAATCCCACGCCCACGATACGCGCACCATTCACCTGCTGCAGGCGGCGGTGACCGAGAATGATCCTCAGCGCTGGCGAGCCTATTCGAAGGCGGCCAAGGATCAGGGCGAACTTACCCTGCGATCGCTGCTGGACTGGACGCGGGCCGGCGCCGCCCTGCCCTTGAACCAGGTCGAGCCTGCGGCGGGTGTGACGCGGCGCATGCTGACGCCCGGCATGAGCCTGGGCGCCCTGTCGCCCGAGGCGCACGGCGTGCTGAACATCGCCATGAACCGCATTGGCGCCCGCTCTGTGTCGGGCGAAGGCGGCGAGGACCCGGACCGCTATGTCGTTCGCCCGGACGGCGATGACGCCAACTCGGCGGTCAAGCAGGTGGCCTCAGGACGTTTCGGCGTCACAGCCGAGTACCTGAATCAGTGCCGCGAGATCGAGATCAAGGTGGCCCTGGGGGCCATGCCGGGCGAAGGCGGCCAGCTGCCGGGCTTCAAGGTCACGGGCTTCATCGCGAGGATGCGGCATGCGACGCCCGGCACGACCCTAATCTCGCCGCCGCCGCACCATGACATCTATTCGATCGAGGACCTGGCGCAGCTGATCCACGACCTGAAGCAGGTCAATCCGGACGCGCGGGTGGCGGTCAAGCTGGTATCCTCCACGGGGATCGGGGCCGTGGCCTCGGGCGTGGCGAAGGCCAAAGCGGACATCATCCTGGTGGCCGGGCATTCCGGCGGCACGGGCGCCTCGCCCCAGACCTCGATCAAGCACGCCGGCCTGCCCTGGGAGATCGGCTTGGCCGAGGCCCACCAGATGCTGCGCCTGAATGGCCTGAGGGATCAGGTGGTTCTGCGGACGGACGGCGGCCTGCGCACCGGCCGGGACATCGTCATCGCTGCCATGCTGGGGGCCGAGGAGTTCGGCATCGGCACGGCCTCGCTGATCGCCATGGGCTGCCTGATGGTGCGCCAGTGCCATTCTAACACCTGCCCGGTAGGGGTCTGCACCCAGGACGAACGCTTGCGGGCCCGTTTCATCGGGACGCCCGAGAAGGTCATCAACCTCTTCAACTTCATTGCTGAGGAGACCCGCGAGATCCTGGCCGAGCTGGGCGTGCGGAGTCTGGACGAGATCATCGGCCGCACCGATCTGTTGCGGCAGGTCAGTCGCGGGGCCGAGCATCTGGACGACCTGGACCTGAACCCGCTGCTGGTGCGGGTCGGGGACGGCCGGGGCCTGCCCTATGCGGCCAAGACGCGCCGTCAGGAGCCGGAGGCGGGGCTGGACGCGATCATCCTGAAGGACGCCGCGCCTTTCTTCGAGCAGGGGCGCCGTGTCGAGCGAGCCTATACGGTGCGCAACACCGACAGGTCGGTGGGTACGCGGCTGTCGTCGGCGATCGTGCGGCGCTGGGGGCCCGAGGGTCCGGGCGACGGCAAGCTGGTGATCCGGCTGAGCGGAACGGCGGGGCAGAGCCTGGGCGCCTTCGCCATGCGCGGTCTGCGGATCGACCTGACGGGCGAGGCCAACGACTATGTCGGCAAGGGCCTGTCGGGCGCCGAGATCATCGTCAAGTCGACGGAGTGGCGCGAGCATCAGGCACTGGTCGGCAACACCGTGCTGTACGGCGCGACGTCCGGACGGCTGTTCGTGGCCGGAGGCGCGGGCGAGCGGTTCGCGGTGCGTAACTCTGGCGCCGAGGCCGTCGTCGAGGGGGCCGGGGCCCACGCCTGCGAGTATATGACCGGCGGCACGGTGGCGATCCTGGGTCCGGTGGGTTGGAACCTGGCGGCGGGCATGAGCGGCGGCGAACTGTTCGTCATGGATGGCGATGAGGCCGCCCGGATGTTGAACGGGGACCTCGCGGCGGTGGCGCCCATGGACACCGAAGCCGAGGCCCGGCTGCGGAGCCTGATCTCGGAGCATGTGCGCCGGACCGCATCGCCGCTGGGCGCCCGCCTGCTGGAGCGGTGGTCCGAGACCATCGCCCGGGTCGCACGCATCCTGCCCAAGACCGCCGAAGCCGTCGTCGCAGCCGCGCCCGAGGCGCCGGTCGCGGTGCGGGCCTGAGGTCAGGGCGAACTCCAAAAACACCGTCCACCTCGTCCACCTCGTCCAGGTGGCCGAGCCGCCAGCCGGAAGTGTCAAAGACCGGACCAGCCAGCCTATGGCAGGATCTTCCCACCGGGGAAAAACCGGCGCCGAACGTCGCCTGATCCCCTCTCAGTCCTTGAGTGGCGCGCTCAGGGAGCGGGGATAAAGCGGCAGGGCCCGCGATCCATGGCTTCGCAATCGGCCTGAAAGCCGTCGGGGTCAGGCCGTTCGCCGGTGTCGATCCAGGCTTCGAGGGTCGACAAGGCCGTCAGATAGGAGGCGTCCTCCAGCCGGCTGTGCTGATCCTCGTCGGTCGTGACCTGAACCAGCAGGTCCGAGCGGCCGGCCGCGGCGACCGTGCGGGCATAGACGGCCTCGGCCCCATGGAAGACGGTCGGGTCGTGCAGGGCGTGGACGGTCACCGTCGGCACATGAATCGCGCCGGTCATGTCGGCGTCATTGGCCAGCATGGCTACGGCCTGGGGATCGGATGCGAAGCGTTCGACACCGGCGTTCAGGGCCTCGTCGTCGTCGGAACCGGCGTAGCGCCGCCCGGTGTTGTCGAACGGGTTACGGCCCTCGAGCCGGACCTGGACCAGGTCCTGGAACAGGAAGGTCGCCCAGTTCATGTGGGAGACGATCTGGGCTTCCTGAATGCCGGTGACGGCCAGGATCTGGCGCAGGTTGTAGGCCTGCTGGGCGCTGCGGTCAGCGGGGGCGAGATCGACGCCGGTGCAGGTGTTGATCCGGTCGCGCAGTTCGTCGCGGGTGAGCGTCGAGTCCGCCGGGAGGCCCTGCCAGACCGGATAGGTCGGCTCGTCCGGCGAGGGGTGGTTGCCGCAGTAGAACTGGTAGACGGCGCGCAGGTCGGCCCGGAAGCGATAGGCCAGGGTGCCGCCGTTGAGCACGCCGTTGGTCAGCAGCACGCCGTCATAGGCCAGCGTCCCGTCCTCGGCATGGACGTAGAGCTCAGCCGCCTTGGCCGCGACATTGCCGCCCCAGGACTGGCCGTGAAGGATTGTGCGATCCGGCCGGCCGTAGAGGCTCCAGAAAATCTGGCGGCTGCGGTCCAGATCCTCGGCGGCGGAACGGACGCCGTAGCCGCCGCGCCGGTAGGTCGTGCCAACCCAGGCATAGCCTTCGCGCACCATGACCGAGAACCGGTCGAGGTCTTCGAGGGAGTCGCCGTCGGTCGGAGGCGCGGTGCGCGGACCGCCGTGGGCGTGGACGATCAGGCGACCGTTCCAGTCCTCGGGCATGGCGATGACCAGCCAGGCGCCCGCCTCGTCCCTAAGGGACAAGCACTGGACGGCCTCGGCCAGGGAGGCGGGACAGGCGATCGGCGCCGGCGCACCGGCCAGCGCCTCATCGCCCCTCGCCCCGGAGGGGGCGGCGGTCAGGAC
>JAEYWU010000039.1 GCA_023428785.1 Pseudomonadota bacterium
CACCCGTGGCGGCGGAGCTGGGGGTGGCCATTCCCGTGTCGATCTTTGAGCGCGAGGGGCCGCACTATTTCAACAGTCTGGTGATGCTGGACGCCGACGGGCGACCGCTGGGTGTCTATCGCAAGAGCCATATTCCGGACGGGCCGGGGTATCAGGAGAAATACTATTTCCGGCCGGGCGATACGGGCTTCAAGGTCTGGGACACGCGCTTCGGGCGGGTCGGCGTCGGCATCTGCTGGGACCAGTGGTACCCGGAGACGGCGCGGGCGATGATGCTGCAGGGCGCGGAAGTGCTGATGTACCCGACGGCGATCGGGACAGAGCCGCATGACGACAGCCTGGATACCGCCGCGCCATGGCGCCGAGCCATGCAGGGCCATGCGGTCTCCAACGTCGTGCCGGTCGTGGGCGCCAACAGGATCGGGCACGAACAGGTGACGGCCGCGGGCCAGACCTTCTACGGCCACAGCTTCATCGCCGACCATCGAGGCGATCTGGTCGAGAGCCTGGGCCGGAACGAAGAGGGCGTGCTCGTGCACAGCTTCGACCTGGACTTCCTGGACCGCCACCGGGCCGCCTGGGGCTTCTTCCGGGATCGACGAACGGACCTCTATGGTCCGCTGCTGGGCCCGAAGCGCTAGTCGAGATTTAGCGCCAGCCGCTCGGCGGCGCAGGCCGGGTTGGTGCGGCCGAGCGTCTGCGCCTCGGCCAGTTCGGTTCGGGCCAGTGCGATGTCGGCCTGATAGTCGGGTGAGGCGGCGATCGCCTGATAGACGGCTTCGCCCAGCGCCTGGCCGGCCTCGACATCGGCGGCGTAGTGCAGGCGGCAGACCAGACGGCTCTCGCCGATGGCGCGGCCGCGCAACATCAGGGCCTCGGACTGGTCCGGCGCGATGTCGGCCATGATGCGCCCGAAAACGATGCCGGCGGTGGCGTGGCTGGACGGGGCCGAAGAGTTGGTCCGGTAGCTGTCGTCGACGCGGATGCAGGTTTCCAGATCGGGATTGCCGACGAAGGGGCGGGCCCGGAAGATGCGGGCCTTGGCCGGGCGGGCGGCGGCCGAGACGTCCATAAGGGCCCGGGTGAACAGCCGCGTCATGGCCGGGGGCGGCTCCTCCGATAGGCGCGTGCCGAGCGGGCAGTCGAAATGGGCCAGGGCCAGGGGCGGGGAAATCTCGGCCTGGTACTGGGCGAGGGTCCAGCGCGGAGCGCCGGGCGAATAGCTTGCGAAGGTCGCGGCGCTGGCGGCGTGGTCGGCGGCCTCGCTGGTTGAGCCGGGCTCGGGCGGCAGCGGCGTGGCCATGCCCAGCTGTTCCTGCAGGGCGGCGTCGAGATAGCCGGTCAGGCCGGACTGATCGGCGACGGCGGAGGCGGGCGGCGCGACGCGAGCGCCGACCGGGGCGCAGGCCCCGATCAGGACGAAGGCCGCGGTCGCCCAGAGCCGCGTCATCACGAGCCCGCCTGCCAGGTGACGTTGACGCTGGAGCGGCCCTCGTTGGGGGTGACCATCACGGTCAGGGCCTGGCCGTTGTCGGCCTGGGCGGCGTACTGGCGCATGTCTCCGCTTTCCATGGTCGCGCCGGCGGGCAGACCCGCGTCTTCGGCGCGCTCGCGGTAGTAGGCGATGATGGTGTCCGGATTGGCGTCGGTCTCGAAGGTGGTCATGCCACCGCCCTCGGCGGGAATGTCGATGGCCGAGACGATGCGCGAGCCGGGGTAGGGGCGGGCCCATTCGGGGCCGGAGACGGCGCCGGCGGCGCCCGCGCCCACGACCGCGCCGGATCCGTCCGCACCCTCGATGACCGTGGTGGCGTCATCGCCCTCGCCGGACGTGGTGATAGAGCCTTCCTCGGAGCGGTAGACGGTGTCTTCGCTCTCGGAGCCGTCCGAGCAGGCGGCCAGCAGGAAGGCCGCGCCGGCGGCGGCAAGAACGACGGGCTTCATGGGCGATGTCTCCTCTTTCAGAGAACCTTGGCCGGGCGCGGGCCGGGGCGCAATAGGGGTGCGAAACGGGCCACGGGGGCCCATATGGCGGCCATGACCCAGATCAAGCCTCTCAAGATTGATTTCATCTCTGACGTCGTGTGTCCCTGGTGCGCGGTGGGCCTGGGTGGGCTCAACCAGGCGCTGGAGAAGCTGGAAGCCGAGGGGATCTCGGCCGAGATTACCTTCCGACCCTTCGAATTGAATCCGCAGATGGCGCCCGAGGGGGAGAACGTGACCGAGCACATCGGGCGCAAGTATGGCTCGACGCCTGAGCAGTCGGCGCGGAACCGTGAAATGATCACGGCCCGGGCGGCCGAGGCGGGGTTCCGGATGAACCTGCACGCTGACAGCCGGATCTGGAACACCTTCGACGCTCACCGCCTGATCCACTGGGCCGGCGAGGCGGGCCTGGAGGCGCAGGGGCGGATGAAGGCGGCCCTGCTGAAGACCCATTTCACCGACGGCCAGCCGCTGAACGAGGCCTCGACCCTGGTCGCGGCCGCGGTCGAGGCCGGGCTGGACGCGGGCGAGGCCCTGGCCGTCCTGGCCGAGGGCCGGTTCGCCCAGGAGGTCCGGCGCGAGGAGCAGGACTGGGTCTCGCGGGGGATCAACTCGGTTCCGGCCGTGGTGGTCGAGAACAAGTGGCTGATCTCGGGCGGCCAGCCGGCGGAGGTCTTCGAACAGGCCCTCAGGCAGATGGCGTCGGAGACCGCCAACAACGCCGCTTGACCGAATCCTCGCCTCAAGATTGTCTCGCCCGATAACGGCGATCGACGGGAGGCGAGGCCATGAGGACGGCGACGATGGGAGCCCTTGGCGCGGCCCTGGTTCTGGCGGGCTGCGGCGACCCGGTCTCGGACGAGGCGCGGGCCGCAGGCGAGGCGGCGCGGGCGGCGATCGACGCCTGTTTCCAGCAGGCGGGTTTCACCACGGGCCAGACCTCGCCGGCGCCGGTCGATGGCGGGAACCGGCGCGGCCTGGGCGGCGACGCCTGGTCCGACGGCTCGATCCAGGCTGCGGACGGCACCTGGCTCGACATCTACCACTGGAACGAATGGACCAACGAGCCGGACCACGCCGAGAACACGGCGACGTATCAGGCCCAGGTCTTCAACGAGCAGGGCTACGAAGGCTATGGCGAGGCCCGGGCGGTGGGGCGCCGGGCCTATGTGCCGGTTCAGTCTGCGGAACCCTTTCCGGTCAACGACGCCCTGGACGCCTGTCTGATGATGCCTTGAAACTGAGGCCCCCAAAATGGGGACCCGCGATTTTTACGGCAACGCTTTGTTCAGTAGGCGGGGGCAGCGTTCGGGCATCGGCTTCAAAAAGGAGTTTCAGATGGCCGACATCTTTCGCAACGCCCGTCCCGATGGGGACGATGATGATTACAAGCTCGCGGCGCGCACGCTGCGCCTGACGGCGCCCTACATGACCCGCGAGCAGCTGACCCGGATCGTGGAATTGGGGCAGGAACTGCTCGAGGACCGAACCGGTCGACAGGGGATCTTCGCCTCCGTCCGCCGGCTGAACGGCTAGAGCTTCAAGCGGTTAGCGGCCCTCCTCGAAGGAGCGGTCGCGCTTGAGGGCCTGACGGTCGGTGTCGATCTGATAGCCGCCGGCGGCGGTGTCATAGCGCAGGTCCGACCAGGCCACGGGGCGATAGCTCTCGCCCGAGACCAGGCCGCCGGGCAGGCGCACCACGGCGTATTCGACCTGACCCGAGGTCTTGTTGAGCATGACCGTCTCGACGCGGCCCATGCGCTTGCCCGCCTGGTCATAGACGTTCGTGCCCTCGACCTTGCCCGAGCAGATCAGGGTGTCGGTCTCCTCGCGCGGGAGGCGGCGGCGGGTGTCGGCCCGCGAATAGCGCCAGTCGGCGGTCCCCAGGTGATAGGCCCCCACGTCCGCCTCGGGATGGGTGTCCTCGCGAGCCTCGGCGTCGGCGTGAGCCTCGGCCTCGGCCTCGGCGGTGGTGTCCGCGACGGCGGCAGGCTCGACCGCCGGTTCGGCGGGCTCGGACGAGCGGGCGAAGGCCGGATCCTCACGCGAGAGCCTCATCTCGGGGCTATCGTCGGCGCGGGCGCGATCGACGCGGGCCGCGTCTATGGGGCCTGCGTCCTTGGGGGCCGTGCCGGCATAGCCGGTGGCCGTTTCCGGCGCCGTCTCGGGCGCGTCCGCGGGACGGTCCTCGGGACGGGCGTGGGGCTCGGGGCGGATGCGGTTGATGAATTCGCCGATCATGACGGGTCCTCTTCTCTGGTTTCCTTGGGGTTCCCTGAACCAACCCCCCAGCGCCGCGCCCGTTCCGGCGGCTCACGTCAGCTTGAGGGCGGACGGTCGGGACTGCGAAAAACACCGTCCGATGCGTCCGGATCGTCCGGATGGGGCGGGATGTCGGGCCGGTGGCCAAAGGCGTGCTGCAGCACGGCCTTGTCCCAGTGATGGACCTGTTCGTCGCGGATCGAGGTGCGCAGGCGCCGCCAGCGCATGGCCTCGGCCCCGTCGCCCCGAAGGATGGCCCGGATGGTGCGGCGCTCGCAGACGAAGCGCAGCTCCTTGAGACCGATCCGATCAAGGTCGCCGTCCACCAGCTCTTCCAGAAAGGCGCCCTCGTCGCCGGGGTCCAGGTTGGGCGGCCGCCAGGGCTGATCGGCGCGGCGCCAGCCCTCCTTCGCGGCGCGGTCCCGCAGGGCGCTGAGGCCCACGCCATGCCTGCGGCAACAGGCGGGCGCGGAAAGGCCGGACAGATAGTCGTCGCGCACCCGCGCCCAGACGTCGTCCGGGGCGGTTCGGCGGCCGGCGGAGGGGGCGGGATCGGTCATGGGGTCGCTCCATAGGGCTGTCGCCGCCAAGGATGGGCGCGACGCCGGGAGCGGGGACGGAA
>JAEYWU010000050.1 GCA_023428785.1 Pseudomonadota bacterium
TGGGGCGGGTTTCTTCAACGGCCGAAGGCCGTAAATGGAGAAGGCCCCGCGGTCACCCGCGGGGCCTTCGTGGTGGAGCTAAGCGGAGTCGAACCGCTGACCTCTTGAATGCCATTCAAGCGCTCTACCAACTGAGCTATAGCCCCGATCGCTCGGGTTTCGCGGGATGGCCTCCCGCGAGGCGGCGGAACCTAGTCGGGTCAGCCCGCCCGATCAAGCCCCGCGCGAAGCGAAATTTGATCGGGCGAAAAACCCTTATTGATCCTCGTCTTCGTCCTCGCCGATGCCATCGATGTCGTCTTCGAAGCTGTCGTCCTCGTCCTCATCCTCGAGGAAGGGGACCGAGTCATCGTCCTCGTCCTCAAGCACTTCGTCGTCGGACTCGCCCATACCGGCCTCGGCGGTGTCAGGACCGTCGCCGTCGTCATCGTCATCGTCGGAGCCAACGGGAATCTCATTGGCGGCCTCGTCGATCTCAGGCGTGGAGGCTTCCTCCTCCTCCTCGTCCTCATCGTCGTCGGACTTCTTGGCCTTGACCTGATCCTCGGCGTCCTCGGACTGGTCTTCATAATCGGGCACGCCGGCGCGGCCGCGGCCACGGCGGGCCTTCAGGGCCTCTTCCGGCTCGAATTCAGTGTCGCACTTGGGGCAGTGCGCGGGACGACGGTTGAGGTCGTAGAACTTGGCCTGGCAGTTCGGACAGATCTGCTTGGCGCCGAGCTCGGGATTGGCCACGGGCGAAACCTTGCTGTTCTTGGGCCGGACGGGAGCTTCCGGCGTATCGGGCGGCTCCCTTGCCACCGGATTTCGCCGCTGTCAAAAGCCCTTTTACTCCCAGCCTTCGGAGAAGACCTTGGCCCTGGATCAGACGGCCCCCGAGACCCTGTCCGCACGGCCGTCCCCGGCCCTGTCCGGTCGTGTGCGCGCGCCGGGCGACAAGTCCATCTCGCACAGGTCCCTGATCATGGCCGCGATGGCCCATGGCGAGAGCCGGATCGATGGCCTTCTGGAGAGCGACGACGTCCTGGCCACCAGCCGCGCGGTCGCAGCCCTGGGCGCCGAGGTCGTGCGCAAGGGCGACGGGGCCTGGAGCGTGACGGGCAAGGGCGGCTTTACCCAGGCAGACACGGTGATCGACTGCGGCAACTCGGGCACGGCGGTGCGCCTGTTGATGGGGGCTGTGGCCGGCTTTCCGATCGAGACCCGCTTCGACGGCGACGAAAGTCTGCGCGGCCGGCCCATGGGGCGGATCGGCGAACCTCTGGCGGCCATGGGCGCGCGGGTCTCCGGAGACCGACTGCCCCTGACGGTTGGCGGCGGCGGGCATTTCGGCGGACCGCTTTCGGCCATCGCTTGGCGCTCGAAAGCGGCCTCGGCCCAGGTGAAATCCGCGATCCTGCTGGCGGGTCTGAACGCCGAGGGCGTGACGTCCGTCGAGGAGCCGGCAGCCAGCCGGGACCATACCGAGCGGATGCTGCCCCTGTTCGGCGGTGTGGTGGAGCGCGAGGGGCTCAAGGCCTCCGTCGCCGGCGGCCAGCTTCTGACGGGCTCGGAACTGGTGGTGCCGGGCGATCCGTCATCGGCGGCTTTTCCGGTCGCGGCGGCTCTGATCATCCCGGGCTCGCGGGTTACGGTCGAGGGCGTGATGCTCAACCCGGCCCGCACCGGGCTCTATGACACCCTGGTCGAGATGGGCGCCGACATTCGTATCGAGAACCGGCGCGAGCAGTGTGGCGAGGAGGTCGGAGACATCACGGCCCGGGCGTCGCGCCTGGCCGGGGTCACGGTCCCGCCTGACCGGGCCGCCTCGATGATCGACGAATATCCGATCCTGGCGGCCATCGCGGCCTGCGCCGAGGGCCAGACCGTCATGCGCGGGATCGAGGAGTTACGAGTCAAGGAAAGCGATCGCATCGCCGGCGTCGTCGCCCTGCTGCGGGCCTGCGGGGTGACGGTGGACGAGGAGCCGGACGGCATGATCGTGCACGGCCAGGGCCGCGCGCCCGCCGGCGGCGCGACCATCGCGACGCATGGTGATCACCGCCTGGCCATGAGCGGCCTGGTGCTGGGTCTGGCCGCTGGGCGGGCTATCTCGGTGGACCGTCCGGACATGATCGCGACGAGCTTCCCCGGCTTCGTCGAGTTGATGCGAGGGCTCGGAGCGGATATCGCGGCCGGCTCATGACCGCCCCTCTCACTATCGCCGTCGATGGACCCGCCGCCTCCGGCAAGGGCACCATCGCTGCGAGGTTGGCCGCTCACTACGGCCTGCCGTATCTGGACACCGGCCTTCTGTATCGCGCCGTGGGTATGGCCGTTCTCAGCGACGGCGGCGATCTCGACGACGCCGGACAGGCCGCTGACAAGGCGCGCACGCTGGACCTGTCCGAACTGGACAACCCCGCCCTGATCGGACGGACCGCCGGCGACGCCGCCAGCCGGGTGGCCCTGCACCCGCAGGTTCGGGCGGCCCTGCTCAAGCTGCAGAAGGATTTCGCGGCCCAGCCGGGCGGGGCGGTGCTGGACGGCCGGGACATCGGCACGGTCATCGCGCCGGACGCCGATGTGAAGATCTATGTCACCGCCCAGCCTGAGGTTCGGGCCCGGCGTCGCTGGATGCAGCTGACCAGCCGGGGCGAGGACGTGACCTTCGAGGCCATCCTGGACGACATCAGAAAGCGCGATGCGCGCGACGCCGATCGGGACACGGCCCCCATGGTGATGGCCGAGGACGCGGTCTTGCTGGATACGACCGACTTGGGTATAGAGCCGGCCTTCGAAGCGGCCCGCCGCATCGTCGAAGAGGCGCGCGCCCGAAAGGGCTAAATCAATCGCTCCTCCGCTCGACGGCCGCGGGCGTTCGGGACCATCGGTCCCCGCTCGCCAGACTATCAACCCCTAACCTGAACGAACGGGCGGAATCCGCACCGGCCAAGCCGGCGTTCCGCCTTTGGAGCAACACCAACCCATGACTGACACCCTTAACCCCACCCGCGACGATTTCGCCGCCCTGCTCGACGAGCAGCTGACCGGCCGCGATCTCAACGAAGGTCAGGTCGTGCACGGCCTGGTCGTCGGCGTCGAAAAGGACTTCGTCATCGTCGACGTCGGCCTGAAGACCGAAGGTCGCATCCCGCTGCGCGAGTTCACCGGCGGCGTCGAGGCCGCGGCCGCCCCGAAGGCCGGCGACAACGTCGAGGTCTATCTGGAGCGCGTCGAGAACGCGATGGGCGAGGCTGTCATCAGCCGCGACAAGGCCAAGCGTGAAGAAGCCTGGACCCGCCTGGAAGGTGTGTTCGCTTCCGAACAGCCGGTCATGGGCACCATCGTCGGCCGCGTGAAGGGTGGCTTCACCGTCGATCTGGGCGGCGCCTCGGCCTTCCTGCCGGGCTCGCAAGTCGACATCCGTCCGGTCCGCGACGTCGGCCCGCTGATGGGCAAGGAGCAGCCGTTCCAGATCCTCAAGATGGATCGTCCGCGCGGCAACATCGTCGTCTCGCGTCGCGCCATCCTGGAAGAAGCCCGCGCCGAACAGCGCACCGAGCTGGTCTCGCAGCTGGCCGAGGGCGAAGTCCGCGAAGGCGTCGTCAAGAACATCACCGACTACGGCGCGTTCGTGGACCTGGGCGGCATCGACGGCCTGCTGCACGTCACCGACATGTCGTGGAAGCGCGTCTCCCACCCGTCGCAGGTGCTGGCGGTCGGCGACACCGTCAAGGTGCAGATCGTCAAGATCAACCCGGACACCCAGCGCATCTCGCTGGGCATGAAGCAGCTGCAGGCCGACCCGTGGGACGGCGTGGAAGCCAAGTATCCGGTCGGCGCCAAGATGTCGGGCCGCATCACCAACATCACCGACTACGGCGCCTTCGTGGAGCTGGAAGCCGGCGTCGAGGGCCTGGTGCACGTCTCGGAAATGTCCTGGACCAAGAAGAACGTCCATCCGGGCAAGATCGTCTCTACCTCGCAGGAAGTGGACGTCATCGTGCTTGACGTGGACGCCTCCAAGCGCCGCATCTCGCTGGGCCTCAAGCAGGCTCAGGACAATCCGTGGGACGCCTTCCTGGCGGCTCACCCGGTCGGTTCGACCGTCGAGGGCGAAGTCAAGAACGCCACCGAGTTCGGCCTCTTCCTGGGCCTGGACAACGACATCGACGGCATGGTGCACCTGTCGGACATCGACTGGAACGCGTCCGGCGAAGAAGCCATCCAGCGCTACCGCAAGGGCGAAATGGTCAAGGCCAAGGTCCTGGACGTCGACGTCGAGAAGGAACGCGTCTCGCTCGGCATCAAGCAACTGGGCGGCGACCCGCTGGAAGGCGACACCTTCTCGCGCGGCCAGACCGTGACCGTCACCGTCACCGAGGTCACCTCGGGCGGCATCGAGGTCAAGTTCGGTGAAGACGACGCTCCGGCGACGGCCTTCATCCGCAAGTCGGACCTGTCGCGCGACCGCGCTGACCAGCGCCCCGAGCGTTTCGCCGTCGGCGATCGCGTGGACGCCCTGGTGACCGCCGTCGACCGCGCCACCCGTCGCATCTCGGTGTCGATCAAGGCCCTGGAGATGAAGGACGAGAAGGAAGCCGTCGAGCAG
Source organism: Pseudomonadota bacterium (assembly GCA_023428785.1). Classification (GTDB taxonomy): domain Bacteria; phylum Pseudomonadota; class Alphaproteobacteria; order Caulobacterales; family Caulobacteraceae; genus Brevundimonas. The sequence continues at coordinate 4,595 of JAEYWU010000050.1, forward strand.
TACGGCTCGCAGGACTCGGGCGCTTCGCTCGGTGACATCCTGGGCGCCGCGCTCAAGGAAAAGGCCACCAAGTCCTGATCGGACCTGTAGCCTGAAGGAAACAGCCCCGCCCGGTTCGTCCGGGCGGGGTTTTTTCTGACCACTGTTAAGGTCGAATCCCCCTTTTTCGCCCGGACGGCGAAGGCTAGGGTGAAAAGTCTGGACCGCGGGGGTGGTCAGGGAGGGCCCGAAAGGGCGGGGACGCGATGATCAAATCCGAGCTCATCGACAGGCTTGCGGCCGAAAATCCGCACCTGACCCAGAAGGACGTCGAGAAGATCGTCGGCGTGATCCTCGACACCATGACCGAGGCCCTGTCTGAAGAAGGCCGGGTCGAGCTGCGTGGCTTCGGCGCCTTTTCGGTGCGCTCGCGGCCCGCGCGCGTCGGCCGCAATCCACGCACAGGCGAGACTGTCAGTGTCCCGGCCAAGTCGGTGCCCTTCTTCAAGAGCGGCAAGGAACTGCGTGAGCGCCTGAACGCGGACTAGGCAGTAGCAGACGACGAGGGGCGGGCGCGTGGCCGTTTTCCAGGAATTCAAAGAGTTCATCAGTCGCGGCAATGTGGTCGACCTGGCGGTCGGCGTGATCATCGGCGCGGCCTTCGGCAAGATCGTCACCAGTCTGGTCGAGCAGGTTGTCATGCCGCCGATCGGCCTGGCGCTGGGGCGGGTCGACTTCTCGAACCTGAAGTGGGTCCTGGCGCCTGAGGATCCGGCGACTGAGGCGATCGAGGAGGTCGCCATCCAGTACGGCGCCTTCATCAACACCGTGATCCAGTTCGTGATCGTGGCCTTTGTGATCTTCCTCATGGTCAAGGGGATCAACAGATTGCGTCGCGAGCAGGCGGCGCAGCCCGACCCCACACCGGCCGCGCCAACGCCGACCGAGACCCTGCTGGCGGAAATCCGCGACGAGCTGAAGAAGCGACCCTAGGCCGCCAGCCCCGCTGAGGCCATCAGGGGGCGCAACGCCGCCAGGGTCTGGGGCTCGGCCGAAAGGAGTCGGCGGCTTTCCGTATTGCGTAGAAGCTTCAGAGCTTCGCCCTTGGCGCGGTCGGCGGCCGGGCCGTCAGGACAGGTCTGACCGCTGGCCATCCTGAGAAGCAGGGCAAGTCGCTGGCCCAGAGGCGCGGGCGCCCGCGCAACTTGGGCGCTAACCCGGCCGTCGGCCTCCACCGCGTCGCCAACCCGCCCCAAGGCCTCGCAGATTTCGACGCTGTCACGTTCGGGCAGGCCGCAGGCCCGCACGCGAGACTGCAGGTCAGCCAGGGTGGCTAGACGCTGGCCAGCGCCCACGTCGCTTTCTCTCAGGCTGCGTTCGAACCGCAGGGCCGTCACCGAGGCTGACAGCCAGCGAGCGGCGCTGCGTTTGGCGGACCCGCCGGTGACGTTCTCGCACAGACGAACCAGCAGATTGACCTCTTCAAGCGGCGTCGCCGCCGATCCGACATAGGCCTCGACGAAATCAGCGCCGACGATGGCCTTGGAGCGCTCGGCAAAGGCCAGTTGAGCCTCCTCCAGCGTCAGAAAACGCCCCGCCGCCGCCGTCAGAACCATTGCGAGGGCGCGAAGAATATCGATTTCTCCCGAGGGATCGCCGGGCCGCAGGCGCCGCGGTCCCATCAGCTCACGCAGCACACGGCGCGACAGGCCGCCGGCGAGGACCCGGTACTGGCCCTGGGCGATGTGGCGGCCCAGGCGAAGCGCGGGGCCATCGAGCGTCGGTATGACGGCGGCGAACTGGGCGTCGGCGCGCGACAGCAGATCGACCTCCTGGGGCGCCGCCATGCGAACCAGGGCAGCCAGTTGGCCTCCCAGATCCAGCGAGGGCCCAAGCACATCGGCCAGGCCTTCGCGGACGCCCAGGATTTCGCCGGCCGCCTGTTCGATCGCCACGTGCACCAAGGCCGCGGGATCCGTCTCCTCGGGCGCCGTGTCCGCGATGTTCATCAGAACCTCAGCCTTGGCGCGCCAGCCGCGCGCACGCGCCATGGCTCCCGCGATGGCGCCGCCCATGAGGAAGGCCCGGTCGGGCGTGTTGCTCAGCCTGCGGGCGACATCGGCGACCGGTTCAGCCTCGAGGTCGGGGAAGATCTGCCTGCGCCCGGCGCGGATCACGCGCTCGGAAGCCTTCTCAACCAGCTTCTGGTAGTGCCGGATGATTTCATGGACGGGCTGGCCGGTGGCCTGGCTCTCGGGGACGGCGACCTTCTGGACGGCGTGCTGGAGCTCGAGGCCGGAGGCCTCGAGCGCCTCGACCAGGTCGCCGCGGTGCAGCAGCTCGAACGGCGTCAGCCGGTTACGGCCGAGCCAGTCTTCCAGAACCCGGCCGATGAGCTCGCGGGCGTGGGGCGCATACAGATCCTGAGGCGCGTTGCAGACCATCAGGGACTGATTGTCGCGCGCAGCCTTGGGCTTGGCCGGTTCGGGCGCGCCCTTGGTCATCAGGGTGATGGACTGGAACTCCATCGACTCGACGTCGAGCGTTTCCTTGGTCACCCGCACGGAGACCGCGCGATTGTCGGCCAGCAGATCCTCCGCTGTCTGCATGGCCTGGTCGCGCGATTCCGCCGCCAGCTGAAGCGCCCACCCCGACTGGGGCGTCTTGCGCGCGAAAACTTCGTAATGAACAGGACCCGCCATGCCCTGACCCTGACACGCCGCGCGTTAAGGACGGGTATTCACCGTTTCCGTGAAGCCGAAATAGGATCGCGCCCGTATTGGTGGGCTATGCGCAAATCTTTCCTCATCATCGCGTCCCTGGCCCCGCTCGCTCTTGCGGCCTGTGCGACCACGCCGCGCCCGGATTCGGGCTTTCTGTCATCCTATGAGGGGCTGGAGGCCCGGACGGACACCTTGCGGGTGGCGGTGAGGCTGCGCGCCGATCAAGGGGCTCTGGCAGGCATTGAGCGCGTCTATCTGGAGCCGACGGTGTTTCACCCGCCGGGCCAGGTGGCGACCGATCTGGACGAGAATGAGCGGCTGGCGGTGCTGAACGAGGTGGACCGGCAACTCTGCTACGAGCTGAGCGAGCGCTATGAGCTCGTTGCGGGCCCTGCCGGCGAAGGCGTGGTCAGGGTGCGAGCGGCGGTGACCGGCGTCGAGGCCACGGACCGGGTCGGGTCGACGGTGTCGGCGGCGGCTTCCTGGTTCATCCCCGGCCCGATCGGCATCCGGCCGGGCGGGCTGGGCGCGCTGGCGGCCGAGGCCGAGATCATCGTGGACGGCGAACAGGCGGCGGCGCTTGTCTGGGCGCGTCAGGCCAATGCGGTAGGCACCGATACGCCGTCCCTGTCGCGGGTGGGTGACGCCCTGCAGTTCGCGGAACCCTTCGCCGATGACGCAGCCGCCGTCATGAGCGCCGAAGACAGAACCTTCCCGGGCGTGGCGCACCCCGACCCCTGTGCGCGGTTCGGGGCCCGGACCCAGCCTATCGGCTTCCTCGCCCGGTTCGCGACGGGGCTCTATGTCCCCGAGGTCTCCAACGGCGGCACGGCGCCGCGATCCGACGACGAACGCTAGAAGGCGCTTTCGCCGGTAATGGCGCGGCCCAGGATCAGGGCGTGGACGTCGTGGGCGCCTTCGTAGGTGTTCACGGTTTCCAGGTTCATGGCGTGGCGCATGACGTGCATCTCACCGGTGATCCCGGCTCCGCCGTGCATGTCGCGGGCCTCGCGGGCGATGGCCAGGGCCTTGCCGCAATTGTTGCGCTTCATCAGCGAGATGGCCTCGGGGACCCAGGCGCCGGTGTCGAGCAGACGGCCCAGCGCATAGGCGCCCTCGAAGCCGAGGAAGATCTCGGTCTGCATGTCGGCCAGTTTCTTCTGGACCAACTGTCGGGCGGCCAGCGGGCGGCCGAAGAGCATGCGCTCGGCGACATAGTCCCGCGTCGCGTGCAGGCAGAACTCGGCGGCGCCCATGGAGCCCCAGGCGATGCCGTAGCGGGCCTTGTTCAGGCACGAGAACGGGCCGCGCAGGCCTTTGACGCCCGGCAGCAGGTTCTCTTCCGGCACGAAAACGTCGTTCAGGCCGATGTCGCCGGTGATGGAGGCGCGCAGAGACAGCTTGTCGCCGATCTTGTCGGTGGTGAAGCCGTCCATGCCGCGTTCGACGATGAAGCCGCGGATGATGTCATCGAGCTTGGCCCAGACCACGGCGAGGTCCGAGATCGGCGAGTTGGTGATCCAGTATTTGGCGCCGTTCAGGCGATAGCCGTCGTCGACTTTCTCGGCCTTGGTCTTCATGGAGGCGGGGTCTGAGCCGCCGTCGGCCTCGGTCAGGCCAAAGCAGCCGATCAGCTCGCCGGCGGCCATGCGGGGCAGGAAGCGCATCTTCTGCTCTTCCGAGCCGAAGGCGTAGATCGGGTACATGGCCAGAGACGACTGGACGCTCATGGCCGAGCGATAGCCGCTGTCGATGGCCTCGATTTCGCGGGCGATCAGGCCGTAGGCGACATGGGATGCGCCCGAGCCGCCGTACTGTTCGGGCAGCATGGCGCCGAGGAAGCCCATCTCGCCCATCTCGGACATGATGGAGCGGTCAAAGGTCTCGTCGCGGAAGGCGGGGACGATCCGGGGCAGGAGCCGTTCGCGGGCGTAGGCGCGGGCCGCGTCGCGGATCATGCGCTCATCGTCGGTCAGGCGGGCGTCGAGGTCGAAGGGATCGTCCCAGCGGAAGGTCTTGGTGGAGGTCTGAGCGCCGTCGTGGGCCATGTTTCGGTCTCTGTGCGGGGCTACGGCCGGTCCCGGCCGCGCGGTCTGTGCATTGGGCGCGTGATACGGCAGTATGGAACAAATCACTAGCGGCGGGGGACACGCCCAGCGATGTCGGACACCTTCAAGCGCCTCTTTGTCGATCATCCTCGCGAGGTCGAGGAGAGCTATTTCGAGCACATGGCGGCCTCGGGCCGTTTTGGATTCAAGCTTCTGAGGCTGGCCGCCTGCGCCTTCGCCCATGCGTTGGTGCCGGGCCTGTTCAAGACGACGGTCTCGGACGAGATCAAGGCGACGGCGCGGACGATGGGCAAGCGGGCGGAAGAGGCGCGCGACTGCCGGATGAGAGACGCCGGCGTCTGGGACCCGGGCCTCTAGGTTCGCGTCCGATCCCGCGCTAGACCGCAGCGCATGACCCCACTCGCCAAACCGGGCCCCCTTTCCGGCGTCACCGTCCTGGACCTGTCGCGCGTGCTGGCTGGGCCGTGGGCGACGCAGATTCTGGCGGACCTCGGCGCCGAGGTGATCAAGATTGAACGGCCGGGAGCGGGCGACGACACCCGGATGTGGGGCCCGCCCTTCACGAACCAGACCAGCGGACAGCGCGGCGACGCGGCCTATTTCATGGCCGCGAACCGGAACAAGCGGTCGGTCACGGTGGACATGGCCAATGCGGAAGGGGCTGAGCTCCTCCGGACGCTGGCGGCCCAGGCCGATGTCGTGGTCGAGAACTTCAAGACGGGCGGGCTGAAGAAGTATGGGCTGGACTACGAGAGCCTGAGCGCAATCAATCCGAAGCTGGTCTATGCCTCGATCACGGGCTTTGGTCAGGACGGGCCGCTTAGGGACAAGGCGGGCTACGACTACATGATCCAGGCCATGGGCGGCCTGATGTCGATCACGGGCCAGCCCGACGGCAGCCCCGGCGCCGAGCCGATGAAGGTGGGCGTGGCGGTGGTGGACCTGTTCACGGGCCTGTACGCCTCCAACGCCATTCTGGCGGCCCTGATGCATGCGCGGGCGACGGGAGAGGGCCAGCACATCGACGTGGCCCTGTTCGACGTCCAGGCGGCCATGCTGGCCAATCAGGCGACCAACTTCTTTGTCTCGGGCAAGGCGCCCGGGCGGATGGGCAATGCGCACCCGAACCTGGCCCCGTATCAGCCCTTCGCGACGACGGACGGGGCGGTGGTGGTGGCGGTCGGCAACGACGGCCAGTTCCGCAGCCTGTGCGTCGCCGTCGGGGCGCCTGATCTGGGCGAGGACAGCCGGTTCCTGACCAATGCCCTGAGGGTCGAGCACCGGGGTGAGCTGGTGCAGGCGCTGGCGCCCCTGTTCGCGGTCCAGGGGACCGATGGCTGGATCGCGACCCTGGAGGCGGCCGGCGTGCCGTGCGGGCCGATCAACACGATTGACCGGGTGTTCTCGGAGCCGCAGGCGGAGCATCGGGGGCTGGTCGTCAGCCAGGAGCGGGCGGACCTGTCGGAAGCCGTGCGGACGGTGGCGAGCCCCATCCGCCTGTCGCAAACCCCGGTCGCCTATGACCGGGCCCCGCCGGCGTTGGGCGCCGATACGGACGAGGTGCTGGCTCGGCGGCTGGGGCTGTCGGGCGAGGAGATCGCACGGTTGAGGGACCAAAGCGCGGTCTAGGCGGACGGTCGGGACTCCAAAAACACCGTCCACCTCGTCCACCTCGTCCGGACCTGGAAAACGCCGTCCGATGCGTCCGGATCGTCCGGAAGGCGCCGGGAGGGCAGATGTCAAAGACCAGCGGGCCAGCCTAGGCCGTCGGCCAGGGCAGAGGATATTGCGGCTCGCCGTTTGTCGTTTCCCGAGCGCAAGCAGGCCTTTGGTGTTCTGAAATACGGGGAAATCCTCATCGGCCGGCAGCGGCCGGACCCCTGCTGGCCTGGAAATTTCCCCGAGAGCTGACCGATGGGCCCTCAGGACGAGCCCGAGGGTGACGGAGCGCTAGTCCGCTGCGAAGGAGCGGAAGGAGGCGATGACCCGCTCATAGACCTCGCGCTTGAAAGCCGCGGCGATGTCGATGACGCGTTCGAGGCGCTCCCAGCGCCACTGGTCGAACTCGGGCTCGCCGTGGGCGTAGAGGTTGATGTCGGCGTCCGTGCCGGTGAAGCGGTAGGCGAACCATATCTGCTTCTGGCCGAGCCAGCCCCTGCGGCCCATGGCCAGGTCGCGCGCGACGATGGCGGGCGGGAAGTCGTAGGCGATCCAGCCCTCGGTGCGAGCCAGATATTCGGCCTGGGTGACGCCGGTTTCCTCGGCCAGTTCACGGCGGGCGGCCGTCTCGAGGTCCTCGCCGGGATCGACGCCGCCCTGGGGCCATTGCCAGCGGCGGCCATGGGGTGTGTCGGCGCGGCGGCCGATGAAGGTCAGGCCTTCGGCGTTGAAGAGAACGACGCCGACATTGGGACGATGCTGGGGGTAGGGATCGTCGGGGGTCACGAAGCGCGGCGTACGCCCGATCGCGCGGCCATGGAAGAGGCGGGCGCCAGCTGGATACCGCGCTCGTCCAGGCCCTGGACCCAGCGGACCGCCGTAGCGACGGTCGAGGGGAAGAGCAGACCCGTGCCCATGGCCTGGCCGCCCGAGCGGGCCGAGGCCTCAAGGCCGTTCAGGGCCGCGAGGATGGCTGCGGGGCTGGGATCCTCGTCGATCACCCGATTGGCCGAGGCGCGGGCGTAGGCGCCCTGGCGGTTGCGGGCCTGGCCGTCGTCGATGAAGGCGAGGCCACGCGAGCGCAGGCGCTGCATGAAGGGCGTCATGGAGCTGTCCGAGGCGAAGAAGGCCGCTCCGAAGTAGTTCGACACGCCATAGTAGCCGGTGGCGCGGCCCAGCAGCCAGTCGAGGCGGCGGTCCATCTCATCGATGTCGGCGCCGGCCAGCAGCGTGTAGGGGCCGGTGTCGTTGTCGGGATAGTCCGACGGCTCCATCGGCAGTTCGATCAGGACCTCGTGGCCGTCGGCGCGGGCCAGGTCGATCCAGCCCTGGAGACCTTCGGCATAGGCCGAGAAGCTGAGGGTGACTTCGGGTGGCAGGCTTTCGATGGCGGCGCGGGTGGCCGGTCCGTTCAGGCCCAGGCCGCCGATGATCAGGGCCACGCGCGGGCGGCCGTCAGGCGTGAAGGGCCGGGCGTAGGCCTGGAAGGGCGTGCGGCCGTCCGGGGCGATGACCGGCAGCGGGCCGAAACGGCCCGGCTGGCTGAGGCCGGCGATAGGCGCGGCGGGAAGGGGCGCGGCCGGCGGCTGGCGCACGACCGGGCCGGTCAGGACCTGGCCCGAGCCGGGAAGGGTGATGACGGCCTCGCCGCCGGGCGCATCGGCCCCTGCGGGATCGGTGAGGTCCTGATAGGCGCCGAAGGTGTCGACACCGAAGACTTCGGCGCCGCTGATCTGGGGCCGTTCAGCCTCCTGCGGGCGCTCGACTTCGGCGCGACCGGTGGGGGTGCCGGCGCGCGGGTCGCCGATGATGGTGATCAGGGTCGCCGCGGCGCCCAGGAACAGGACGCCGGCCGCGGCCACCGCGACCTGGGGCTTTTTCGCCAGGGCCAGAAGGCCCCGCGCGCTCAGCCGCGCCCGGGGCTCGGGCGGCGTGCCTGCGGAGGCGGCCATGGACGATTGACGACGAGCGAACATATCGCCGCGAGTCTCGCCCGGGCGCGGTTAACAAAGGCTGTGCGAGCCGGTCTCTCAGTGGGCCGGGGACGACAGTTTCATCAGGATCAGCCCGCCGACGATCAGACCCGCCGCCGAGACGCGCATCAGGCTGAGCGGCTCGTTGAGGATCCAGGCCCCGACGATGAAGGCGCCGACCGCCCCGATGCCGGTCCAGACCGCATAGGCCGTCCCCAGCGGCAGGGTGCGCATCGACAGCGACAGAAGGGCGAAGCTGATGATCATGGCCCCGATGGTGATGAGGCTGGGCCACAGGCGAGTGAAGCCCGCCGACTGCTTCATGTAGAAGGCCCAGACGACCTCGAGCACGCCGGCGATGAAAAGATAGATCCAGGCCATGGGTCGGCCCTCCGTGAAAAGGGCCGGGCCGTCCCGGACTTGTCCCGCAGCTGCGGGGCGAGGACGTGGCCTCGTCTTGGGCCGGGGGTTCTAGCGACCCGGGACGGGAGGTCAAGGCCGGGCGGTCAGGCCTCGGTCACCAGGTCGATTTCGCGGATAGGCTGAACGGCCACAGCGTCGCGGCCTTCGCGGATGGCCAGCTGAAGCCGGAAGGCCTGGGCGATGTTGAGGGCCCGGTCCAGAAACAGGTCGGCGACGGCGGGCGGACACATGGTCCGGACCGTTTCGCGGAACAGGCCGAGCCAGCGGTGGAAATGGGCGTCACCGAGGTCGGGCAGGGCGAGGTGTTTGGGCATGGGGCGACCGCTGTAGCGACCGGTTCGGAGCAGGACCGAGGACCAGAAGTCGCACATCCGGTCCAGGTGCGCGGGCCAGTCGCCGGGCGCGATGACGGCGTCGAACACCGGCGCCAGTTCCGGATCGGCGCGGACCTTGTCGTAGAAGCCGAAAACGACCCGGCGGATGAGGTCTTCGGTCAGGTCGGTCGTGGACATGGCCGGATGGTCTCAGCGGCGGCGGTCGATCTCGCGATCGAACAGGCCGACCGCCTTTTCGAACTTGTCGCGGCAGCCGGTGTTGCAGAAGCCGACCACCTGACCCCGGTAGATGGTCAGGGCGTCCTCGGACACGGGTTCGCCGGACCAGGGACAGGTCTGGTTGACGCAGTCTTCGATAGTCAGGGGGTATGACAGGGAGGCCATGGCCCGCGACCTAGCAAAGGCGAGAGGGCCTGACCATGCGGCTCTCGCGCCGCGAGAGCAAATTGTCTCCCGGTGTCAGGACCGGAATCCCTTGAAATACGGGGTGTACGGACGGTCTGACGGCGGCGGCGGCCGGCCATGAAGGCCGGCGCCGGGCAGGCCTGGATCAGGCGGCGGTGGTTTCCGAGGCTTCCTCGGCCAGGATGGTCAGGCCGGCGGGGGTGACGTCGGCGAAACCGCCCTTGACGGTGAAGGTCCGGCGGTTCGATCCGATGTGGACCACAACCGCGCCTTCGCGCAGGGCCGTCATGAAGGGGGCGTGGTTCGGCAGCACGCCGAAGTCGCCTTCAACGCCCGGGGCGTCGACCTGGTCGACCTCGCCCGCGAAGACTTCGCGTTCGGGGGCGACCAGGGAGAAGTGGAGCTTGCCGGCCATTACGCCTCAGCCGCCATCTTCTCGGCCTTGGCGACGACTTCGTCGAAGCCGCCGACCATGTAGAAGGCCGCTTCCGGATAGGCGTCGCCTTCACCGTCGCAGATGCGCTTGAAGGACGAGATGGTGTCTTCCAGCGAAACGAACTTGCCGGGCGAGTTGGTGAACTGCTCGGCCACGAAGAAGGGCTGCGACAGGAAGCGCTGGATCTTGCGGGCGCGGGCCACGACCAGCTTGTCCTCTTCCGACAGCTCGTCCATGCCCAGGATCGCGATGATGTCCTTCAGGGCCTTGTACTGCTGCAGGATTTCCTGAACGCGGCGGGCGACGGCGTAGTGTTCGTCGCCGATGACCAGCGGGTCCATGATCCGCGAGGTCGAGTCCAGCGGGTCAACGGCCGGGAAGATGGCCTGGGCGGCGATGTCACGCGACAGAACGGTGGTGGCGTCCAGGTGGGCGAACGAAGCGGCCGGGGCCGGGTCGGTCAGGTCGTCGGCGGGGACGTAGATGGCCTGGACCGAGGTGATCGAGCCCTTCTTGGTCGAGGTGATGCGCTCCTGCAGGTTGCCCATCTCGGTGGCCAGGGTGGGCTGATAGCCCACGGCCGAGGGGATGCGGCCCAGCAGGGCCGACACTTCCGAGCCGGCCTGGGTGAAGCGGAAGATGTTGTCGACGAACAGCAGCACGTCCTTGCCTTCCTCGTCGCGGAAATACTCCGCGATGGACAGGCCGGTCAGGGCGACGCGGGCGCGGGCGCCGGGGGGCTCGTTCATCTGGCCGTAGACCAGGGCGCACTTGGAGCCTTCGGTCGAGCCGTTGTTCTTGGCCGGGTCCACGTTCACGTTGGACTCGATCATCTCGTGATAGAGGTCGTTGCCTTCGCGGGTGCGCTCACCGACGCCGGCCAGAACGGAATAGCCGCCGTAGGCCTTGGCGATGTTGTTGATGAGCTCCTGCATCGTCACGGTCTTGCCGACGCCGGCGCCGCCGAACAGGCCGATCTTGCCGCCCTTGGTGTAGGGGCACATCAGGTCGACGACCTTGATGCCGGTGACGAGGATTTCGGCCGAGGTCGACTGTTCCTCGAAGCTCGGGGCTTCCTTGTGGATCGGACGGTACAGGTCGGTCTTGATCGGGCCGGCCTCGTCGATCGGGGCGCCGACGACGTTCATGATACGGCCGAGGGTGCCCGGACCGACCGGAGCCTGGATCGAGGAGCCGGTGTCGGTGACCGGCTGGCCGCGGGTCAGGCCCTCGGTGGTGTCCATGGCGATGGTGCGCACAGTGTTCTCACCCAGGTGCTGGGCGACTTCGAGAACCAGGCGGAATTCCTGGCCGGTGCGCTGGTCGGTGTTGGTGGTCTCCAGGGCGTTCATGATCGCCGGGAGCGCGCCGTCGAACTCGACGTCGACGACGGCGCCGATCACCTGCGAGATGCGGCCCGTGGCGGCTTGCGCGGCCTTGGGGGCGGCGGCCTTCGGAGCAGCAGTCTTGGCGGCGGCCGGCTTCTTGGGAGCGGCGGGCTTCTTGGCGGCGGCGGTCTTGGGGGCGGTGGCCATGGTGTTCAGGTCCGTCTTTCGAACTTCGTTCAGGGCGTCAGAGGGCTTCGGCGCCGGAGATGATCTCGATCAGCTCCTTGGTGATCTGGGCCTGGCGCTGACGGTTATACATGAGGGTGAGGCTGGCGATCATGTCGCCGGCGTTGCGGGTGGCGGAGTCCATGGCGCTCATCTGGGCGCCGAAGAAGCCGGCCTGGTTCTCATACAGAGCCGCCAGGATCTGGACCGCGATGTTGCGCGGCAGAAGCGTCTCGAGAATGGCCTCTTCCGACGGCTCGTACTCATAGGCCGCGCCCTGCAGATCGGCGGGCTCGGAGCCGTCATCGACGACCGCCGGGATCAGCTGCTTGGCGGTCGGGACCTGCGAGATCACCGACTTGAAGCGGCTGTAGAACAGGGTCACGACGTCGGCGTTGCCGGCCTCGAACTCGGCCAGGATGCGATCGGCCACCGGCTGGGCGGCGGCGAGCGACATGACCTTGTGGTCCGACAGCAGGTGGCGGTCGATGATCCGGTCGCCGAACAGGCGGCGCAACTGGTCATTGGCCTTGCGGCCGACCGTGATGATCGAGACGTCCTTGCCCTCGTTGATGAGAAACTGGATGCGCTCGCGCGCCGCGCGGACGATCGACGAGTTGAACCCGCCGGCCAGACCCTTGTCGGCGGTGGCGACGACGATCAGGTGCTTCCTGTCCGAGCCGGTGCCGGCCAGGAGCTTGGGCGCGCCGTCGCCGGACACGCCGCGCGCCAGATTGGCGATCACGGCGCTCATGCGCTGGGCGTACGGGCGGGCGCTCTCGGCCTGCTCGGTCGCGCGCTTGAGCTTGGCGGCGGCGACCATCTGCATGGCCTTCGTGATCTTCTGCGTGGCTTTCACGCTTCCGATCCGATTGCGCATTTCCTTCAGGCTGGCCATGGCGGTTTACCGGTTCCCGATCAGGCCGCGAAGGTCTTGGTGAAGGATTCCAGCACCGACTTCAGTTCGCCTTCCAGCGTGTCGTCCAGCGCCTTCTTGGTGCGGATGGCGTCCAGCAGCTTGGCGTGCTTGCCGCGCAGCAGGGTCAGGAACTCGGCTTCGAAGCGGCCGACGGCCGCGGTCGGGATGCCGTCCAGGTAGCCACGGGTGCCGGCGTAGATCACGCAGACCTGCTCTTCGACCTTCAGCGGAGCGTACTGGGGCTGCTTGAGCAGTTCAGTCAGGCGCTCGCCGCGGGCCAGCAGCTTCTGGGTCGAGGCGTCCAGGTCCGAGCCGAACTTCGCGAAGGCGGCCATTTCACGATACTGGGCCAGTTCGCCCTTAATCGGACCGGCGACCTGCTTCATGGCCTTGATCTGGGCCGAGGAGCCCACGCGCGACACCGAGATGCCGACGTTCACCGCCGGACGGATGCCCTGATAGAACAGGTCCGATTCCAGGAAGATCTGGCCGTCGGTGATCGAGATCACGTTGGTCGGGATGTAGGCCGAAACGTCGTTGGCCTGGGTCTCGATGAGCGGCAGGGCCGTCAGAGAGCCCGAGCCGTTCTCTTCGTTCAGCTTGGCCGAACGCTCGAGCAGGCGCGAGTGCAGATAGAAGACGTCGCCCGGATAGGCCTCGCGGCCCGGCGGGCGGCGCAGCAGCAGCGACATCTGACGATAGGCCACGGCCTGCTTGGACAGATCGTCATAGACGATCAGGGCGTGCATGCCGTTGTCGCGGAAGAACTCGCCCATGGCCGTGCCCGAGAAGGGCGCCAGGAACTGAAGCGGGGCCGGCTCGGAGGCCGTGGCGGCGACGACGATGGTGTATTCCAGAGCGCCCGACTCCTCGAGAGTCTTCACGATCTGGGCCACGGTCGAACGCTTCTGGCCGATGGCGACGTAGATGCAGTAGAGCTTGTCGCTCTCTGCGGCGCCTTCGCCGTTGATCGACTTCTGGTTCAGGATGGTGTCGATGGCGACGGCGGTCTTGCCGACCTGACGGTCGCCGATGATCAGTTCGCGCTGGCCGCGGCCGATCGGGATCAGGGTGTCGATCGCCTTCAGGCCGGTCTGCATGGGCTCATGCACCGACTTGCGGGGGATGATGCCGGGGGCCTTCACG
>JAEYWU010000067.1 GCA_023428785.1 Pseudomonadota bacterium
GTCTAGCAGGGGATTCGGGCGGGCGGGTGCTATCGCGTGTCGAAGGACTGGGGGCAAGCTGCTACAGCATCACTTATGAGCGACGAACCGGAACGCAGACGCATGGTCAGGCCGCCCTCGGGCGGCACGGCGGCCGGGCGCGGCATGGGCGCCAAGATCAAGACGGCTGACAAGAAGTCGATGTCCAGCCAGCAGTGGATCAAGCGCCAGCTCGCGGACAAATGGTCCGAGAAGGCGCGGGCCGAGGGCTGGCGCTCGCGCGCGGCCTTCAAGCTGCAGGAGATGGACGAGCAGTTGCGCCTGATCCGGCCGGGCAGCCGGGTGATTGACCTAGGCGCCGCGCCGGGCGGCTGGGTGCAGATCGCGCTCAAGAAGGGCGCGGCCGCTGTGGTCGGCGTAGACCTGTTGCCGATCGATCCGATTCCGGGCGCGATCCTGATCCAGGCGGACTTCACCGACGCGGGCGTGGACCAGCAACTGATCGATGCGCTCGGCGGACCGCCTGACGTGGTCCTGTCGGACATGGCCCACAACACCATCGGCCACCGGCAGACCGACCACCTGAAGATCATCGTCCTGATCGAGATCGCCGCCGAGTTCGCGATCCGGACGCTGAGGCCCGGCGGGCATTTCGTGACCAAGAACTTCCAGGGCGGCGACGCCGGAGGAGTTCTTGAAAAGCTGAGGGCCGAGTTCCGGGACGTGAAGTTCGTCAAGCCGGCCGCCAGCCGCAAGGACAGCTCCGAAGTCTATCTCGTGGCGCTGGGCAAGCTTTGAGCGAGGCGGCGGTCCGGACGGCTTTCGAACAGCAGGCCGGGGTCTGCCGGGGTCTGGATTCGCCGTTCACCGCCCAGGTCTGCGACCTGATCGCCGAGCGGCTTGACCGGACGACGGCGGTCGGTCGGCGGGTTCTGGACTGGCCGGGCGATCCGCGCGCAAACGCCGATGCTGTTCCGCTCAGACTGTGCGGAGCGCTGCACGCCATCGCCCGGGGCGGGACGGTCAAGGCGGTTGAGGCCGCTTGGCCCCCGCACGAGACGCCGGACGCCGATACGCTCTGGTCGGCCATCGCGGGCGCGCTCGGCCAGGCCGAAGGCTTCATCCTCGACTGGCTGGACAGCCCACCCCAGACAAATGAGGTCGGCCGCTCGGGCCCGCTGACGGCGGGTTTGCTGGTGCTGGCGGACCGCTTCGGCCTGCCGTTCGAGCTGTATGAGCTGGGATCCAGCGCCGGACTGAACCTGAACCTGGACCGCTATGGATTCGACCTCGGCGGGGTTGAGGCCGGCGATGCGGCGTCGGCGGTGCGGCTGGCGCCGCGCTGGACGGGTGCGGCCCCGCCTTCGTCGGTCGTCTCGGTCGCCAGACGGCAGGGCGTGGATCTCAAGCCGCTGGACCCGGTGCTGCCGGAAACGGCGGAGCGCCTGACCGCCTTCGTCTGGGCCGACCAGCGCAAGCGCCTTGAACGGCTCGAGGCGGCGCTGGAGATCGCCAGATCGCACCCGCCGCAAGTCGAGGCCGGGGACGCGGCGGCCTGGCTTGAGCGCGTGCTGGCAGCGGAGCCGGCGCCCGGGCGCTGCCGGGTCGTGATGCACACCATCGCCTTCCAGTATTTCCCGCCCGAAGGTCAGGCGCGTGTCCGCGCCCATCTGGCCGCCGTCGGCGCACAGGCGACCGGCCAGGCTCCGCTGGCGTGGTTGCAGTACGAGGCCGCCTCGGCGCCCGACGCAGAAGGGCGGCGCTGGGCGGAACTGTCACTCACCGTCTGGCCTTCTGGCGAGCAGCGGACCCTCGCGCGCGGCCATCCGCACGGATTTGCCCTGGAGTGGTTCGGGGAGGGCGGCTGAGGATGTGCAACAACTACGTCTTCCGGCCGCCGGACGATCGGCTGTTCTCGCACCTGAAGCTGGGCGGTGACCTGAGCTATCCATTCGGCAAGCCGAACCTGGAGCCGACCGATGTGCGCATCGGCGACCGGGCGCCGGTGGTGACCCGCCACGACGAGGCGATGGCTCTGATGATGGTCCCGTGGGCCTGGAAGTCGCCACAGGGCCGTCCGGTGTTCAACTTCCGCTCGGAGGGGCGTGACTTCTCGGGCAACCAGCGCTGCCTGATCCCGGCGTCTGGCTTCTACGAGTTCACCGACGCCATGCCGGGCGAGAAGCGCAAGACCAAATGGCTGTTCGAGATGCCAGAGCATCCCGATTTCTGGATCGCCGGGATTATCAAGCAGGACGCGTTTTCCATGCTGACCTGCGCGCCGGGGCCGGACATCCAGCCCTATCATGACAGACAGGTGGTCCTGCTTGAGCCCGATCGTGGCCTGGATTGGCTGGACCTGAGGCGGCCCGCCGAGGACCTCCTGTCGCCAGCGACTGTCGGCAGCCTGACCGTGAAGCGGGTCTGGCCTCCTGACTCTACGGAAGGCGGCTTGCTGGTCTAGGCTCCCCGGAGAACGATGGAGGACGCCATGGGGTTCGACGCCAATAGCCGCCTGGTCACCGACAAGGCAGATCTGGGCCGCACGATCCAGCAGACCCGACCCGAGCCCGGTGCGCTGAGAGAGGGCGAGGTCGATCTGGCGCTCGACCTGTTCTCGCTGACCACCAACAACATCACCTACGCCGCCTTCGGGGACTCGATCGGCTACTGGACGGTGTTTCCGACCGGCGAGGATGGCACGGGTCATATGCCGGTCTGGGGCTTCGCCGATGTCGTGGCCTCGCGGGCTGAGGGCATCGAGGTCGGCGCGCGGGTGTTCGGCTATTTCCCGATGGCCGATGTGTTGAGGGTCGAGGCGGGCAAGGTCAGCCGGGGCGGTTTCGCGGACCTGTCGCCGTGGCGGACGGGCGTGCCGGATATTTACAACCGCTATGTCCTGTGCGCGGGCGACGCCAATTATCAGAAGGCGCTGGAGCCGGCCGAGGCGATCTTCCGCCCGCTGTTCGTGACCTCCTACACGGCCGCCGAGTTCCTGCGCGACAACGGCTTCTTCGGCGCGAAACAGGTCGTGGTCTCGAGCGCCTCGTCCAAGACCGCCTATGGCGCGGCCTGGTCGATGAAGGACGACGGCCTGACACTGATGGGCGTGACCGGCAAGCGCAACAAGGCCTTCGTCGAGGGGCTGGGCGCCTATCAGACGGTGGTCGACTATGACGCGATCGATCAGCTGCCGACGGGGGCGCCGACCGTCTATCTGGACCTGTCGGGTGATCCGGGACTGCGGGCCAAGGTCCACGCTCATTTCGGCGACGACCTGGTCTACGACTGCCTGGTGGGGGCGACCCAGACTGACGGCTTCACCATCGACGCCGGCCTTCCGGGACCGAAACCGACCTTCTTCTTCGCGGCCACGACGCTGGATGCGCACCGGGAGCGGGGAACCCTGAGGGCCTTCTACGAGCGGTTCTTCGCCGACCAGGCCGCCTTCTTCGAACAGGTGGTGGAGCCTTCCAATCCGTGGATCCGCATCATCGAGGGCGATGGGCTGGAAGCGGCGGCGAAGGTCACGCGCGATCTGGCGGACGGGCGTAGCGACCCCGCCGAGGGGCATGTCATTCGGGTGAAGCGATGAGCGACCGGATTTCGATCAGCATCGACGACGGCGTCGCCGACGTCCGGCTCAACCGCGCCGACAAGATGAATGCGCTGGATCCGGCGATGATCGAGGCCCTTGCGGGCGCGATCGATCAACTGACCGGGACGCCGGGCCTGAGGGCGGTGGTGCTGTCGGGCGAGGGGCGGGCCTTTTGCGCCGGGCTCGACATGATGTCGATGGCCGGGCTGGCCGGGTCCGACTTCGACATCATGGCCCGCACCCATGGGCTGGCGAACATCTTCCAGCAGGTGTGCTGGGGCTGGCGCACCCTGCCGGTTCCGGTCGTGGCGGCGGTGCAGGGTGTGGCGTTCGGCGGCGGGCTTCAGCTGATGTCGGGCGCCGACATCCGCATCGCGCGGCCCGATACGCGGCTGTCGGTCATGGAGATGAAGTGGGGCATCGTGCCCGACATGGCCGGCTTCGCCCTGTGGCCGGGGCTGGTGCGCGACGATGTCCTGCGCGAGCTGACCTATACGGCGCGCGAGTTCTCGGGCGAGGAGGCCGTCGGCCTCGGATTCGTGACCCGCACGGCGGACGATCCCTTGGCCGAGGCCCTTGCCTTGGCCCGTCAGATCGCGGACCGGAACCCCGAAGCCATCCGGGCCGCCAAGCGGCTGGCCAATCTGTCGGGCGGCGGTCAGGCGGCTGAGGCCCTGCTGGCGGAAAGCCGGGAGCAGGGCGCGCTGATCGGCCGGCCGAACCAGATGGAGGCGGTCGCCGCCGGCATGCAGAAGCGGGCGCCGCGGTTCACCGACTGAAACAACCGCAGTTGAAATTTCAATGAAATGTCGCGCGGCGGCCTTTTCGCCGCCTGATTGAATCCCATCTTGGGCACGGAGCCGAAGACCGGAGCGCGACATGACTGAATTCTCGCTGGACGACTTCCTCGCCGACCCCGCGACCCGTCAGCTGATGGCCCGTGACCACGTAGCCGAGGCCGACATCCGCGCCATCGCCGACAGCTACCGTGCCAGCCGCGACGATGGTGAGGCGCGGCGCCCGGAAGAGCCGAAGTCGTTCGAGGGTTAAGCCTCGCCTATTCCCACTCGATCGTGCCCGGGGGCTTGGACGTGACGTCGTAGACGACGCGGTTCACGCCGCGGACCTCGTTGATGATCCGGGTGGCGGTGCGGCCCAGCATCTCCCAGGGGAACTGGTAGAAGTCGGCCGTCATGCCGTCGGTCGAGGTCACAGCGCGCAGGGCCAGGACCTTCTCATAGGTGCGGGCGTCGCCCATGACGCCGACAGTGCGGACCGGCAGCAGAACGGCGAAGGCCTGCCAGATCTCATCGTAGAGGCCGGCCTTGCGGATTTCGTCCAGATAGATGGCGTCGGCGTCCTGAAGGGTGGCGACGGCGTCCGGTGTGATCTCGCCGGGTATGCGGATGGCCAGGCCCGGGCCAGGGAAGGGGTGGCGGCCGACGAAGGCGTCGGTCAGCCCCAGCTCGCGGCCCAGCGCCCGGACCTCGTCCTTGAACAGTTCGCGTAAGGGTTCGACCAGCTTTAGCTTCATATAGTCGGGCAGGCCGCCGACATTGTGGTGGCTCTTGATGACGTGGGCCTTGCCGCTGGAGGCCGAGACGCTCTCGATCACGTCCGGATAGAGGGTGCCCTGGGCCAGGAACTCGGCGCCTTCGATCTTGGCGGACTCGCGGTCGAAGATCTCGATGAAGACCCGGCCGATTGTCTTGCGCTTGGTCTCGGGGTCGGACTGGCCAGCTAGCGCGCCGAGGAATTCCTTCGATGCATCAACGTGGATCAGCGGGATGTTGTAGTGCTCGCGGAAGAGCGTCGTGACCTGCTTGGCCTCGTCCTTCCTCAGCAGGCCGGTATCCACGAACACGCAGGTCAGCTGGTCTCCGATGGCCTCGTGGATCAGCACCGCCGCGACCGAGGAATCCACGCCGCCCGACAGGCCGCAGATGACCTTGGCGTCGCCGACCTGGGCGCGGATCTGGGCGATCTTCTCGTCGCGATAGGCGGCCATGGTCCAGTCGCCTGACAGGCCCGCGATCCGGTGGGTGAAGTTCTTCAACATCGCCGCGCCGCGCGGCGTGTGCATGACCTCGGGGTGGAACTGGATGCCGTAGAGGCGCCGGCTCTCGTCACCAATCACCGCATAGGGCGAGCCCGGCGAGGTGGCGATGACCTCGAAGCCGTCCGGGATGGCGACGATCTTGTCGCCGTGGCTCATCCAGACCGTCTCTTCCTCGCCGACGCCGGCGAGACCATCGAGCAGGGGCGAGGCCATCTGGATGGTGATCTCGGCGCGGCCGAACTCGCGATGGTGGCCGCCCTCGACCTTGCCGCCGAGCTGCTCGCACATGGTCATCTCGCCGTAGCAGATACCCAGCACCGGGACGCCAGCGTCGAACACCGCCTGCGGCGCGCGGGGGCTGCCTTCTTCATGCACGCTCTCGGGGCCGCCCGAGAGGATGATCGCCGCCGGGCTCATGGCCTCAAGCGCCGCCTCCGCCTTCGCATAGGGGTGGATCTCGCAATAGACGTTCGCCTCGCGCAGCCGGCGGGCGATCAACTGGGTCACCTGGCTGCCGAAATCGACGATGAGGACTTTCTGGTGGGCGGTCACGGGCGGGCTTCCAAGGCTGGAGACGGGCGAGAGGTTTCGAGGGCGACGAGGCCGCGGTCGGTGATAACGGCGGAGAGCTTGTCGAGGGCGGCGGCCAGGGTCTGGTCGACGTGGACCAGCGTTGAGGTCCAGTCCTCCAGCGCCTTCAGCTCGGCACTGCCATCCGAGACGCCACGCAGGGCGACGAGCGGCACGCCGAAAGTCTGGGCAGCGCGAACGAGGGCCCAGGTCTCCATATCGACCATGTCGGCGTCGATCGTCTGATAGGCCGCGCCGGAGATCACATTGGCGCCGGTCGACAATCGCGCAGTAGGCACATCCGGGATTGGGCAGGGCAGGGGCAGAACGGCCGGCAGGGCGAGCAGGGGCGTCACGCCCTTCTCGAAGCCCAACGGACTGCAGTCCATGTCGCGGTAGCTGACCGATGCCACCTGATAGGTCGCGGCGTGTTCCAGCGTCGGCGAACCGCATGAGCCGAGCGAGACGATCAGGTCAGGCAGGCGCCCGGCCGCTTCCAGCCGGGCAAGGGCGGCGGTCAGGGCCACGGCGCCCTCGACCGGGCCGATCCCCGTCATCAGGGGCTGGATGCGCGCCTTGAGCTCCACGCCGTATTCGGCAGGCGCGGCCATGACCGCCAGCACCGACAGTCCGCCCCAACGCTCAAGTCGCGGGGGTGTCATGCGGACTTCTCCAGCACCTGCACGAAAAACCCATCCGTTCCCGCCGACAGGGGCGTCATCCGTGATCCGGGGCCATCCGGGGTAAAACCGGCGGCGGTTTCCAGGAAAGCCGCGACCCGATCCTCGTTCTCCTCGGCGAAGAGCGAGCAGGTGACATAGACCAGCCGACCGCCCGGCTTCACAAAGGCGGAGGCCTGATCGAGCACGGCGTCCTGCTCGATCGTCCGGCGTTCGAGCTGTTCGGGCGTCAGGCGCCATTTGGTGTCGGGGTGCCGCCGCCAGGTGCCAGAACCGGTGCAGGGCGCGTCGACGAAGACGACGTCCATCTTGCCTTCGAGCCCCTTCAAGGCGTCGGCCTCGAGCGGCGAGCGGACCTGAAGGTTGCGGACGCCGGCGCGCTGGGCGCGGGGGATGATGTCGGCCATCCGCCGTGCGTCGGAATCATAGGCGTAGAGCTGGCCCTTGTTGGCCATTCGAGCGGCCAGCGCCAGAGTCTTGCCGCCGCCGCCTGCGCAGAAGTCGAGCACCTGCTTGCCGGTGATTTCGCCGGCCGTCTCGACGGTCAGCTGGCTGCCCAGATCCTGCACCTCGAACCAGCCCTTGTGAAAGGCCGGAATGGTCTCGACGGCGCCTGTTCGTACGGCGGGATCGGGCGGCGGAATGCGGGCCGCGTTCATGCCGAGAACCTCTTCCGCACCGATGGGCTGGAGCGCCTTCAGGGCGCGCTCACGGTCGGTCTTGAGGGTGTTGATCCTGAGGTAGACCGGCGCGCGGCGAGACAGAAACTCCATCTCCATGGCGCACAGATCGCCGAATACCCGCTCAAGATGAGGGTGAAGCCAGTCCGGGTAGTCCCCCTGGATGGCGGTCGGGGCGTCGTCCAGGCCGCGCGGCGAGGCGAGGGCGGTCCGCTCTGTTTCGGTCAGGGCGCCAGGACCATGCGGTTCCTCGCCCGCTGCCTCGGCCAGCCGGTCGACCGACCAGCGCCAGCCCCAGGCGAGCACGCCCAGGATGGCCGCGCGCGGCGTGTCCTCGCCCATCCGCCAGGCGGTGGAGCGGCGCTTTCTCAAGGCATCCAGCACGAGGCCCGAGACGAACGCCCGGTCCTTGGCGCCCGCGAAGCGCGAGCGGTCTGACCAGGCCTTCAGCGCGATCTTGGCGGGGACGCGACGGGTCTCAAGGTCCGTGAGAACCTCGATGGCTGCCGCAATCCTACCGCCGTCCCTCATGGCCTAGGCGAACAGCGAATAGACGATGAGGCCAAGCCCCACGAGCGAGGCCAGGAAGGCCAGGCTGCGCAGGCCTGTGACGCCCCAGCGATAGAGCGGCAGGTAGATCACGCGGGCGAAGAAGTAGAGATGCGTGCCCCAGATCGAGAGCATGCCTTCCTTGCCGGCCAGATGAACGAGCGCCACTGCGCCGAGGAACAGGGGCAGGGTCTCATAGAGATTGGCCTGCGCCCGCAGGAGGCGCCCGGCGACCTTGCCCGGAGGCGGGGTCTCATCACGCGGTCCGGCATTCCACTGGGCGCCCAGCTCCTTGGTCCGCGCCGCCGCCGCCCAGAAGATGTTGATGACGGCCAGAATGATGACGAAGGCCGCCAGCACGAGGTCCGGATGGACGTCCGGGAACAGGTTCATATGTCCTTGCATGCCGTGAGCCCTCCCCAGCTCAGCCTTGGCGGTAGTTCGGCGCCTCGCGCGTGATCATCACGTCGTGCACATGGCTTTCGCGCAGGCCCGCATTGGTGATCCGCACGAACTTCGCGCGCTTCTGGAACTCGGCGATCGTGCGTCCGCCGACATAGCCCATCGAGGCGCGCAGGCCGCCGACGAGCTGATGGATGACGGGGCTGATCGGACCCTTGTAGGCGGTTTGGCCCTCGATGCCCTCGGGGACCAGCTTTTCCTGGCTGACTTCCTTCTGGAAGTAGCGGTCGGCCGAACCACGGGCCATGGCGCCCACCGAGCCCATGCCGCGGTACGATTTGTAGGACCGGCCCTGGTAGAGGAACACCTCGCCAGGGCTTTCGTCGGTGCCGGCGAACATGGATCCCATCATGGCGACCGAGGCGCCGGCCGCGATGGCCTTGGCCAGATCGCCCGAATATTTGATCCCGCCGTCGGCGATGACCGGAGCGCCCGAATCCCTGGCCGCACGGGCCGCGTCCATTACGGCGGTCAGCTGGGGCACGCCCACGCCCGCGACGATGCGGGTGGTGCAGATGGAGCCCGGGCCGATGCCGACCTTCACGGCGTCGGCGCCCGCGTCGATCAGGGCCCGCGCCGCGTCATAGGTGGCGACATTGCCAGCGACGATCTGGATGCGGTTGCTCTCGCGCTTGATGCGTTCGACCACGGCCGCGACCGAGGCCGAATGGCCGTGGGCGGTGTCGATCACGACCACGTCCGCGCCGGCTTCCGACAGCATCATGGCCCGCTCATAGCCGGCGTCGCCGACGGTCGAGGCCGCGCCGACCAGCAGGCGGCCCTGCTCGTCCTTGGCCGCGTTTGGGAAGGCCTGTGCCTTCTCGATGTCCTTCATCGTGATCAGGCCGACGGCGCGATAGTCGTCGTCCACGACGATCACGCGCTCGATCTTGCGGGTGCGCAGCAGTTCGCGGGCCTCGTCGCGCCCGGCCCCCTCGCGCAGGGTGATCAGCTCGCCGGTGGTCATCAGGGCCGAGGCCTTGATCGACGGATCGTTTTCGAAGCGCGTGTCGCGATTGGTCAGCATCCCGACCAGACGGCCCGTCTCCGGATCGACGACCGGGAAGCCCGAAATCTTCTTGCGCTCAACGATTTCGCGGACCTCGCCCAGCGTGGTGTCCGGCGTGACCGTGACCGGGTTCACGACCATGCCGCTCTCGTAGCGCTTCACGGAGCGGACCTGTTCGGCCTGCTCCTCGATGGTCATGTTCCGGTGCAGCACGCCCAGACCGCCGGCCTGGGCCATGGCGATGGCGAGGCGGCTTTCGGTCACGGTGTCCATCGCCGAGGACAGCAGCGGGATGTTCAGTCGGATGTCGCGCGTCAGCTGGGTCGAGACATCGACCTCTGCAGGCATGAACTCGGACGGGCCGGGTTCGAGCAAAACATCGTCGAAGGTGAGCCCTTCGCGAATCTCCATGGGAGTCTCCGTTTTGCGGGCGGGCTATAGACCGCCCTCCTGCGGGGCGGCAAGGCCAGTTTCCGTTTATCGCAGCGATAAGAACGATTGACTTGCCGCGTGGCGGGCGGGCCACCATCTTGTGCGAATGGTTCGCAAGATTGCCATGGCCGTTCGCCGCCTCTGGCTGAAGATCGCCTCCTACGGGGTGATGCACCTTGTCGTGGCCATCCTGACGGCTTGGGCCATCACGCGTGACTGGCGGATCGCCCTGGCGGTCGGGCTGGTCGAGCCGGTCGTCCAGACAGCCGCCTTCGCCGTCCATGACCGGGTCTGGCACCGGATCGAGCGCCGCCGCGTCCTGACGGGCCTCGAGGAAACCGCCGAGGCGGTCGTGGGGCGGGTCGGCTTGCACGATCACCACGCCCACAGCCACCGCCTGCCGACCGCGATCCGTACCCTGGCGGCCAAGTCAGTCAGCTATGGCGTCATGCACTTCAGCGTGGCTGTGCTGGTCGCTTTCGTCCTGACGCGTGACTGGGCGCTGGCTCTTGCGGTCGGCACGATCGAGCCGCTGGTCCAGACCGTCTTCTTCACCGCTCACGACCAGATCTGGAAGCGGATCGAGGCGCGTCGCCGTTCAAGCGAGGACCGGGGCGAGGCGATCCACGGGCTTTCGTAGAGCTCAGGCCGGAATCGGCCCATGTCGGGAGCCATGACCATCACCCTGTACGGCATCCCCAACTGCGACACCGTCAAGAAGGCCCGGGTGTGGCTGGATGAGCGGGGCGTTCGCTACACCTTCCACGACTACACGAAGGCCGGAATCGACGAGGCCAGCCTGAACCGCTGGGTCGAGGAGTTGGGCTGGCAAACGGTGCTGAACCGGGCCGGGACTACCTTCAAGAAGCTGGATGACGCCGACAAGGGCGATCTGGACGCCAAAAAGGCCGTCCGGCTGATGTTGGCCCAGCCATCGATGATCAAGCGGCCGATCCTTGATCTGGGCGACCGGCGCATCGCCGGCTTCAAGCCGGACAGCTACGAAGCGGCGCTCGGCGGATTTTTCTGATCCGGCTGCATCCGGTCGGGGGATCGGCGGCGATACAGTCTCGAACGGGCGCCGGTGGGGCGGCCCGACTGGAGACGAAGACATGACGGACGTCATCCGCGATTTCTGGTGGCTGGTCTTCCCCTTGGGATGGGGTGTGTGGTCGATGTGGGACGCCTGGCTGCAGAGCCGCGCCCGCGCCGATGGAATGAAGCTGATCGCCGCCTATACGGCCGCCGGGCGCGAACCGCCTGCCGAACTGCTCAAGTCGCTGAACGTCAAGTCGAGGGAGGCCTGACATGGAAGACCTTTTCCGTAGCTACTGGTGGCTGCTCTTTCCAGCCGGCTGGTTCATCGCCGAGGCCTGGCAGAGCTGGCTGAGGTACCGGGCCCGCAAGGACGCGCTGCGCCTGCTGCAGTCCTATGCCGAAAAGGGCCAGACGCCGCCCGAAGACCTGGTGCGTACCATCGCCGGCCAGGATGTCGTCACCGGAGCCCTGGGTGTCGGCAGCGCCGACGGCGCCCCGTCCCAGCCGTCCACGACCAACTGGGGCTGGTATCAGGTGGCCCTGTTCGGAGCCTTGGCGGGCGGCTTTGTCTTCCTGTCGAGGGGCGGCTTCCTAGGCGACAGCGACTTCTCGCGGGTTCTGCTGGTGGCGGCGGTGGTGCTGGGGGCGCTGGCCCTGGCCTCGCTGGTCTACGCCCTGACGTGGAAGGGGCCCCGGGCCTGATTCTGCCTGGGACTTCGGATGGGGGCGCAGGACAATCCGGTCGATCAGGCTCTGGTCCAGGCGGCCAGGACCGGTTCGCCGCGCGCCTTCGCCGATCTGGTGGCGCGGCATCAGGCCGGCGTACGCGCCTTTCTGGTCCGCCTCTGCCACGACCCGGCCGAAGCGGAGGATCTGGCCCAGGAAACCTTCCTGACCGCCTGGTCCAAGCTGGGTACGGTCCGGCCGGACGCCAATGTCCGCTCCTGGCTGTGCGGCCTGGCCTGGCGCAAGGTCCTGACCGCCCGGCGTGGCCGCGCCCGCTCCGCCGCCCGCGACCGGCAATGGCTGGACACCCGGCCTGCCTTCGATACCCCGGCCGCCCGCGACCAGATGGCGGTCCGCGCCGCGCTCGAGACCCTGGCCCCCGATCAGCAGGCGGTGGTCGCCCTGTGCCTGGCCGCCGACTGGTCCCACGCCGAGGCCGCCGAGGCCCTGGGCCTGCCGCTGGGCACGGTCAAGTCGCATGCGGCGCGCGGACGCGCTAAACTGCTGGAAGCGATGGGAGGGACCCCATGACCCCTGATGACCGCCTGAAGGCCGCCCTGTCGCTGGACGCCGCCGAGCCGCCGCCGGTCGATCCCTTGTTCGTCGTGCGGATCGCCGAGCGGATCGAACAGCGCCGTTTCCGGCTGCATCTGATGCTGCTGGCGCTCTGGGCCATCGCGGGCGGGGCCGTATTCTGGGCGCTGCGGCCGCTTCTGGGCGAGGCGATCGCGCCGGTGACGCCGCTGCTGCCCGCCGCTACGGCGGTGGTGGTGGTGGCCTGGATCGCCATTCGGACCGATCCGCACAGGCTCTTGCGCCGCGCGCGGGCCGTGCGCCTGATGCGTCGGTTCTAGCCTTACAAAGATTTCATGCGCATCCGCGCATCCCGTTGAGCCTCCGCCGGCCTCTTGTCTT
Source organism: Pseudomonadota bacterium (assembly GCA_023428785.1). GTDB lineage: Bacteria > Pseudomonadota > Alphaproteobacteria > Caulobacterales > Caulobacteraceae > Brevundimonas. Next base: position 12,698 of record JAEYWU010000067.1, read on the forward strand.
CAGAAGGCGGGCGATGGGCACCGTCGAGATGGAATAGGGGAATAGATTATGGGTGTCGAAGTCATCGTCCCGCTGGCGTTTTTCACGATGGTCGCGGCCATTGTTCTGGTGCCGGGCTGGCTCAAGAGCCGGGACCGTCAGGACATGCAGCAAACCGTCCGGCACGCGCTGGACAAGGGTCAGGCCCTGCCGGCCGAACTGGTCGAAGCCCTTGCCCGCGCAGCTCGCGGCCGCATCGCCACCGCGCACACCGATCTGCGCACCGGCGTGATCTGGCTGGCCATCGCCGCCGGCATCGCCACCTTCGGCTGGGCTGTCGGTTTCGAGGAGCACGAGGCTGTCGGCCCGATGCTCGGCATCGCCGCCATCCCCGGTTTCATCGGCCTGGCCTTCGTCCTGCTCAGCTTCTTCAACAAGACGAAGGCTGACTGATCGCAACGGGACCGAGACGGGGAGACGGCGATGTCCGCCCAACCATCTGGCCTCACCAGGCTCCATGACGTCGAACTGGCCGCCTTCGCGGCGGCCGGTGGACGCCGGGAGTTCGGCGAACTGGTCCGGCGTCACTCGGCCTCCGTGCGCAGTCTGCTGCGCCGGATGGGCGCCGAGGCCGCCATGGCCGACGACGTGGCCCAGGACGCCTTCATCCAGGCCTTCGAGCGCTGCTCGGAGTTCCGGGGGGAAGGATCGTTCTCGGCCTGGGTCCGGCGAATCGCCGCCAGGCTCTACATCAAGCGCCGCCAGAAGGAGGCGCGCTGGACTGACCTATCGGACGCCGAAGAGCCTGTGGCGTTCATGCCCGACCGGGGGCGGGCGATCGATCTGGACGAGGCGCTCAAGGCGCTGAGCGAGGTCGAACGCGTGTGTGTCTCGCTCTGTCACGGAGCGGGGCTGACCCAATCGGAAATCGCGGCAGCCTTGAATTTGCCGCTCGGCACGGTGAAGTCTCATGTCAAACGTGGTCTGGATAAACTTCGGTCGCGGCTGGACGCCGGGCCGGAACCGCAAGGGAGGCGAGCACATGTCTGAACGTGACGCCTTTGATGGCGACATCGAACGGCTGTTCGCACGGCCCCAACCCTTCGAGGACGGCGACGCCTTCGAACAGCGGGTCAGCAAACGGCTCAATCGCGGGTGGCGCGCCCGCGCTGTCGTCCTGACGGCGGCCGGCGGCGTCGGCGGCTTCTTCGCGGTCCGCGAGGCGGTAGGCTCGGGCCTCTCGGGTGGCCTGGCCCGTCTGTCCAGCGAATCCGACGAGGTCACCCAGGCCGCGTCGAACCTGGATCTGGAGACGGCGATGTCGTGGTTTTCCGATGGCGGAGCAGGCTTGGCCATGGCCCCGACTATGCCTCTGTTCTGGCTGGTTTCAGGCCTGGTGATCGTGGCTGCGGTCTTCACGGCCCTGAAGGCCAGCGAGGTCAACTGAGGCCGCGTCGACAAAAAGCCCCGATTGGAGGCTCAGCTTGCGTTGCGGCGGGCGCCGCGAACCTCTAGGTTCGCGGCGCTTTGTTTTCGGCCTGTTGCGGCCATGGGGAGACGTCATTCGTGTCCGACGTATTTGAAGAGGTCGAGGAAAACCTCCGCACCGAGCGCTGGATCGCGCTAGCCAAGCGCTGGTGGCCGGTCGCCGCCGGCGTGGCCGCGGCCGCGTTGCTGGTGGTCGCCGGCTTCTGGTTCTTCGACGCCCGCAAGGGCTGGACGGGCGCGGAAGCATCCCAGGCCTATCAGCGGGGCATCGATGCTCTGCAGGCGGACAATGAGTCCGGCGCCGAGGCCGCCTTCGTCGAGGCCGAAGAGGCCGGCAACCCGGCCTATCGGGCCCTGGCCTTGATGCAGCGCGCCGCGATCCGCATCGAGAATGGCGAGACCCAGGAGGCCGTCGCCCTGTTCGACGAGGCCGCCGACGCCACCAACGAACCCCTGATCGCCGACATCGCCGCGCTTAAGGCCGCCTGGACCCTGATGGACAGCGCCTCGCTCGAGGACCTGACCGTCCGGCTCACGCCCCTGACCGAGGACGGTCGTCCGTTCCGCTATCACGCCCGTGAGGCCCTGGCCCTGGCCCGCCTCCAGCACGGCCAGTCCGACCAGGCCCGGCAGACGCTTCAGGCCCTGTCGCTCGAGCTGGACGTGCCCGAGAACGTGCGTGAACGCGCCCAGATTGCGCTCGGCCTGATCGAATCCGGCGCCACCGAGGCCATCCCCGGCATCGTCGAGGCCGCAGGCCGCGCCGCCGAGACCGACGCCGCCCAGGGCCAGCGCCCCGGCGCCGCGCCCCAAGCTTCTGCGCCCGCGGCTCCCGCCGCGCCCGAACAATGATCCGACGCGAGTTCCCGTCCATGCATGCGAACCTGAAGATCGTCTCGACCGCCGCCCTCTGCGCCCTGCTGGCGGGGTGCTCGACGGTCAGCAACACCGCCTCGCGCCTGTGGCCCTTCGGCGAGGACGAAGGCCCGCAGGCCGTCGCCTCCGAGGGCGAGCGCGTCTCGATCCTGCAGTTCGAACAGACCGTCGAGGTCGCCTCCGAACTGGCCAACCGCACAATCAGCTTGCCGGCGCCCCAGGCCGTGACGGCCTGGACCCAGCCCGGCGGCACCGCCGAAAACCTGATCGAGCACGCCCAGGCCGGTGAAGGCTTCCAGGTCGCCTGGCGCCGCGATATCGGCGCCGGTTCGGGCACCCGCACCCAGGTGACCTCGCCGATCGTGGCCGCCGATGGCCGCATCTATGTGATGGACGGCCACAATGAGATCTCGGCGGTGGACGCCGCCTCGGGTTCGACCATCTGGCGTCACTCGGTCACCAATGACGAGCGCGACCGCCGTAGCCTGTTCTCGCTGTCCTTCGGCGGCGGCGAGGCCAACCAGGGCTTCGGCGGCGGTCTGGCTGTGGCCGGTGGCCGGGTCTTCGTGACTTCGGGCCTGCGCGTCGTCACCGCCCTCGACGCAACGACCGGCGACGTCGTCTGGACGTCCGAGGTCGAAAGCCCGATCCACGGCGCCCCGACCGTGTCCGGTAACCGCGTCTATGCCGTGGACGTCGACAATCAGGTCATCGCCTTCGACACAGCCACCGGCGCCCAGGCCTGGTCCTATCAGGCCATCGCCGAACCGGCCCGCATCCTGCGCGCCTCCAGCCCGGCCGTGACTGGCGAGACGGTCGTGACCCCGTTCTCCTCGGGCGAACTGATCGCGCTGCGCTCGTCCAACGGCCAGCCGCTGTGGCAGCAGGTCCTGTCGCGCACCAACCGCACCAACGCTCTGTCGGAAATCCGCGACATCGCCGGCCGCCCGGTCATTTCGCGCGGCATGGTCTATGCGGGCAGCCACTCGGGCCTGTTCGCCGCCATGGACGTGCGCTCGGGCACGCCGCGCTGGCAGCTGCCGATCGCCACCCTGAACGCCCCCTGGGTCGCGGGTGACGCGGTCTATGTCACCTCCAAGGCCGGCGAGCTGATCGCCATCAACCGCGATACCGGTCAGGTCTACTGGATCCACGACATCAACGAGAACCGCAGCCGTCAGGTCGGCGGCGTGTTCGGTCTGTTCGACCGAGAGGTCCGTCCGATCTGGTCGGGCCCGCTGCTGGCGACCAACCGACTGGTGCTGGTCAGCTCGGAAGGAGAGGCCGTGGCTCTCGACGCCCGCACCGGCGCCGAGCAGGCGTCCCTTAACCTCGGTGGTCCGGCCTATATCGCGCCCATCGCCTACAACGGCATGATCTACGTCCTCACCGACGAAGGTCAGCTGGTGGCGATCCGCTGAGTTCGTAAATCGACAGGGCCGGGCTTGTCCCGGCCATCCATCACCGCGATGCTGGCGCAAGGTCCGCAGGCGGCAGCGCTTTTGGACCCCCGGGACAAGCCCCGGGGGTAATGCGTTTCTGGAAGACGAAGGTTCTGGAGCTGTGACACTCAAGGTCGCGATCGTCGGACGGCCGAATGTCGGCAAGTCGACCCTGTTCAACCGCCTGGCCGGCAAGAAGCTGGCCATAGTGGACGACCGGCCGGGCGTGACCCGCGACCGGCGCTATGCGCGCGGCACGCTGGGCGACATCGACCTGACCCTGATCGACACGGCGGGCTTCGAGGACGTCACCGATGAAAGCTTGGAGGCGCGCATGCGCCGCCAGACAGAGCTCGCTGTCGAGGAAGCCGACCTGATCCTGTTCGTCATCGACGCGCGCGAAGGCGTCACGCCGCTCGACCGCATCTTCGGCGACATGGTCCGCAAGCGCGACAAGCCGACGATCCTCATCGGCAACAAATCCGAGGGCAAGGCAGGCGACCTGGGCCTGGCCGAGGGACCGCGCCTGGGCTTCGGCGATCCGATCCCGCTGTCGGCCGAGCACGGCGAGGGCATGGCCGACCTTTACGCCGCCGTCGCGCCCTACGAGCCCGAAATCGACGAAGACGAGGATGATGCCGACAAGCCCGTCATGGTCGCCATCATGGGCCGCCCGAACGCGGGCAAGTCGACCCTCGTCAACCGCCTGATCGGCGAGGACCGGATGCTGACCGGCCCCGAGGCCGGCATCACCCGCGATTCGATCTCGGTCGACTTCACATGGGGCGACCGTCCGGTCCGGCTGGTCGACACCGCCGGCATGCGCCGCAAGGCCCGCGTGCAGGAAAAGCTTGAGAAGCTGTCGGTCGCCGACACCATCCGCGCCCTGACCTTCGCCGAGGTCGTTGTTCTGGTCATGGACGAGGCCAACGCCTTCGACACCCAGGACCTGCAGCTGGCCGATCTGGTCGAGCGAGAGGGCAGGGCGGTCGTCTACTGCATCGCCAAATGGGACCAGGTCGAGGACGGCAAGGAGCGGATGGCCCATTTCCGCGAACACGCCGACCGCATGCTGCCTCAGCTCAAGGGCGCGCCGCTCGTCGGCCTGTCGGCCCTGACTGGCCGGGGCGTGAACGCCCTGATGCCCGCTGTCTTCGAGGCGCACCGCCAGTGGTCGGCCAAGGTCAAGACACGCGACCTCAACGACTGGCTGGCCATGGCCGTCCAGCGCCACCCGCCTCCCGCCGTGGACGGCCGTCGCCTCAAGCCGAAATACGTCACCCAGATCAAGGCGCGCCCGCCGACCTTCGTGCTCTTCGCCAATCGCGCGGCATCCATGCCCGAGAGCTACAGGCGCTATCTGATCAACAGCATGCGCGAGAGTTTCGACCTGCCGGGCGTGCCCATGCGCCTGACCGTCAAGTCGGGCGCCAATCCGTTCGCCGAGGGGCCAGGGCCCGAAAAGACGGCTCCTCGCCGCAAGGTGAAGGCCGACGCCGCCGAAGCCGCGCCCGCCAAACCGAAGAAGGCCAAAATTTTCACCAAGACCGTCAGCGGCACCAAGACCGGCGCCAAGAAGAAGTCCGGCACGACCGTCGTCGTCGGCAAGCGCGCTCGCGGCGGTGCGAGGCAGGTCAGCCGGTCAGGGCGGGTGCGCCCGGGTCAGAAGGGCGGCGGGAAGAAGTGATGCTGGGCGCCATCGTCTTCGCCCTGGCCTTGACGCAGACTTCCAGCGCAGGGCCTGCCTGCGACAATGACGGTTCCACCATCGCCCTGAACGCCTGTGCGCGGCAGAATCTCGACATCGAGCAGGCGCGCATGGAGCACTATCTGGCGGCTGCTCGCGAAGCGGCGCGGCGCGGCGACCTGTCTACGGCCGAATACGGCGGCCTGCCGACCCAGCAGGTCGCTTACCTGAGCGCCTCCCAGGCGGCGTGGACCGCCTATGCGGAAATCACCTGCGCGGGCGTCCACGACCAGTACGCCGGCGGCTCGATCCGCACGCTGATGCACCTAGGTTGCTTGCGTCAAATGACTCACGAGCGCACGCAGGTGATCTGGCGCGATCACCTGACCTATGCCGACAGCACGCCGCCGGTTCTGCCAGAGCCGTCGGCCCCAGCATTGGCTAACCTGCCCGCGCCCATCTGGCCGTAGAGGGCGGCCCGTCTTGCTCCCAGGCACGATAAGTCGGATGCCCGGCGCTGGACGTGCTATGGCTGTCCTGCCGATCGGTGGGGAGGCCGGGGCGATCCTTCCCGCTCGTACACCAACGGGACTTTCGCTTCGCGAGTCCGTCGGTGATTGAAAGGGGGCCAGCCGTGGCTGCCCACCCATTACCCACTGTCGGCATCGACCTCGCCATGGCGGTGATCAAGTCGTCCGATGCGCCGCTGTTGCTGCTCAACGAAAACCTGTCGGTCCTGGCCGCCAGCCGGTCCTTCTCCCAGGCCTTCGATCTTGACCCCAAGCGGGTTGTTTCGCGGCCCCTGGGGGCACTGGGCGTCGGCGAGTGGAACGGGGCCCAGCTCCGCGTCCTGCTGGAGGCCACGGCCGCCGGCGCCGCCGAGATAGAAGCCTATGAGATGGACCTGAAGCGGGGTCCATCCAACGTGCGCAAGCTGCTGGTGAACGCCCACAAGCTCGAATATCCCGGTGTGGATTCGTCGCTGCTTCTCGTTTCAATTTCCGACGTCACCGACGCCCGCAAACACGATCGCGAACGCGATGACCTGCTGCGCGAAAAGGGTATCCTGCTTCAGGAGATCCAGCACCGCGTCGCCAATAGCCTGCAGATCATCGCCAGCGTCCTCATGCAGAGCGCCCGCAAGGTCCAGTCCGAAGAGACCCGCTCCCACCTGACCGACGCGCATCGCCGGGTGATGTCCATCGCCACCCTGCAAAAGCAATTGGCCGTATCGTCGCTCGGATCGGTGGAACTCGGCCCGTACCTGACCAGCCTGTGCGATTCGATCGGGGCCTCGATGATCCACGACCAGAACCAGATTTCACTGGTTGTCGAGGTGGCGCCCACATCGGTGTCGGCAGATCAGTCGGTCAGCCTGGGCCTGACCGTGACCGAGCTTGTCATCAACGCGCTGAAGCACGCCTTCCCCGACCATCGCCAGGGCGTGATTACGGTCGGTTACGCGTCCACAGGAGAGGCTTGGACATTGTCTGTGTGCGACGATGGGGTCGGGATGCCAACGGACGTAGAGTCAGCCAAGCCCGGTCTTGGAACCAGCATCGTCGAGGCCCTGTCCAATCAGCTGGAGTGCCGGGTCGAGGTTAGTGACGAACAGCCAGGAACGCGGGTGTCGATCATCCACGAGCCCGCGTAGGCCTAGCCGGTGAGATTATTCCGGCTGCGCGTCCATGTGCGGACCGTGGACGCTTAGGTTCCGGCCTTCCACTCGACGAAGCTGACATCCAGCTCCGGCGTCCGGTCCGGCCGGCACAGATCGACCATCAGCGGGCCAATCTCCGACGGCTCCGGATGCTTCATCGGATCCTCGCCCGGATAGGCTTGGGCCCGAAGACGCGTCCGCATACGGCCCGGATCGACGACCGAGACGCGGATCGGCGTGTTCTCGATCTCGTCGGCCCAGCACTTCACCATGGCCTCGGCTCCGGCCTTGGTCGCGGCGTAGGCCCCCCAGAAGGCCTTGGGCGCGTGGGCGACAGACGAGGTGACATAGACGGCCCGTCCGGCGTCCGACATCCGCAGCAGCGGCTCGAACGAACGGATCAGGCGATAGACGCCGGTGAAGTTGATCTTCTCGATCTTGGCGAACTCGCGCGGCTCGGCGTGGCTGACGGGCGTCAGGCCGCTGGTCCCCAGCATGGCCGCGGTATGGACCCAGGCGTCAATCCGCCCGAAACGCTCGAAGACCGCCCCGCCCAGCCGGTCGATCGCTCCACCATCCACCAGATCGAAGGGCACGAGCGTGGCTCTCTCTCCGGTCGCCTTGAGGATTTCGTCGTCCAGCTCTTCCAGGCCGCCCTGGGTGCGGGCGCAGGCGACGACGTGCGCCCCGGCCTTGGCCAGGGCCAGGGCTGATGCATAGCCGATGCCGCGCGATGCGCCGGTGATGACCGCGATGCGGTCCTTGAGCGGAAGATTGTCAGACATGGCGCGGCTGATAGCCGACGGTCAGGCGCTCACCAACAGGGAAAGCTGCCGGGCGGCCACGTCACGTCCGCCTTCTTCGATCTCGCGGTCGAGCAGGCGGGTCGGATATTCGCCGGTGAAATAGTGGTCGGTGAACTGGGGCCGGGCGTTGTTGCGGCCCCCGGCCTCGCCCACGGCGCGGTACAGGCCGTCGATCGACAGGAAGCCGAGCGTGTCGACTTCCAGCGCCACGCGCATCTCTTCCAGCGTCATGTTCGCCGCCATCAGTTGGTCCCGCGACGGCATGTCGATCCCGTAGAAGTCGGGGAACAGGATCTGCGGGCTGGCCGAGCGCAAATGAACTTCCGCCGCGCCCGCCGCGCGCACGGCCCGCACCAGCTTCAGCGAGGTCGTGCCGCGCACGATCGAATCGTCGATCAGCACCACACGCTTGCCCTGAAGCGCCGAGCGGTTGGGGCTGTGCTTCATGCGCACGCCCTTCTGGCGGGCGCCCTGGCTCGGCTGGATAAAGGTCCGGCCCAGATAGTGGCTGCGGATAATGCCCATCTCGAACGAGATGCCGCTCTCCTGCGCATAGCCTAGCGCGGCGGGCACGCCCGAGTCAGGCACCGGCACCACTATGTCGGCCTCGACGGCGTGCTCGATGGCCAGGCCGCGGCCCATGGCCTTGCGGGCCTCATAGACTGAGCGACCGTTCACGACCGAGTCGGGCCGGGCGAAATAGACGTACTCGAATAGGCAGGGGCGGGCGGCCTGACCCTGGAACGGCTTGAGCGAACGCAGGCCATCAGCATCGATCACCACGACTTCGCCGTGCTCGACGTCGCGCTCGAAGGTCGCGCCCATCATGTCCAGCGCACAGGTCTCGCTGGCCAGCACCCAGGCGTCGCCGAGACGTCCCAGCACCAGAGGGCGAATGCCCAGCGGATCGCGCGCGCCGATCATCTTGTGGCGGGTCTGGGCGACCAGCGCATAGCCGCCCTCGATCGCGCCCAGGGCGTCGATGAAGCGGTCGACGATCTTGGCCTTACGGCTGCGGGCGATGAGGTGGAGGATGACTTCCGAATCCGACGTCGACTGGAAGATCGCGCCCTCGCTGACCAGCCGGTTCCGAAGGAAGTGAAAGTTGGTCAGATTGCCGTTGTGGGCGATGGCGATGCCGCCTGAATCCAGGTCCGCGTACATCGGCTGGATGTTGCGCAGCGTCGAGCCGCCCGCCGTAGAATAGCGCGTATGGCCCACCGCCGCCTCGCCCGGCATGCGCTTGGAGAGGTCCGAGCCGCCGAACGCCTCTCCGACCAGACCCATGTGCCGTTCCGAGTGGAACATCTCGGACTTTACGCTGGCGATGCCGCAGGCTTCCTGGCCGCGGTGCTGCAGGGCGTGAAGACCCAGGGCGACGATGGAGGAGCCCTCGTCCGCGGGCGCTCCCCAGACCCCGCAGACCCCACATTCGAGGCGAAGGGTGTCGTCGTCTGGGTCGCGCTGAAACTCGGCGGCGCCGCTGATGAGGCGGGTCATGGCTGGCTTCCTGACTGGGAGGCGGGGTCGATATCGTCCGATTGCGGCTGGTCCGTGGCGCCGCGACGCGCAGAGTCCACGACGACCGGCGTAACCTGGTCTGCGGTCCGGCCGATGCCGGGAAGAACGGTCTGGATGGCGCGCGCCGCACTATGGCTGACGGGGAAGACGGCCGCGTCGGTCAGCCAGCCTGGGGCCCGGTCCGGCGATCCGGACGAGGCGAATACGATCAGATGTACGACGCCCATTAGCACCAGCGCACGCACCACGCCGAAGGCGACGCCCACGCCTCGATCCAGGCCTGACATTCGGTCATGGTTCTGAAGCGAGCGCCCAGCCAGCGCCCCGATCAGTCGCACGCCGAAATAGACCATCAGGAATGTCACCACCGCAGCCAGGACCGTGCCGATCCAGTCGGGATCGAACACGCCGCGTCCGATCGGTCCCGTAATCGGCAGGGCGATCAAAGAAATCAGGGCCGCCAGGATGAAGGAGAAGAAGCTAACGACCTCGCGCGCACCGCCCCGGACCCATCCGGCCAGGGCCGAAAAGATGATGACCACGAAGGCGAACAGGTCGTATCCGGTCATACGCGGGAATCTCGGGCGACGAGGGCCCCATCATCAATGCGCTGGACCGCTTCGGCAAGGCGAGACACCGAAACGATGCGAAGAACATCCGGCTCAGCCGCCTGACTGGGCGCCAGCGCCGCGTCGAAGCCCAGCTTGCGGGCTTCCTTCATCCGCGATTCCATCCGGTTCACAGGCCGGATCTCGCCGGACAGGCTGATCTCGCCGAAGACCACCATCCCTTCGGGCAGGGGGCGGTCCAGAGCCGACGACACCAGGGCGGCCGCAGCCGCAAGATCGGCGGCGGGTTCCGAGATGCGCAGGCCGCCGGCCACGTTCAGATAAACGTCCTTGTCACCGAACCCGAGGCCGCAGCGCGCTTCCAGCACCGCCAGCACCATCGCCAGCCGCCCATTGTCCCATCCCACGACCGCGCGGCGGGGCGTGCCATAGGCCGAGGGCGCCACCAGCGCCTGGACCTCGACCAGAACCGGGCGAGAGCCCTCGATCCCTGCGAAGACAACCGATCCGGCCGCCCGCTCGCCGCCCTCGCCCAGGAACAGGGCCGATGGATTGGGCACCTCGTTCAGGCCCCGGTCGCCCATTTCGAAGACGCCAATCTCGTCGGTCGCGCCGAACCGGTTCTTGCCGGCGCGCAGGATGCGGAACGGATAGCCGCGCTCGCCCTCGAACGAGAGGACGGCGTCGACCATGTGCTCGACCACGCGGGGGCCGGCGACCTGACCATCCTTGGTGACGTGGCCGACCAGCACGATCGCCACGCCGCGCTTCTTGGCGAACCGCACCAGCTCGCCGGCGCAGGCGCGGACCTGGGTGACCGAGCCCGGACCCGCCTCATGGGCGTCGGACCACAGGGTCTGGACGGAATCGACGATCACCAGATCGAAGGTGTCGCGCTTCAGCCCGTCGAGGATTTCGCGCAGCGAGGTCTCGGCCGCCAGATTCACTGGCGCCTCGGCCAGACCCATCCGGGCCGCGCGCGAGCGGATCTGCTCGATGGCTTCCTCGCCCGAAATATAGGCCACGCGCGCGCCGCGCGCTGCGGCCTGGGCGGTGACCTGAAGCAGCAGGGTCGACTTGCCGACACCCGGGTCGCCCGACAGCAGGATGGCCGAGCCGGGCACGACGCCGCCGCCGCAGACGCGGTCGAACTCGGCCACGCCCGTGGTCAGGCGCGGCGGCTCGGGATTGTCGGATCTCAGGTCCTCGAAGGCCAGCCCGCGCGCCTTGGATGGCTTCAGCGTGCCCGGCGCGCGGCTCTGCGTCTCCTCGACGAGGGTGTTCCAGGCCTGACAGGCCGAGCACTGCCCGGACCATTTGGCATGGACCGCCCCACAGGACTGACAAACATAGATCGCACCATCGCGGGCCATGGGGGCGCCTTCTAGCAGAGACGGATTGATTCCGCCGCGTGTGGATTGCCCCCAGGTTGCGTCAAAGCCGGCCGTCGCCTGTCGGATTGCGCCGTTTCGTGAAAGGCGCATATTCCCCTGTAGGCTGAACAGGAGGCTGAAGCTGATGTCCGACACCCCGCCCGCCATCAATCCGGGCATGATGGCCCGCATCCAGAACATCATCACCAAGCCGGTCCAGGAATGGGACGTGATCCGCGCCGAGGCCACCAGCGTCTCCCAGCTGTTCACCGGCTACGCCATGATCCTGGCCGCTATTCCGGCCATTGCCGGATTCATCGGCGGCCTGCTGCTTTCCGGCATGTTCGGTGGCCTGGGCGTCAGCGTCGGCTTGGTCGCCGGCTTGGTCGGCGCTGTCGTCGGCTACGTCCTGTCGCTGGTCATGGTCTTTGTGATGGGCCTCATCATCGACGCGCTCGCGCCTTCGTTCGGTGCGGCCAAGGATCGGACCCAGGCCATGAAGGTGGCGGTCTACGCCATGACGCCCGCCTGGGTCGCCGGAATCCTCAACCTCTTGCCGATGCTGGGCATTCTGGTGCTGATCGCCTCGATCTACGGGCTCTATCTGCTCTATCTCGGCATCAAGCAGGTGATGGCGCCGCCTGCTGACAAGGCGATCGTCTATTTCATCGTCGTCTGCGTCGTGGCCATCGTTCTGTGGTGGATCATCGCCATGATAATCGGCTCGATCACGGCCGCCATGGCCTTCAGCGCCGCCGGCGGTGCTGCGATCCTGTACGGCTAGGGTCTAGCCGACATACGAACGCTGAACCCGGGCTCCGACCGAGGTCAGCAGCTCATAGGCGATGGTGCCGGCGTCCGCCGCCGCGTCATCAATGGGGTGGTGGGGCCCGAACAGCTCCACCAACTCGCCCGGTCCGACATCCAGGTCAGTGACGTCGATCGCTATCAGGTCCATGGAGATCCGGCCGAGAATCGGGCGAATCTCGCCGCCGACATAGACCCGGCCGCGCGGGCTGTTCGAGCGCAGGATGCCGTCCGCATAGCCGGCGCCGGCGACCGCCACGCTCATCGGACGCTCGGCGGTGAAGCCACGGGCGTATCCGACCGTCTCACCGGCTGGAACATTGCGCACCTGCAGGATTTCCGCTCGCAGGGCCGCGACAGGCTTCAGCCGCTCGTCTGGGCGACCCTCGGGCCCACCGCCGTAAAGGCTGATCCCCGGCCGCAGCGCGTCGAAGGCGAAGTCCGGACCCAGGAAACATCCGCCGGAATTGGCGAAGGACCGCACCGTCCCGGGATAGCGGCGGCTGACCAGCTCGAAGGCCGAACGCTGGGCTGCGTTCATGGCGTCATAGGGATCGTCGGAGCAGGCAAGATGGCTCACCACCATCTCCAGCCCGGGGAAGGGCTCGGGCGCGTCTTCGGGACGGACGCCCAGGCGGTTCATCCCTGTGTCGATATGCAAGGCCGCCGGGCCACCGTCAGAGCTCAGCCAGCGGCGGATCTGCTCGGCCGAGCTCAGTACTGGCCGAAGTCGGGCGGCTTGCAGCCGCAGCACATCAGACGGGCCGCATCCGTCCAGCACATAGATTTTCGGCCGAGACCCCAGGGTCTGGCGCAAGGCGTCGCCCTCGCTCAGGCGGGCCACGAAGAAGGTGTCTGCGCCCTCGGTCATCAGCTTGCGCGCGACCGCTGCGGCGCCCAGTCCATAGGCGTCGGCCTTGACGACCGGCGTCACCGGCGCGCCGCCGATCCGGGCGAGCGTGTGGAAGTTCTCTGAAAGCGCGTTCAGATCAACGATGAGGCGGGCCGGGGAGGGCATCCATGCCTTATGCCCGAAGGGGAACGGCAGACAAGCCTATCGGTTGAACCAGGTCTTCATGCTGAGCATCAGGCCCGGCACGTCGTCCACGACATGGAAGGTGTCGAGGAACCAGTCGGGCGTCATGCCGGTCGAAACATTGTTGTGGAACAGGGCGATCAGGGCGTCCCAAAAGCCGTCCACATTCACGAACCAGATTGGCTTGAGGTGCAGGCTCAGCCGCCGCCAGGACATCAGCTCGATCGCCTCTTCCAGCGTGCCGATCCCGCCGGGAAGGACCACGAAGGCCTCCGAAGCGTCGTACATCATCGACTTGCGCTCGTGCATGGTCTGGACGACCACGGTCTCGACCTCATCCAGCAGGCGCTCCTTGGCGCGCAGGAAGTCGGGCATGATCCCAAGCACCGCGCCGCCGGCCTCATGGGCCGCACGGGCCGAGGCGCCCATCAGGCCCACGCCGCCGCCGCCGTAGACCAGCCGCAGTCCCTCGGCGGCCAGCGCCTCGCCCAGTTCACGGGCCGTCTCCTCGAAGATCGGCTTGGCGCCCATGGATGAGCCGCAGAAGACGCAGACGGAGTGCAGTTCGCTCGGAGCTTCGACCAAGACGGGGTCCCTGGATGAATCGGGACGATTTCATCCCGGGGCGAAAGCCTCTAGCAAAGCCGGACGGCAGAACCTAGCGGGGGCGCGAGACATGCGAATGAGGACGGCGATCCTGATAGCGGCCTTGGCGCTGGCGGCGTGTGGCGGTGAAGCGGCTCCGGCCGCCGACGCGACAGAGGATGCGCCAGCCTATGCGGCGCCGCCAGTCGCGACCCACGTCGAACTGCAGGATGGTCAGGTCGTCGTCGCGGGCCGGGCCGGTCCCGGCGAGCGCGTCCGCCTGATCGAGATGGACGGCGCCGCCCACGGCGTCACCGCAGACGACCGAGGCCTGTTCGCCATTTCCCTGCCGGGCGCCTCGCCGCAGGACCGGTTGTTCAATCTGAGCGTCGAGCGGGCCGGGCAGTCAGTGTCCAGCGATGGCTGGCTGTTCTCGCCCGGCTCGGCGCCCCAAAGGGCCCTGATGTTGCGGGCGGGCGGCGCGTCGCTGCCTGTGGGGCCGGCGCCGCTGCTGGCCGTGGTCGATGTCGACGGCGGCGGCGGCGTGGCCGTGTCCGGCGTCGCATCGGCCGATCAGTCCGTCACTGTGTCGCTGGACGGGCGCCCGGCGGCGGAAGCCCGCGCCGACAGTCAGGGGCGATGGTTCGCCGTGCTCAGCGCCGCGACGACGCCGGGGCCGCACCGGATCGCCGCCGTGGCGGGCGATCAGCGCGAGGACCGTATGGTCGATCTGACGCTCGTCCGGTCCGATGGCGCAATTTCGGCGGCCCCCAACGACACCGGAATCCGCATCGCCTGGGCGCTGCCGGGTGGAGGCTCCCAGACAACGCTGCTGCTGCTCACAGAGCCCTGATCGGGGAACGGCTCTGCGTCGAAGGGCATTGTTTCGGTTCACCGTCGGAGCGCCCATGAAGACCCTTTTGCCCACTCTCGCCCTCGGCCTGGCCCTCGGAACCGCGGCTTGCGGCGACGAGCGTGAAACCAGCACGCCGGAGCCTGCTCCGCCGCCGGTCGAGTCGGCGCGCCCGGCGGCGACCAATACGATCGCGGCAACCCAGATCAACAACGCGACCTTCGAGGCCCCGCCGGCCGAAGAGCCTGAGCAGACCGTGGTCCCCGCCGTCGTGCGGGTGCAGGTTCTGCTGGATAGGGCCGGCTACTCGCCCGGTGTGACGGACGGCCGCTTTGGCGAGAACGTTCGCCATGCGATCGCCGAGTACCAGCGTCAGAATGGTCTGGCCGTTGATGGTGCGCTGACCGAAGCCCTCTATGACCGGCTGGTTGCGGAATCGCCCGTCGATGTCGTGTCCCGCTATGTGTTGACGGCCGAGGATGTGGCCGGGCCCTTCACACCGTCCATTCCCCGTGATCTGGCGTCCCAGGCCGAGCTTGATGCGCTGGGCTACCGCTCGGCGTCTGAACTTCTGGCCGAACGCTTCCACATGGATGAGCAGTTCCTGGTCGCGCTGAACCCCGGCGTCGATTTCAGCCAGGCCGGAACCGAGATCTACATCACCAACCCGCGCCGCCAGCCGATCCAGGGTGAGGTCGCGCGCATCGAGGTGGACGCCGAAGAGCGGTCGGTGCGCGCCTATGACGAGGCGGGCACGCTTCTGGCCTTCTATCCCGCGACCATCGGATCGTCTGAGAATCCCAGCCCGTCCGGCGCAATGACCGTCAACGGCGTCGCCCGCAATCCGACCTACACCTATGACCCGAGCCGCCTGTCGTACGCCAACGACACCATCAACCGCCGGCTAGTAGTGGCGGCGGGGCCGAACAATCCGGTCGGCTCAATCTGGATCGACCTGTCGCGCGACACCTACGGCATCCACGGCACGCCCAATCCCGACATCGTCGGCAAGAACGCCTCGAACGGCTGTGTTCGCCTGACCAACTGGGACGTGGCCCACCTGGCGGCGGCGGTCCGGCCGGGCGTGGAGGTCGAGTTCGTCTAGAGGGCGGCCGAGATGCGGGCGGCGGTCGCCTTGAGTTCGTCGGTGTCCGCCATACCGCCCTGGCCGTGTCCGCCCAGCGGCCGCCCCGCCCAGCGCGGGATCACGTGCAGGTGCAGATGAAAGACGGTCTGGCCGCCGGCTGACCCGTTGAACTGCATCAGCGACACGCCTTCGCAGCCGAGCGCCTCGGGCTGGACGCGGGCGATCGTCTGGGCCGCCAGGATCAGGTCCTGGAGAACCTCCGGCTCGGCCTCCAGCAGGTTACGGGCCCGCGAGACCTTGGAGATCACCAGCACGTGCCCCTCGGACTGCGGGAAGACATCCATGAACGCCAGCACCCGGTCGTCCTCCATCACCTTCACGCAGGGCAGTTCGCCGCGCAGGATCTTGGCGAAGACATTGTCGTGGTCGTAGGCGCCGGTCAGGCTCATGCTATCGTTCCTGAAGAGAGACGACGGAGGTTTGGCCGATGGAAGCGGGGGCTGGCAAGGCCGCGGCCGGCATGACGGAGCGCCAGAAGAAGTGGTTCGCCACCGTCCAGGCCAATCTGGAGGCCCAGACCGGCAGGCCGATCGCCGAATGGGTCGAGATCATGACGACCTGCCCGGAGACCACGCGCGGCAAGCAGACGGCCTGGCTCAAGGCGCGCCACGGCATCGGTGTGAACCACGCGGCCTTTATTCTGTCCCAGGCCGAGACCGGAACTGGACCCGACTGGGACGATCCAGACGGCCTGCGGGCCCAACTCTGGAAGGACCCGGCCAGCGAGGCCATCCTCGTAGCGATCGAGGCGGTGGCGGCCGAGGTTTCCGACGTCGTGACCGGCCAGCGCAAGGCCTTCACCAGCTTCTCGCGCGACGTCCAGTTCGCGGCCATACGGCCTCTCAAGGGTGGCGGCGCGCTCATCGGCTTCAAGCTTGAGCCCGGGCAGTCCGTGCGCCTGTCGGCTCCGGCCCGGCGGGAGAGCTGGTCTGAGCGGCTGATATCGACAATCAGCCTGTCGGCGCCGGCCGATGTCGACGACGAGGTCCGCCGTCTGTTCGCCCTGGCGGCCGAGCGCGGCTAGGCGTCTGGTCCTCGGCGACGAATTTGCGGATAAGGGCGCCATGAACGCGCGCATTGACTGGCCGGAACTCTTCTTCTCGTCCTCGGGACGGGTCGGCAGGCTGCCGTTCCTGCTGGCCGCGGTCAGCCTGGTGGTGATGCTCGCCCTCTATCAGTCGGCGCTGGGCGGCAACGTCTTCACCGGCGTCTTCGCCTATCCGTTGCTGTTCTTCTCGGGCGCCTGCGTGCTGTCAAAGCGCCTGCACGACCGGGGCCGATCGGGCTGGTGGACGGCCGTGATCCTGTTCGCCTTCATCATGGTCTGGCCGCACCCCGAAGGGGTGCTCGACATGCTCGGCGTAGCGGTCGTGCTCTGGGCGATCGTGGAACTGGGCCTGATGCCGTCTGAACAGGGGGCCAACCGCTTCGGCCCCAACCCGATGCGCGCTCTGATCTAGACAGGCGGTTCGGTGGCCTCGACCGGCCCGAACACATCCTGGAAGGACGACCGCAGCGCTTCGTCAGCCTCATCCATCGTCACGGGGCGTCCCAGATCAACCAGGCTGGTCACCCCGTGCTCGCGGATGCCGCAGGGCACGATGCCCGAGAAGTGCGACAGGTCCGGCTCCACATTGACACTGACGCCATGGAAGCTGACCCATCGGCGCACCTTCACCCCGATCGCGGCGATCTTGTCCTCGCGGACCTGGCCGTCCTCGCGCCGCTCGACCCACACGCCGACGCGGCCATCGCGGGGACCGGAATCAACATTGAACACGGATAGCGACTGGACGATCCAAGTCTCCAGACCGCGTACAAAGCGGCGGATGTCGCGGCCGCGCCGGTTCAGGTCCAGCATCACATAGGCCACCCGCTGACCCGGCCCGTGATAGGTGAACTGTCCACCCCGACCGGTCTCGAAGACGGGAATGTCGCCGGGCGTCAGCAAATCCTCGGCCTTGGCCGAGACGCCCGCGGTATAGAGCGGCGGGTGCTCCAGCAACCAGATCAGCTCGCCCGCAGACCCTTCTGCAATCGCGGCGGCGCGCGTCTCCATCGCCTCGACGGCCTGGGGGTAGGGGACTAGGCTGCGCGACACCGCCCAGCCGGCGGTCAGGCCGTCGTCGCGCCGCAGAATGTCGAGGCCATCGGTCATGGCGCCGCAATTGGCCCCTCGAACGCGGCCTCGCAAGCGCCCCGCTTAACGCGTCGTCAAGCATGATCCGGCCATCTTGGCCGCCTAGTTCGCGCGTCGAGGGGTTCGGGTGTCACTTACGCTCCCAGCTGAAAAGGGGGTCAGCCAGCAGGTCGCGGCCGTAAAGGTCGAGATCTCGGTGGTGCTCGGCCGGTCGAATATCCCCATGCAGAGCCTTCTGCGCATGGGCCGCGGCGCCGTGATTCCGCTGGACGCCCACGAGGGTGACGAGGTCTGGATTCTGGCCAACAACCATCCGGTTGCCCGTGGCGAGATTTCGATTTCCGAGGACCGCATCGCCATCGTCGTCACCGGCCCGGCCAACGTCTATGACTTCATGGCGGGCGCTGCGTAGTTTTCCGCGCCAGCCTCTTTTCATTCCGCCCCGCCTCCGCTATCTCCCCGCGCTCCGATGCGAGCGGTCGTGGCGGAATTGGTAGACGCGCAGCGTTGAGGTCGCTGTTCCCTAACCGGAGTGGAAGTTCGAGTCTTCTCGACCGCACCATCGAGAATCGGCGTTTGATGCGCTGATCGCCTGAAAGGCCAGGAGGGAGGCGAGCATGTCCAGCGACGCCACCCAACTGACCGAGGCCGAAGCCGCCCAACTGCTGGAAGATCTGGCGCTGGGTGAGGACTACGCCCTCACGTCCGACTATGTGGAAATGGTCATCGACGCGGCCGACCGCGGCGACGGCATGCGGCTGCGCGAGCTGATCTCGGCGCTGCACCCCGCCGACGTGGCCGATCTGCTGGGCTTCCTGTCCGCCGAGCATCGCGACGAAGTCGTGCCCTGGCTGCCGCCGGACCTTCTGGCCGAGACCCTTCCTGAGCTGGACGACGGCGTCCGCGAGGACGTGCTGGAGAGCATCGACCCCGGCGCCCTGGCCGAGGCCCTGCAGGAGCTTGATTCGGATGACGCCACCGGCATCGTCGAGGACCTCGAGGACGACCAGCGCCGCGCCGTCCTGGCCGCCATGCCGGAGGCCGAGCGCGCCGGCATCGAGAACGCGCTGCTCTATGCCGAGGATTCCGCCGGCCGCCTGATGCAGCGCGAGGTGATGGCCGCGCCCCAGTTCTGGTCGGTCGGCCACGCCATCGACCACATGCGTGGCCAGGCCGATGATCTGCCCGAGCTGTTCTTCGACATCTACGTCGTCGATCCAAGCCAGCGGCCGGTCGGCGCCATTCCCGTTTCGGGCCTGCTTCGCGCCGCCCGCGAGGTCCTCCTGACCGACCTGATGGAGCCGATCACCGAGATCGCCGTCGATACGGAGCAGGAAGAGGTCGCCTACATCTTTGAAAAGTACCACCTGATCTCGGCGCCCGTGATCGACAAGGGCGGCCGGCTGGTCGGCCAGATCACCGTCGACGACATCGTCAACATCATCCAGGAAGAGAACCAGGAAGACATGCTGGCCCTGGCCGGCGTGACCGACGCAGGCCGCGACGCCGACGTGGCAGAGGTTGTCCGCTCACGCATCCCCTGGCTGGTGGTCAATCTGGGCACGGCGCTCGTCGCCTCGATGGTGATCGGCTTCTTCCAGGCCGAAATCCAGCAGCTGGTGGCCTTGGCGGTCCTGATGCCGGTGGTGGCCTCCATCGGCGGCAACGCCGGCACCCAGGCCCTGACCGTCTCGGTGCGGGCCCTGGCCATGCGCGAGCTTTCGGCGGCCAACGCCTGGCGGATACTGCGCCGCGAGATCGCCGTAGGCCTATTGAACGGGACGGCCATAGCGGCGCTTCTGGCCGGGGTGACCTGGCTGTGGCAGCGCGATGTGATGCTCTCGACCGTCATCGGCTCGGCGGTGGTGATCAACCTGTTCGCTGCGGCCCTGGCCGGAACCCTGGCCCCGCTGGCGCTGGATCGCCTGGGCCGCGACCCGGCCGTCGCCTCGCCGGTCTTTGTCAGCTGGGTGACGGACACCATCGGTTTTCTGGCCTTCCTTGGCCTGGCGGCCTTGATCCTTCTCTAGACATGCTGCCTTTGGTGGCTGCGGCCCGGCGCTTGCTGGTTCGCTTTCGGGGCGAGCCGTCTTGTCCCGGAATGGGTCACCCGTAGGTACGACATGCAGTCGCGTTCGAAGATGTCTCGCGAAGGACTGGAGCTTCTCAAGAGCTTCGAGGGCCTGCGCCTGACCGCTGCGCAGCTGTCCGACGGCCGCTGGACCATGGGTCATGGTCACACCCAGTACGCCCGCGAGGGCGCGGTCATCACCGAGGCCGACGCCGAGGCTCTGCTGCTCTACGACCTGATCCCGGTCCAGGCTGCGGTCAACGAAGCCGTCACCGTCGAGATTTCCCAGAACCAGTTCGACGCCCTAGTCTGTTTCGCCTTCAACGTGGGCGTCGACGCCTTCCGTAATTCCGAGGTCCTGACCCGGGTCAATCAGGAGCGGATGACCGAGGCCGCCCTGGCCATGGCCATCTGGCGGGCAGGCGCTTTCGACGGTCGCCGCATCGTCCTGGACGCCCTGGTGCGCCGCCGTTCGGCGGAAGAGGCCCTGATGCTGGGCCGTGCGGCGCCGCCGTCGCCGAGCGACCTGGTGCGTCCCGAGGTGGACCCGGTCGCCCAGGCCGCCTTGCCGGTGAGTCGTCCCGCCGACCTTCAGGTGGACTTCGACAAGCCCGTCGCAGAGGTCGCAATCACCGAACACCCGGAATCGGTGACCGCCGAGCCGGATGCGGCGCCTGAACCTGCCAGTGAAACGGTGAGCCCGGACACCGCGCCAGTCGAGCCGACGCCGGACACTGTGACGGCGGTCGAAGCCGATGAGACCGCGATTTCTGAGGCTGAAGTCTCCGAGGTCGAAGCGATCGCACCCGAGGCCTCCGAACCGGCGCCGGTCGAGTTCGCACCCAGCGAGCCTGGCCCCGTCGAGCAGACCGTCGTTCTCGAGGCCACGGTCTCGACCCGCATCTATGCGACCTATCCCTTGGCCGCCTTCGCCCCGGTCACGGCGGCCGAGCCGGTGCAGGACGAGGCGGCGCCGCTGGACCTCGCGTCCGATGTCGTCCCGGCGGTCAGCTCCGACCTGTCCGAGCCGCCGCTGGTCCTGGTCCTGTCGCCGCCGCCCGAGGTCATCGAACCCGCGCCGTCCCGCACGGCCGGCTATGAGGCTGCGCCGGAGCCCGCCGAGGGACAGGCCGCGCTCTTTGAAGAGACGCCGGCCGCGCCGGTCGAGGATGGCGGCGTGATCTTCTACGAGCCCCTGGCCGAGGCTCCGTCCGGACTGTCGCGCTGGAGTGACGCCACCGCCCTGGTGATGACCGGCGCAGTGGGCCTGTCGGCCTTCGGCTTCGGCGTGGCGGGCTTCCACCTGGCCAACCAGAACCCTGTGCCCGCAGGCATGTTCGACGAGAAGTCGGCCATTGCCTGGGTGCTGGTGGGGATCGGCACGATCTTTGTCGGCATCACCGCCTACAACCTCTTCAAGCGGTTCGGGCTGGACGACGCAGAGTAGTCGCTTTGCGCCGGTGGCGTGGCGGTGCTAACCCGCCGCCATGAGCATTCCCTTCGCCCCCCAATCGATGGATTTCGGCCTCGGCGAGAACGCTGACGCGATCCGTGAGACCACCGCCCGCTGGGCCGCCGACCGGCTGGCGCCGCGCGCCGCCGAGATCGACGAGACCAACAAGTTTGCTCGCGACCTCTGGCCAGAGATGGGCGAGCTGGGCCTCCACGGCATCACCGTCGAGGAAGAGTTCGGCGGCCTCGGCATGGGCTATCTCGAGCATGTCGTGGCGATGGAGGAGGTGTCCCGCGCCTCGGCCTCGATCGGCCTCAGCTACGGCGCCCACTCAAACCTCTGCGTCAACCAGATCCGTCGCTGGGGCACGCCCGAGCAGAAGCAGAAATACCTGCCCAAGCTGATCTCGGGCGAACATCTCGGCTCGCTGGCCATGTCAGAGGCCGGCTCGGGTTCGGACGTCATGTCAATGCGCACCCGCGCCGACAAGAAGGGCGACCGCTACATTCTGAACGGCACCAAGTTCTGGATCACCAACTCCCCGACCGCCGACACCCTGGTGGTCTACGCCAGGACGGGCGAGGGCAACGGCGGCGTCACCACCTTTCTCATCGAGAAGGGGATGAAGGGCTTCAGCGTCTCGAAGAAGCTCGACAAGATGGGCATGCGCGGCTCCGACACCGCCGAGCTGGTGTTCGAGGACTGCGAAGTCCCCGAAGAGAACGTCATGGGCGGCGAAGGCCGCGGCGCGGCGGTTCTCATGTCGGGCCTCGACTATGAGCGCACCGTGCTGGCGGGCGGCCCACTGGGCATCATGCAGGCGGCCCTCGACGTCGTCCTGCCCTACGTTCGGGACCGCAAGCAGTTCGGCAAGGCGATCGGCTCGTTCCAGCTGATGCAGGCCAAGGTCGCCGACATGTACGTCGCCCTCAACTCGGCCCGAACCTACGTCTATGCCGTGGCGCGCGCCTGCGACGCCGGGCAGACCACCCGCTATGACGCCGCCGGCGCGATCCTGCTGGCCTCGGAGAACGCCGTGAAGGTCTCGCTGGAAGCCGTCCAGGCTCTCGGCGGCGCCGGCTACACCAAGGAATGGCCGGTCGAGCGGCTGGTCCGCGACGCCAAGCTTTATGACATCGGCGCCGGCACTAACGAAATCCGCCGCTTCCTGATCGGCCGGGAACTGCTCGGGGCGTGATCCGGCTCGCGGTCCTCTTCGGACTGGGGCTGGCGGCCTTTGTCGCCTCGGCGGTGGTGGCCAACTTCGCCCTGGCGCGCCTTCGTGAACTTCATGCCCGGCGGCTCATCCGCGAAGAGGTGCCGTCCGAGGAGACCGGCACGGACGGCTGGCGCGTGGCCAGCTTCCTCTGGCAGGTCCGCGTGCCGCTCAACTGCAAGGCCGCGCGCCGGCTTGTTGATCTGTTCCGCGGGCTCCAGGTGCTCGCCGGCGGCCTCATGGTCTGGGGACTGCTCTCGGTCGGCTGATGGATCAGATCCGTCCCCTGACCCTGGCTGATCTCCCGGTGGCCCTGACACTTCAGGCCCAATGCTATCCGCCCGCAATTCGGGATGGGGAGGCGGCCTTCGCCAGCCGCATTGTCCAAGCGCCAGACTGGTGCTGGACCATCGAGAGCCACGGCCGCATGGACGCCTATCTGCTCAGCCATCCGTGGCCGAGCCTGTCTCCTCCCTCACCCGACACGGTCCTTACCTCCGCCGAAGGCGACTGCTGGTACATCCACGACCTGTCCATCGCGCCTCATGCGAGAGGCGAGGGGCTCGCCCGACCACTTCTGGCTGCTTGCCTTGAGGCCCATTCGGACATCTCCCGTTCCGAACTGGTGGCTGTCCCGGGCGCCGAGCCGGTCTGGCTTCGACTGGGCTGGCACAGGGTGACAGACCTTTCCTCGGCTCTGTCCGCCAAGGTGGCGGGCTATGGCGATGGATCGGTTTACATGGCGCGCGAATGGATCTGATCGCGGGCGCCCGTTTTCTGGCGCGCTAGCCAGCGGAATTCGTAGCAATGCCGGCTGGGGGCGCGGCGACTTATCCCCGCAAGACAGGGCGCGGATAGCCTGTCCTCATGATCTCGCCGATCTCGCTCGCCAACCTCCCTGCCTGTCGGTCCTGTCAGTGCTCGCGCGGGCAGGCAGACATCCGTGAGGCTGCTGATGCTCCTGAAGCTGTCTGTTCGAGAGCCTCATGACGCAGCGGACCGCTGGCGCGGCTGGCATCTGTGTCGCGGTTGAAAGGCATGACATCCGCCGCGACGCGGTTCCCTAGCGACGACTCGCGCCGATTAGGGTTTATAAGGACCAATGCCGCTGACGATCCTCTACATCGCTGAAGCTGACCCGATGGCCGCCGTGATGTCATCGGGCGTGCTCGCCCAGATGGTCGAGGAGGCGCCGGATGCGCGCTTCACTATCGTCGGGTCCGCCGAGAGCGCGCCGCTGTTTCGCGACACTCCCGGTCTCGACCGTCTGATCGTCCTGCCCGGCGAAGGCACCGCCGCCTGGATCAAACTCTGGGACCGACTGAAGGCGCGGCGATGGAGCGTCGTCGTCGACATGCGGGGATCGCGCCTTTCCGGCTGGCTCAAGCGCGACAAGCGCGCGGTCCGCAAGCCCGACGATGAGCCGATACACGCCGTCGAATCCGCCGCGCGAGTGCTTCAGCTTGACACCCCGCCCTCGCCGCGCCTGTTCTTTAGCGAAGAGACAAAAGCCGAGGCTGACGCCCTGATTGCGGATCGGCCCGGCCCGGTCCTGGCGCTCGGACCCGGCGTCGACTGGATCGGCAAGCGCTGGCCGTCGGAGCGCTTCACCAAGGTCGCCGCCGCCATGCTCGGCGATACGGGCCCTATGGCCGGAGGCCGGCTGATGCTGGTCGGAAACGCCGTCGACCGGGATGCGGCCCATACCATTCGCTTCGCGGTCTCGCGGGACCGGGTCATCGAGCTTCAGGGCAAGCTGGACCTGCTGCAGACCGCAGCGGCCCTGCGCCATGCCCGCATGTTCGTCGGCGGCGATTCGATCTGGACCCAGCTGGCGGTTGCGGCGGGTGTGCCGGCGCTCGGCGTCTACGGCCCGTCCGATGAACGCCTCACGCGCCCCTGGACCGGCATGGCCGTGAGGGGCTCTCGCTCTGTCGAAGAGTTTCGCGCCATCGATCCGGGCCTGAACCAGCACATCCAGCACATGATGGACGTGCCGGTAGAGCCGGTGACCGCAGCCGCTCTCAAGCTGTTTCACAAGACCGAGACGCCTGTACTGGAGCCGGCCCATGGCTGAGACCTATGACCTGATCGTTCGCGGCGGCGAGGTGATCAATCACGCCGGGCGCGGCATGGCCGACGTCGGCATCCGCGACGGCCGCATCCTTCGGATTGGCGATCTGGGCCAGGCCTCGGCTGGCGAGGTGGTGGACGCCTCGGGCCTGCTGGTCATGCCGGGCGTCATCGACACCCAGGTCCACTTTCGTGAGCCGGGCCTAGAGTGGAAGGAAGATCTCGAAAGCGGAAGCCGCGCGGCGGTGCTCGGCGGCGTCGTCGCAGTGTTCGAGATGCCGAACACCGAGCCCACCACGACCGATCCGGCCGCCCTGGCTGACAAGCTGGACCGCGCGCACGACCGGATGTGGTGCGACCACGCCTTCTACGTCGGCGGCACGATGGAGAATGTCCAGCATCTGGGCGAGCTGGAGCGTCTGCACGGCTGCTGCGGGGTCAAGGTCTTCATGGGCGCCTCGACCGGTTCGCTGCTGATTGCCGACGACGAAGGCATCGAGGCCGTGCTGCGCAACGTCAATCGCCGCGCCACCTTCCATTCTGAGGATGAGTTCCGCCTGGCCGAGCGCCGGGGCCTGGCCCGGACCGGCGACTGGACCAGCCACTATGAGGTTCGTGACGCCGAAGCTGCTTTCAGCTCGACCCGCCGTCTCGTGGGTCTGGCCGAGAAGCTCGGCAAGCGCATCCATGTGCTGCACGTCACGACCGCCGAGGAAGTCGCCTTCCTCGCCGACCACAAAGATGTCTGCACCGTCGAGTTCACGCCCCAGCATCTGACGCTCGAGGCGCCTGAGGCCTATGAGCGCCTCAAGGGTCTGGCCCAGATGAACCCGCCGATCCGCGAGGCCCGCCATCGCCAGGGGCTGTGGGACGGAATCGCCCAGGGCGTCGCCGACGTCATCGGCTCGGACCACGCCCCGCACACGCTTGAGGAAAAGGCGCGACCCTATCCGGCCTCGCCATCAGGCATGCCAGGCGTCCAGACCCTGCTGCCGGTCATGCTGGACCATGTGGCCAAGGGCCGTCTCAGTCTGGAACGGCTGGTTGACCTGACCTCGGCCGGGGCGCAGCGCGTCTTCCAGATCGCTGGCAAGGGCCGCATGGCCGAGGGCTGGGACGGGGACCTGACTCTGGTCGATCTCAAGGCGAAGCGGACCCTGACCCACGCCGACATGGCCACGCGCTCCGGCTGGACCCCCTTCGACGGCATGGAGGTCGAGGGCTATCCTGTCGCCACGATCATCCGGGGCAGGGTGGTGATGCGCGACGGCGAATTGGCCGAGGCCGCCGGCGGCCGCGCGGTCCGCTTCCAGGAAACCCTCAACGCCTGATCGGGCAATGAAAAAGGGCCCCGGGATCGCTCCCGGGGCCCTCTCTTCAGGTCTGCTCTGTGATCAGGCGCCCAGCTCGCAGCGGGTGCCGCCACGCTCTTCAGACACCGCGCAGGTCTGGGACTGCACGAAGGCCGAACGGTCCGGACGCAGCACGGCGATAAAACCCGAGCCGCCTTCGCACTGCAGCTCGATCACGTCCCCGGCCACGTTCTGACCGCCAGCCTGCTCGGCCGTCAGACGCCCGGCGAAGCGGAAGTCCGAGATGGCGCAGTTGGACAGGCTGGGACGATCGCGGGCGACTACGCTCAGGTTGTCGATCAGCATGCCCTTGGTCGTCAGCGAGCAGCCGCCGATGCGGGCCTGGGCCGTGAGGCAGTCGATCTGCTCAGCCGTACCCGAGGCGTTCGGCAGGAAGGCCACCAGGCCCCACGGACGATCCGAGCACGAGAACTCGACTACGGTGCGGCGATCGCCTTCCAGCTCCTGGCGGGGCGGGCGGTTGTCGACATAGGCGCAGCCGATCCCGGCCGAGGTCAGGCGAGCCTGCAGTTCCTCGGCGCTCGCGACGGCCACGGCCGTGCTGTCCGAGAGGGTGCAGCCGCCGGCGATGCCGCCAGCCGCCGAACATTCGATCACTGATTCGAAGGCGTTGCTCGAGTTGGTGCGGACCATGAAGCCCACGCCGTCCGCGCAGCCGACCTCGTAGTAGCGCTGGCCGGTCGTGCCGTTGGCTCCCACAAAGCGAGCATTGCTGGCAGCACAGCTGCGGCCCGACGGAGCGGCCAGGGCCGCGACCCAGGCGGCCTGTTCGGCGGCCGGCGAGAACTCGCAGGTTCCGCCCGCGGCAGTCACCTGCAGGCAGGGCATCACATTGCTGACCCCGCCCGCGGCGCTGACGTCGAACCAGAAGCCGTCAGCCGACGGACAGCCGACCTCATAGCGCTGCTCGCCCGTGCTGGTCGCGCCGACCCAGCGGGCCTGGTCGACAGCGCATTCGATGCCGGCGGCTTGGACGTAGGAAGCGACCGAGCCGACCACGTTGGTGTTGGATTCCATGGTGCACTCAGCGCCAACGTCCGCTTCCGGGTCTTCAGCGCGGCGCGCGGCGACCGAGGCGTTGTTGGCGATGCAGTTCACGACCTGGGCCGGGTCGTTGTCCAGCAGCAGGAAGCCCGCGCCGCCGCGGCAGCCGACTTCGTACAGGGTCCGGCCATCGCCGTTCCGGCCGATGAAGCGCGCCGTGTCATAGTCGCAACCGAGCCGGTCACGCTGGATGATCATGCGAACGTCTTCGTCGATCTCCGTCTGGGTCGGAATGGTTTGCCCGCGGGTCCGGCTCTGCGCCGACGCATCCGCGGGGGCCGTGATGCTCATCAGGGCGATGGCCGCGCCTGCGATCACGGAAAACAGGGTTTGTCTCATATCGGCGAGGGTCCTCGTCTCACAAAGGTGGGCCACGGCTAAGGGCGTCGAGCGCTCCGGGTCAAGTCACAACCGGTCTAACGCACGCCGGCATCGATCGTCGCGGTGTCGCACATCGATTTTGACGCGGAGATGAACAAGGCGCTACAAGCAGAAAGTTGCTTAAGGAGACGGTCTCTTGGCCGACGGGACGCCGGACATCGACAAGGTCGCACGGCCTCCACGGGCGGAACTCGTCTATCCGTGCGGGGAGCCGCCTCAGGCTGGCCAAGCTGTGGAGGTGGCGGACGGTGTGCTGTGGGTGCGGTCTCCGCTTCCCATGGCCTTGGACCACATCAATCTCTGGGCCCTCAGAGATGGAGACGGCTGGACCATCGTCGACACCGGGTTGAACTTCCCTGCGGCGCGAGAAGGCTGGGAAGCCGTGTTCGAGGAGCCGCTCGGGGGGCGGCCGGTTAAGCAGGTCATCTGCACCCACATGCATCCCGACCACGTCGGGCTGGCAGGCTGGATGACCGAGCGTTTCGGCGCGCCGCTGCTGATGAGCCGGCTGGAATACATAACGATGCGGATGCTGGTGTCCGACACCGGCCCGGCCCCCGAGGAGGCCGCGCGGTTCTATCGGTCATGCGGCTGGAGCGAAGCCCAGATTGCGCAATGGCGCGAGCGCTACGGGATGTTCGGCAAGGGCGTGAGCTCCCCTCCGGTTTCCTATCGCCGGCTCGAAGCCGGTCAGGTCATCGAGATTGATGGGAAACCATGGCGGATGATCGGCGGTGATGGGCATTCGCCAGAGCACATCTGCCTGCTACGCGAGGCCGATGGGGTCTTCATTTCGGGCGATCAGCTGCTGCCGCGCATCAGCTCGAACGTTTCGATCTGGCCGACGGAGCCCGACGCCGACCCTCTGACGGACTGGCTCACCTCGCTGGAGCGATTGAAGTTCGAAGTGCCGGCGGATGTGTTGGTTCTTCCGGCGCACGGTGAGCCGTTCATGGGCGCGCATGAGCGGCTGGATGCCCTTATCCGCGGCCACGACGTTTCGCTGAAGCGGCTGATCAAGTCGCTGCGCGAACCGAAGAGAGCCATCGATGTCTTTGGGTCGCTCTTTGCCCGGCCGATCGGGGACAGCCTGCTGGGCATGGCCACCGGCGAGAGCCTGGCCCATTTGAACTGTCTGGTCCGCAGGGGGCAGGCTGTGAGGGAAACCGACGCCGAAGGCGTCTGGCGCTGGCGCGCCGTCTGAGGAAACCATGAGCCATATCAAGACTGAAACGACAGACGGTATCCTGACGATCAGCCTGGATCGCGCGGACAAGAAGAATGCGATCACCCAGGCCATGTACGCGGATCTGGCGGCGGCGGTGAACGCGGGGCAGGCCGATCCGGCGGTGCGGGTGATCCTTTTCCGGGCCGAGGGCGACAGCTTTTCGGCCGGGAATGACATCGGCGATTTCGCGACCATCGCCATGGGGGGAAAGCGCCCGGGTGACATGGCTGTGTTCGAGTTCCTCAAGGCCGTGGCCTATCTCGACAAGCCGGCGGTGGCTTCGGTGAAGGGGCGGGCGGTCGGCATCGGCCTGACGCTTCTGCTGCATTGCGACCTCGTCGTGGTTTCGGAGGACGCGCTGCTGTCGACGCCGTTTGTGAACCTGGCGCTGGCGCCGGAGGCGGCTTCGACGCTGCTGCTGCCGATGGTCATCGGCCATCAGCGGGCCTTCGAGATGTTCGCCTTGGGAGAGCCAATCGACGGAAAGACGGCTCATGCCTGGGGGCTGGCGAACCGGTGCGTGCCGGCCGATCAGGCGGACGGCGAGGCGCTGCGGCTGGCGCAGGCGCTGGCGGCGCGGGCGCCGGGCTCGCTGGCGGGCACTAAGAAGCTGATGCGCGATGCGGAGCGGCTTTGGGCCCTGATGCAGCAGGAGGGCGAGGTCTTCGGCGCTCAGATGCTGAGCCCTGAGGCGCGTGAGGCCTTCACCGCCTTCTTCGAGAAACGGCCCCCGAATTTCGCCTCGGTGGGCTAGCGGCGAGGACCAAGGTTCCACGGTGGACGAAATAGTCCGAACCTCCGCCGTGGATGCGGGCGTCTGGAACAGGGTGTCGCGTCGCTGAAGCGCGGCGCGAGCAATGCCGGAATGTCAAAGACCGCAAGGCCGGCCCGAAACTTCAGTCCATCCTCTCGAAGATCATAGTCAGAGGCCATCCGACGGGGGTCTCGAGCCCTCGATGCCCTACTTTTTTGGGCGAGAAGGTCGGGATTACACGCCGAAATGTAGACTGTATCGGTCGACACCGGCCGCGCCTCGAAACCCGGCGCTACAATTGCATCTTGGCGTGCGCCGGGTTCGGCCTTAAGGGGCCGCCTCCCATGACCGACGTCGCCCTGCAGCCCGCGATCATCGCCGAAGAGACGCCGTTCGACGCGGCGGCGATCGAGCGCGTGGTGGATGCGGCCTTCGGGCCGGGCCGGTTCGTCAAGACGGCGGAGCGCCTGCGGGAAGGCTCCGAGCCGATCGCCGGGCTGGTCGCGCGGGCCGGGCGCGAGCTGATCGGCTCGGTTCGCCTGTGGCCGATTACGGTCGGCGAGGTTCCGGCGGCATTCCTCGGCCCTATCGCGGTGGAGGCCGAATGGCGCAGCGGGCGGATCGGGGCGGCGCTGGTCGAGGCCTGTATCGAACGGGCGCGGACGCTAGGCTTCGCAGGCATTCTGCTGGTGGGTGACGCGCCGTATTTCGGGCGGTTCGGTTTCGAGGCCGCGCCGCTGGCGAGCCTGCCGGGGCCGGTGGATCAGCGCCGGGTCCTATGGCTGAGCCTGGATGGATCGGTCGGCGAAGGGCCGGTCGCGCGCGACTGAAAGCCCTTGCCGTTCGGCGGCGGGCCTTCCACCTTCCGGACATGAACATCCTAGGAGCCCTGCCGGCCGGACTGATCGGGATCGCCGAAGCGGCGAAACGCGCGCTGCCGCCCGTGCACCTGTGGAATCCCGACCATTGCGGCGAGATCGACATCGTCATTCGGGCCGACGGGGTGTGGATGCATGAGGGCTCGCCGATCGGCCGCAAGGAGCTGGTGCGGCTGTTCTCGACGGTGCTGCGGCTTGATCCCGACGGCTATCACCTGGTCACGCCGGTCGAGAAGCTGAGGATCCGGGTCGAGGACGCGCCGTTCCGGGCCATCGCCTGTGCGCGTCAGGGCGATGATCTGGTCTTCGTGACCGACGTCGGCGACGAGACAGTGGCCGGGCCCGACAACCCGATCCGGGTCGAGATCAACGAGGATGGAACGCCACGCCCCTATGTCCATGTGCGGCGCGGTCTGGAGGCCCGGATCGAGCGGGCCATCTTCTATGATCTGGTCGAGGCGGCCGAACGAAACGACGAGGGTGAGCTGGTTCTGCGGTCCGGCGGCGCCGACTTCGTGCTGGGGCGCGATACGTGACGCCGACGCTGCTGGAAGAACGGCTGAGGTCCGTGCTGGACCCGATCGATTCCTGGTCGGAGGCGCAGGCGCCCGCGCGTTCGGACTATGACCTCAATCCGGAAATGCGGCCGGCCAGCCGGGTGCTGCGTCAGGCGGCCGTCCTGGTGCCGATCGTCGTGCGAGCCGAGGGCGCAACCGTGCTGCTAACCCGCCGGTCGGACACCTTGAACAGCCACACCGGACAGGTGGCGTTTCCCGGCGGCCGCCTCGACTCCGGCGAGACGGCGCTGCAGGCGGCGCTGCGAGAGGCGCACGAGGAGATCGGCCTGCTGCCCGAACGGCTGCGGCCCATCGGCCTGTCGGATTCGCATGAGACGGGGACCGGGTTCCGCGTGACGCCGGTGGTGGCGATGCTGGAGCCGCCGTTCGACCTGACGCTCAATCCAGACGAGGTCGCGGATGTCTTCGAGACTCCGTGGGACTTCCTGATGGACGAAGCCAATCACCGGCGCGAATCCATGATCTGGCAGGGGGCGGAACGGTTCTTCTGGGCGATGCCGTGGGATGACGCTGGGATCGAGCGCTACATCTGGGGCGCCACCGCCGGGATGATCCGGGCGCTGCGCACACGCTTCACGCGGGCCGACGAGGACGCGGCATGACCCGGCTGGAGGGACAAGGGTGGCTGGAGGCGCCGGCTACGGTGGCCGTCATCGACGCGCTGGCATCGGCTGGCGGCGACGGCCGCTTCGTGGGCGGGTGCGTGCGTGACGCCCTGATTGGTCGCGCGGTCGCCGATATCGATATCGCCACGCCCCTGCCGCCCGAGGCCGTGGTGCGGGCCGTGACGCTGGCGGGTCTGAAGGCTGTGCCGACCGGAATCGAGCACGGCACCGTCACTGTGGTCAGCGGCGGGCGTCCGTTCGAGGTGACGACCCTGAGGCGCGATGTCTCGACCGACGGGCGACGCGCGACGGTGGCCTTTACCGAGGACTGGGCCGAGGACGCCGCGCGGCGCGATTTTCGCCTGAACGCCCTCTATGCGGACCGGCACGGTCAGGTCTTCGACCCGACGGGGCAGGGGGTCGATGACGCGCGGCAGGGGCTGATCATCTTCGTAGGCGAGCCCGAGCGGCGCATCCGCGAGGACTATCTGCGCATTCTGCGGTTTTTCCGGTTCCGGTCCTGGTTCGGGCGGGGCGCACCCGATGCAGCGGCGCTGACGGCGTGCTCCGACCTGAAGGACGGGCTGAGGCAACTGTCGGCCGAGCGGGTCTCGACCGAGCTCCTGAAGCTGCTGGCCGCGCCGGACCCGAGGGATTCGGTCGCCCTCATGCAGGAGACGGGGGTCCTGCCGGTCATTCTTCCCTGGTGGCAGGACAGCGGCCTGTTCGAAGCCATGGCCGTCATCAGCCCGGACCCGATCCTGAGGCTTTCCAGCCTGTTGCCGACGGATGCCGAGACCGTGCGTCAGGCGGCGGAAGCCCTGAGGCTGTCCAACGCCCAGAAGAGCCGGCTGGTGGAGGCCTTGCCGGACAGCGAAGTCATCGTGCCGGACATGGGTGAGCGGGCCGCGCGTGCAGCGCTGTACCGGTTGGGCCGCCAGGCGTTTCGCGACCGGCTGGCGCGGGCTTGGGCGGCGGCGCCCAATCAGGGGGAGGCGGCACGCGCCCTGATGGCGACGGCTGATGGCTGGACCCGACCGGCCTTTCCGATCACCGGTGCGGACCTGAAGGCGGCGGGGATCAGCCCGAGCCCGGCCATGGGGCGTATCCTGACGGATCTGGAAAGCTGGTGGGTGGCCGAGGATTTCCCCGATGTGGGGCTGGAGGGCCGTCTGGCGGCCCTGATCCAGGAGAGCCAGCCATGACCGAGGGATATTCCGGCAAGCCTCTGGCCGAGAAGCTGGGCGTGCGTGACGGCGACACTCTGGCCGTGATGGACGCACCTACTGCCTATGCGTCGTGGGTCGAGCCGCTGCCGACGGGGGCGACGCTGATCGACGGACCGGACCCCGAGGCGCGCATCCTGCACCTGTTTGTGCGCAATCGGGCCGACCTGGAGCACAAGATGCACGCGGCCTTCGGGCATCGGCCCGAGAGCGGCATGGTCTGGGTCAGCTGGCCCAAGAAGAGCTCAAAGCTGTTCGAGGACCTGACCGAAGACGGCTTGCGTGAGGTGATCCTGCCGACCGGCTGGGTGGACGTGAAGGTCTGCGCGGTGGATGCCGACTGGTCAGGCCTGAAGTTTGTGAGGAGACGAGCTTGAAGATCGCGATCCTGAAGACGGGCGCGCCGCCGCCGGAGCTGGAGGCGCGCTTCGGCGGCTATCCGGAAATGATGCAGGCGCTGATCGGCGAGGATCATGCCTATGAGGTTTTCGATGTGCGCGAGGGGCCCTTGCCGGACCATGGAGCGCACCACGGGGTGATCGTCACCGGCTCGCCGTCGGGCGTCTATGACGGGGACGCGTGGATCGCGGAGCTGAAGATGTGGCTGGTCGGGGCGCTGGGGCGCTGTCGGATGGTCGGTATCTGCTTCGGGCATCAGGTGATGGCCTCGGCCTTCGGCGGCGAGGTGCGCAAGTCCGAGAAGGGTTGGGGGATTGGCCTGCACGAGCACGAAGTGGTGGCCGGTCACGACTGGATGGAACCGCCGGCGGAGAGCCTGCGGTTGCCGGTCTCGCATCAGGATCAGGTGGTCTATCGGGGCCAGTCGACCTTCGTGACCCTGTCGAGTGAGTTCTGTCCCTATGCCGGTCTGAGCTACGGCGCGGACGCCATGAGCTTCCAGGGACACCCTGAGTTCACGCCCGAGTTCGCCCAGGCCCTGATCGAGGCGCGGCGGGGGACGCGATATGCCGACGCCTTCGCGGACGCGGCGATCGCCAGCCTGGATGAGGACAACGACCGCGAGGTGGCGGCGGAGTGGATTCGCACCTTCCTAGCCATGCCGGTGACTGGCGAAGGGCGGATCTAGGGCCACTTCACCTCGGGCGGCATGGAGCTGAGGATG
Organism: Pseudomonadota bacterium; assembly: GCA_023428785.1. Classification (GTDB taxonomy): domain Bacteria; phylum Pseudomonadota; class Alphaproteobacteria; order Caulobacterales; family Caulobacteraceae; genus Brevundimonas. The sequence goes on from JAEYWU010000067.1 coordinate 46,670, forward strand.
GAGTCCACATTGCCACCCGTTTTGAGGCCGAACATCGTGCCGCGGTCGTAGAGCAGATTGAACTCGACATAGCGGCCGCGGCGGATCAGTTGCTCGTCGCGCTCGGCGGGGGTCCAGGGCTGGGCCATGCGGCCGCGCACGATGGCCGTGTAGCTGTTCAGGAAAGCCATGCCGACGTCGCGGGTGAAGCCGAAGTCGCGGGCGAAGTCGCCACTGTCGTGGTGGTCGTAGAAGATGCCGCCGATACCGCGCGGCTCGTTGCGGTGGGGCAGGAAGAAATACTCGTCGCACCAGGCTTTGTACTTCGCATGCCAGGCCGGGTCGTGGGCGTCGCAGGCGGCCTGCATGGCGGCGTGAAAGGCGACGGCGTCGGGATTGTCCTGGGTGCGCTGGGCGTTCAGGACCGGCGTCAAGTCGCCGCCGCCGCCGAACCAGCTCTTCGTCGTCGAGATCAGCCGCGTGTTCATATGGGCGGCCGGGACGTGCGGGTTGCGCGGATGGATGATCACGCTGACGCCTGTGGCGTGGAAACGCGGGTCCTCATCGGCGCCGGGGACGTTCTTGGCGAACTCGGGCGAGAACTCGCCCCAGACCGTCGAGACATGGACGCCGGCCTTTTCGAAGACACGGCCGCGCAGCATGGAGGCGATACCGCCGCCGCCGTCGCCGTCGCGCTTCCAGGGCGTGCGTTCGAAGCGGCACGCAGCGCCGGGATAGAGGGCGGGATCAGCGGCATCCTCGATGGCCTCGAGCGCCTCGCAGAGCTGGTCGCGGAAGGTCTCGAACCAGGCGCGGGCGATTTCCTGGCGTTCGGGAAGGTCGAGGTCGAGGGTCATGGGCGGGGCTTCAAGCATAGGGGAGAGGCCGCGTCACCTCCGGGCGGTCACGGAGGTGGCTGGAGCGGACGATCGGGACTCCGAAAACACCGTCCACCTCGTCCGGGCAATAGGACCCGGCGGTTTGCATCGGGCGATGATGAAGGACGGGCGGCGTGCGGGCGCGAAAGGGCCGCGCGCCCAGGCGTTTCGCTGAGCACGCAAGGCGGCTAGTGTCTTTTCGAACGGGGAAATTCTCTCATGACTCGCTTGCTCGCGCTCAGCGCCGCCATCGCCGCCTTCGCAGTACCCGCCGCCGCCCAGGACGAAGCGGCGCGGGTGAGGGCGGTGCTGGAGGCCACGCCCCTGATCGACGGGCATAACGATCTGCCGTGGCAGGTAGCGAGCCGGTGGGGCGGCGATGCGCGCCAGCTGGACCTGACGCAGGACCTGACGCAGCTGGAACCGCGGATGCACACCGACATCGCCCGGCTGCGCGCCGGCGGGGTCGGGGGGCAGTTCTGGTCGGTCTATGTGCCGGCCTCGATGGAGGGGCCCGAGGCCGCCGCCCAGGTGATGCGGCAGATCGATCTGGTGCGAGAACTGGTCCGGCGTCATCCCGACACCTTCGCCATGGCCTATACGGCCGACGACATCGAGCGGGCCCATCGGGAAGGGCGGATCGCCTCGCTGATCGGCATGGAGGGCGGCAACGCCCTGGACAATTCGCTGGGGGTGCTTCGGTCCTTCTATGAGCTGGGCGCCCGCTACATCACCCTGACCCATTCGGCGAACCTGGACTGGGCCGACGCCTCGACGGATACGGCGGTCCATGACGGCCTGACGCCGTTTGGGGTGGCGGTGGTGCGCGAGATGAACCGGCTGGGGATGCTGGTGGACATTTCGCACGTCTCCGAAGCGACGATGAACGACGTGCTGGACGCGACACGCGCGCCGGTGATCTTTTCGCACTCATCGGCCTTCGCCCTGGCCGACACGCCCCGCAATGTGCCCGACGCGGTGCTGCGGCGGGTGACGGAGAACGGCGGGGTGGTGATGGTCACCTTCGTGCCGAGCTTCATCTCGCAGGAAATCAGGGACTGGAGCCGCCAGCGGGCCGCCGAAGGCGAACGACTGGCCGCGACGGGTCTCGATGAAGCCGGGGTGGCTGCAGGCCTGACAGCGTGGGCCGCCGATCATCCGGCGCCGGTCGCGACCCTGAGCCAGGTCGCGGACCATATCGAGCACATCCGTGATGTCGCCGGGATCGACCATGTCGGTATCGGCGGGGACTTCGACGGCATCGAATCGACGGTCGAGGGGCTGGACGGGGTCGAGGACTATCCGGCGCTGCTGGAAGAGCTGGCGCGGCGGGGCTGGTCCGATGAGGACATGGCCAAGCTGGCCGGCGGCAACGTCCTGAGGGTCATGCGCCGGGTCGAGGCCGTCGCGGCGGAGCTGGCCGACGAGCCCGCCAACTATGCGACCCTCGCCGAACTGGACGGTTTGGCCGAGTAGTTGAGAGCTGGTCGCAACTGGAACGCCGGTCTGTCGTCATGGCGCCGCTTTCGGACGATTGCCCGGTTGAAAAAGCAGCGGGCGGGCTCTAATCCCGGTCCCACTTGTGGCTATTTGCGGCGGCGAGGATGCGTGCGCGTGTCCGGCCGTCCCTTGCGAAGGTGGGCTCTGTGACCGAACAGGTCGTTCACGACGGCGGCGGCGATCCGAATCGTCGCGACTTCATTCACATCGCGGCCGGTGCGGCCGCGGTCGGCGCGGGGGCTGCCTGCCTCTGGCCGCTGATCAACCAGATGAACCCGGCGGCCGACACCGTCGCGCTCTCGTCGATCGAATTCGACCTGACCAAGGTGGCCGAGGGCTCCCAGGTGGTGGTTCGCTGGCAGGGCAAGCCGGTGTTCGTGCGCTACCGCACCGCCGAGGAGATCCAGGAAGCGGAACAGACCCCGCTTTCGGCCCTGAAGGACCCCCAGACCGACGAAGATCGCGTCAAGGCCGGCCACGAGCAGTATCTGGTCGTCGTCGGCTCGTGCACGCACCTCGGTTGCGTGCCGACCTTCGGCACTGGCGACTTCGGCGGCTGGTTCTGCCCCTGCCACGGTTCGCACTACGACACCTCGGGACGCATTCGTAAGGGCCCGGCGCCGCTGAACCTAGTGGTGCCCGAGTACGAATACCTGTCCGACACTTCCATCCGGATCGGCTGAGGTCAGAAATGAGCGATCACGAATCGACCTATGTGCCGAAGACCGGCATTGAGAAGTGGCTGGACTCGCGCCTGCCCATCGTTCGCTTCGGCATGGACTACATGTCGCTGCCGACCCCGCGGAACCTGAACTACTGGTGGACCTTCGGCGCCATCCTGACGCTGTGCCTGGCGACGCAGATCGTCACCGGCATCGTGCTGGCGATGCACTACACGCCCAACACCGCATTCGCCTTTGACTCGGTCGAGCGCATCATGCGCGACGTGCCGGGCGGCTGGCTGATCCGCTACGTCCACGCCAACGGCGCGTCGATGTTCTTCATCGCCGTCTACATCCACATGTTCCGCGGTCTCTACTACGGCTCGTACAAGCAGCCGCGTGAGATGATCTGGATCCTGGGCTGCGTGATCTTCTTCCTGCTGATCGCCACGGCCTTCCTGGGCTACGTCCTGCCGTGGGGACAGATGTCCTACTGGGGCGCCGAGGTCATCACCAACCTGATCGGGGCCATCCCGGTGGTCGGCGAGCCGATCCTGATCTGGCTGCGTGGCGGTCCCGCGATCGACAATGCGACCCTGAACCGCTTCTTCTCGCTGCACTACCTGCTGCCGTTCGCCATCGCCGGCGTCGTGTTCCTGCACCTGTGGGCCCTGCACCACGCCGGTCAGAACAACCCGGTCGGCATCCTGCTGCCCAAGGAGACCCGCGCCAAGGACACCCTGCCGTTCCACCCGTACTTCACGGTCAAGGACGGCTTCGCGATCATCCTGTTCCTGATGCTGTTCGCGGTCTTCGTGTTCTTCAACCCGAACGCGCTCGGCCACGCCGACAACTACATCGAGGCCAACCCGCTGCAGACCCCGGCGCACATCGTGCCCGAGTGGTACATGCTGCCCTTCTACGCGATCCTGCGCGCCATCCCCGACAAGTTCGGCGGCGTGGTGGCGATGTTCGCGGCGATCGGCGTGCTGTTCGTTCTGCCGTGGCTGGACACCTCGCGGGTCCGCTCGATGCGCTATCGCCCGACCATGAAGTCGCTCTTCATCGTCTTCGTGGTGGTGTGCCTTGGCCTCGGCTGGTGTGGCGCCCAGCTGCCCGACGCCAACGTCATCCCCGGCATCGGCGGCGGCTTCACCCTCTTCGACGGCGACATCAACACGTACCTGTGGCTGACGCGCGTCCTGACCGCCTACTACTTCGTCTTCTTCCTGGTCCTGATGCCGCTCGTCGGGCTGAAGGAGAAACCCCTGCCGGTACCGGCGTCCATCTCCGAGCCGGTCCTGTCCGGCTCCGAAGCCGAACAGAAGGGCTGAGCCGCGATGATCACCACGCTTTCCAAGCGCGTCGCCGCCGGCCTCTTCGCCGCCGCCGCCGTGTTGGGGGCCGGCGCGGCCTCGGCCGAGGGCGGGGCCCTGCACCCGCGCAACGTCAACTTCTCGTTCGAGGGACCGCTGGGTTCGTTCGACCAGGGCCAGCTGCAGCGCGGCTACCGGGTCTATGAACAGGTCTGCGCGGCCTGCCACTCGATGAACCTGATGGCCTACCGGATGCTCGGTCAGGAGGGCGGCCCGTTCTACGACGAGCACTATCCCGACGCGGCCCGCAATCCGTACGTCGCAGCCATCGCCGCCCAGATCGAGGTGCCGGACACGGACACCGAGACCGGTGAAGCGATCATGCGCGCGGCCACTCCGGCCGACACCTTCCGCAGCCCGTTCCCGAACGCGACGGCCGCCGCCTTCGCAAACGGCGGCGCCGCGCCGCCGGACCTGTCGGTGATCACCAAAGCCCGGCATGGCGGTGCGGAATATGTCTATTCGCTGCTGACCGGCTACCAGGAGGCTCCGGCCGGCCTGCGCATCGGCCCGGGCCAGCACTACAACCCCTATATGAACGGCGACATGAGCCCGTTCTGGGAAGGTGACGAGCATCACGTCCCGCCGGGCGGCTTCATCGCCATGGCCCCGCCGCTGATCGACGGCGCGGTGACCTATGACGACGGCACCGAGGCCTCTGTCGACCAGATGGCGCAGGACGTCGCGGCCTTCCTGGCGTGGGCTTCGGACCCGCATCAGGTCGAGCGTAAGCGGACGGGCTTTGCGGTGCTGATCTATCTGCTGCTGTTCGCGGTGATCACCTGGTTCAGCTATCGCCGTATCTGGCGAGGCGTGGGCCACTAGGCCGATCCCGGACCGAAAAACGAGAACGCCCGGCCGTTGCGCCGGGCGTTTTCAATTTCAGACGTATTGACGATATCGCGAAGTGCTTTGTATGATAAAGTACGTCGGGAGGCTCTCATGCGTGTTCTCTTCAAAACCCTGATCTCGGCCGCAGCGGCCTTGGCGTTGCTGGCGCCGGTCGCCGCATCGGCCCAGGAGCAGATGCCGGCCGGCAGCGACGAGCAGCGGGCGGCCATGGACGCCCTGTCCTTCATGGACGGGGAATGGCGGGGGCAGGCGACCTCCTACGGTCCGGGCGGAGTGCGCACCGACCTGATCCAAACCGAACGGGTCGGCCCCTTCCTGGGCGGCTCGGTTCGCGTGGTGGAGGGCAGGGGCTATGACGCCGAGGGCGCCACGGCCTTCAACGCCCTGGGCGTGATCTCATGGAACGACGCCGAGGACCGCTATGAGTTCTCGGCCTGGGCCAATGGTCGACAGGGAAACTACCGGTTCGAACGCACCGAGACCGGCTTCACCTGGGAAGTCCCGGCCGGACCAGGCGCGGTGATCCGCTATGTCGCCACCATCCAGGACGGGGTCTGGCACGAGGTTGGCGACTATGTCCGCGAGGGCGGCCAGCCGCTGCGCTTCATCGAGATGACCCTGCACCGCATCGGCGACAGCGACTGGCCGGGCGAGGGGAGCGTCGCGCCCCGCTGAGGCTCTAGCCGAGCACGGCGCCGACCGCCCGGGCCGCCTGCTGGCCTGAACGAAACGCGCCGCCGCAGGTCTGGATCAGGCCCCCGGCCAGAGCCTCACCGGCGAAGAAGATGCGATCGCTGACCGGCTGGGCCAGGGCCTCGCGCGCAGCGTAACGGCCGGGGCGGGCCGCGGCATAGGCGCCGAGACTCCAGGGATCGGTCGCCCATCCCGTCATGCCGCCATTTGTCACCCGACCCGGCGCATCCGAGCCGAAGATCTCGGCCAGACCCTCCTTGGCGAAGTCGATGGCCGCCCCCTGGCCCGCCCGCGACAGGTCCCAGCCCAGTGCCCCACCCACGAAGCCGATCATCAGGTCGTAGCTGAAGGGGTGACACAGGAAATACAGGTCCCGCTTGCCGTCGCGAGCCAGCATCAGGTCGGTGAAGGGATCCAGCCCCAGGGCCGATGCCGGAATCTGCAACGGGATCTTGGTCAGCATGCCCATCGGAATGTCGGCGATGGCCTGCTGGGTCGCGGCCGGCAGCTCGGGCGTGAAGCGGATGGCGCCCGAGGCCAGCACACCGGTCGAGGCCGTCACGATCACCGCCCGCGCGGACAGCGTTCCGGCGTCGGTCTCGACCTGGACGCCCGGCCCGTCGTGCCGGATCGCGCGCACGGCTGTACCGAGCCGAATCGGCAGGCCGCCGGAACGGCGCGCGACGATCGATCCAAAGCCCTCGGCGCACAGGAGATTCGGCTCCAGGTCGTCGGCGTTGGCGTAGTCGAAGGTCGACAGGTCATCCAGGTCGACGGCCATGTCGAGCGCGCCCAGATAGTCGCCCGCGGCCTCCTCGATCGGCGTGTCGATTCCCGCGACCTCAAGCGCGGGCACATCGCGCGGGGCGGAGACGATGGCCTCGGCCATGGCCTCTTCGGCCGCATTGACGGCCTGGGCGTCGCCGCGTCGGGAGCCGAACCACACCTGTTCGAGGTCGTATTCGTGGGCCTGGAGGGTGAAGCCCTGGCTGCGGGCGTAGGCGGTGTAGGGATTGTCGTTGGATTTGTGCAGCCAAGCGCAGCCAACATCGAAAGGCGCGCCGAAGGTGCGGGTGTCGGTATGGGCGCGCCCGCCCACCCGGTTTCGCGCTTCCAGCACGAGGGTCCGGAGCCCCAGGTCGTTGAGAGCCAGGGCTGCGCCGATGCCGGCCGATCCGGCCCCGACCACCACCACATCGGCGTCGCCGCCCCCCGTAGAACGGCAGCCCGCGGCGGCGCCCGCCCCCGCCAGAGCCGTCAGAAAACCTCTGCGATCGAACACCGGAACCTCCAACCATCTAACGTGGGTATTTGCGCTGTTCCGGGCCCCTCTAACAAGCCCATGGCAAGATTGGCATTCAGGCCCTAAGTTGCGCGGGCGGTCCCGAGATCGCGCCGGGCTCCCCCCACTCGATGTTAGCCTTCGCCATCGTCGTCGTTCTGCTCCTCGTGGTGCTCAACGGCCTGTTCGCCATGACCGAGCTTGCGGTCGTCTCATCGCGCAAATCCAAGCTGCAAAGCCGGGCAGAGCGCGGAGATCGCGGCGCGCGCACCGCGCTGAAGCTGGCCGAGGAGCCGACGCACTTCCTGTCGGCGGTGCAGGTCGGCATCACCCTGATCGGCATTCTGGCCGGCGCCTACGGCCAGGCGGCCATCGGCGGCGAGCTGAACCGACTGATCGAAACCTTCATTCCCGCCCTGGCGGAATATTCCCACATCATCGCCACCGGCGTCGTGGTCGTGGTGATCACCTATGTCTCGGTGATCGTCGGCGAACTGGTGCCCAAGCGGCTGGCCCTGATCTTTCCCGAGCCGATCGCCTCCAAGATGGCCGGGCCGATCTCGCTGCTGGCCGTGGTGCTCAAGCCGTTCGTGGTGCTGCTCACCATGTCGACCTCGGCAATCCTGAAGCTGTTCAACATCAAGGACCGCGACGGCTCGGACGTGACCCAGGAAGAGGTCGAGACCATGATCGCCGAAGGCACCTCGGCGGGCCTGATCGAGCCGGAAGAGCAGGAGATGATCGAGGAGATCCTCACGCTCGGTGACCGCCCAATCAAGGTGGCCATGACGCCGCGTCACGAGGTCAGCTGGATCGCGCTGGACGACCCCGATGATGTCATCCGTCAGGAGGTCAAGAGCAGTCCCTATTCGCGCCTGGTCGTGGCGCGCGAGAACGACGTCGATAATCCGCTGGGCGTCGTCCACAAGAAAGACCTGCTCGACAGCCTGCTCGACAACGGCGAGTTTAATGTCGAGAAGCTGGTCCAGACCCCGGCCTTCATTCCACAAACGACTTCGGTCCTGAAGGCGCTGGAGATCCTCAAGGGCTCCAAGGTCCACATGGCCTTCATCGTCGACGAATACGGCGCCTTCGAAGGGGTGGTCACGGCCACAGACCTGCTTGAGATGATCGCCGGCGACTTCAACGAGGACCACGACGAGCCGAGCCAGAACATCCAGCTGCAGGAGGATGGCTCGTGGCTGGTCGACGGCCAGACCGACCTGGACGAGTTGGCCGATGCGCTGGGCGAAGACTTCGGCGACCACGACGGTTTCCACACGGTGGCCGGGCTGGTGCTTCATGAGCTGTCGCGCATTCCTGATGCGGGCGACCGGCTACAGCTGGGCCGTTTCGAGGTCGAAGTCTCGGCCATGGACGATCGCCGCATTGACTGCCTGGTCTTCCATCCGCTGATGAAGACGGCCCCGGCGCCCGAGCCCCAAGACCTCATCGACTAGGCCGCCAGGGGCGCGCTCTTCAGGGCGCCGTCGATGGCGCGGTACAGGTCCTCGACCTGGATGGGCTTGGCCACGCAGTCGTCGAAGCCCCGGACCAGATAGTTGTCGACTTGGTGGGCCATGACATTGGCCGTCAGGGCCAGGATCGGAACGCGAGCCGCGCCCGTGGCGGCCTCATGGCGGCGGATGGCGCCGGTCGCGTCCAAACCGTTCATCTCCGGCATCTGGATATCCATCAGGATCAGGTCGTAGCCGCCGTCCTGGGCTGCGGCCACGGCCTCACGACCGTTGGAGACGATGTCGGCCTCGCAGTCGATGGCGCTCAGGATCGAGCGCAGCACCAGCTGGTTGGTCGGATTGTCCTCCGCTGCGAGGATGCGCAAGGGGCGCGAGGGGGCGGCGGCCGGCTCGTGGAGCACCGAAACCGGCGCGACGTCGGCGGTCTTCTCGCTGGGGATCAGGACGGTGAAGACTGAGCCCTGGCCGGGGGTGCTGGAGACGGCGATCGTGCCGTCCATCAGGCTGACCAGCTCCTGGCAGATGGCCAGGCCCAAGCCTGTGCCGCCGTAGCGGCGGGTGGTGGATCCGTCAGCCTGGACGAACTTCTCGAACAGGGATTCGACCCGATCCGCTTCGATGCCGATGCCGCTGTCGGTGACGTCGAAGCGCAGGCCCTCCGACGCCGTGGACAGCTGGAGGTGGACGCCGCCCTCGTGTGTGAACTTGATGGCGTTGCTGACCAGATTGGCCAGGATCTGTCGCAGGCGCAGGCCGTCGACCATCCACTGCCCCTCGACGTCGGCGCCGACTTCGATGTCCAGGGTGATGTCGCGCTCGGCCGCCGAGCCCTCGAAGGCGGCGGCCAGACCACGGGCGACGCCGGCGACGTCGGCCTCGGTGCGCTCCAGCTCCATCTTGCCGGCCTGGACCTTGGCCAGGTCCAGCAGGTCATTGAGAATGGCCAGCAGGGTCGCTCCGGATTCGCGGATGACGCCCAGGCGCTCGGCCTGTTTGGCGCTCAGCTCATCGCCCGCCATGACCTGAGCCATGCCCAGCACGCCGTTCAGGGGCGTGCGGATCTCGTGGCTCATATTGGCCAGGAAGTCCGACTTGGCGCGGTTGGCCGCCTCCGCCCGGTCGCGGGCGTCCGCCATGGCAATGGAGACGGACTTCTCGGCGGTGATGTCGGTGACGACCGAGATCGAGCCGCCGTTGTCCAGCCGCGAGGTCTCGGCGCGGATCCAGCCGCCTGACGGGCTCTGCCATTCCTGGGGGCGGCCCGAACGGCGCTCGGCCTCCACGTCCATGGCCCACTGGGAAAGGTCGGTCGTGTCGGGCGCCTCGCACTCGCCGGAACGGGCGGCCTGGAGCGCGAGCGAACGGCGGGTCATGCCCAGGGCGGGGCGGATGCCGAACACGGACATCATCCGGGCGTAGGCGTCGTTCCAGATCACCAGCCGGCCGTTCGGGTCGAACATGGCCAGGCCGGTGGGAACGCCCTGGAAGGCGACGTCGAGGTTACGCATGGCGGCGTGACGCAGTCGCGTCTCCATCAGGGCCATGGTGGCGGCGCCCAGGATTATCAGGATGGCGATGCCACCGACCATGATGGCCAGGTCGGCCCGCTCGACCATCTCGATGAGCACGGGCGCGGTGGGGTTCGGCTGGAGGGTGATGGCGGCCATGGCCGTGAAATGAAGGCCGACGATGCCCGCGACGAGAGCCAGTGGCGGCACGATCCAGCCGGGCAGGCCTTCGGTGCGGTCCACCGCGAGAATGGCGAGGGTCGCGCCCGTGACGGACAGGACGATGGAGGCGCCGACGAGGACGGGGTCCCATTCGATGTGGAAGGCGGTGCGCATAGCCGCGATGCCGACGAAATGCATGACCGCGATGGTCAGGCCGACGGCTGTGCCGCCAGCCACGCGCCAGGCGGCCTTGTGGCCCATGGAAGCGAGCGCGAAGCCGCCGGTCATGCCGAGGATGGCCACGACCAGCGAGAGAACGGTCAGAAGGATGTCGAACTGGATGACCAACTGCCCCTCGAAGGCCAGCATGGCCACGAAGTGGGTCGCCCAGACCCCGGCTCCGGCGATCGCGCCGGTCAGGCCCAGCAGCCAGAGACGCGTGCGGTCATCTTCAGCGCCCGTTCGGCAATGGAATCGCATCGCGGTCGCCGAGGCGAGGCCGCAGATCACGGCGGCGAGCAGCACCAACCTAAGGTCGTGGTCGTCTCGAATGCAAGCTAAGACCGTGAACATATTGGGTTTTTCTCCCCGGGAGGAGGTCCGGATACGGCAATCATCGTTACGGCCGGATTAAACCCAACGTCGGCGGCCCATCATTGCGGCAGGCTCTGCTTGCTCCCGGAGCATGGCGCTGTTAAAGCCACCGGCTCCGGTCAAGGCCGCGCGCGCCGAAGGGAAACTTCGGCGCGCTGTTCTTTGTCCGGGACGTTGGAGCTCCTATGTGGGCTCCATCGAAGGAGTGTAGCTCAGTTGGTAGAGCATCGGTCTCCAAAACCGAGGGCCGGGGGTTCGAGTCCCTCCACTCCTGCCACCTTTTTCTGAGACGAGATGAGTATGGCCAAGGCGAAGTCCTCCACGCGAGGCGGAGGAAGCACCATCGTTCAGGGCGGCGCGGTAGCCGCCGAGGCCGATGCGCCCAAGAAGCGCATCAGCCCGATGCAGTTCTTCAGTCAGGTCCGCGCTGAAGGCCGCAAGATCACCTGGCCGAGCCGCAAGGAGACCTGGATCACCTCGGTGATGGTCTTCATCATGGTGGCGATCGCCTCGCTCTTCTTCTTCGTGGTCGACCTGGTCATGGCGCTGGGCGCCAACCAGCTCATCCAGATCGGCCGCTAGGGACACCGCCCATGACCGACGTTCAGCCGTCCAATCCGAACCACAAGTGGTACATCGTCCACGCCTATTCCAACTTCGAGAAGAAGGTGAAGGAGAACATCCTCGACCAGGCCCGTAACCAGGGGCTGGCCGACCGCTTCTCCGAGGTGCTGGTTCCGACCGAGGACGTCGTCGAGATCCGTCGCGGCCGCAAGGTCAACACCGAGCGCAAATTCTTCCCCGGCTATGTGCTGGTGAAGATGGAGCTGACCGACGAGGTCTTCCACCTGATCAAGAACACGCCGAAGGTGACCGGCTTCCTGGGTTCGGGCGCCAAGCCGATGCCGGTGTCCGAAAAGGAAATCCAGCGCATCGTCGGCGCCGTGGAAGAGGGCGCCGAGCGTCCCAAGCCCACGATCCGCTTCGACATCGGCGAGACCGTCAAGGTCACCGACGGTCCCTTCGCCAGCTTCGACGGTGTTGTCGAGAGCGTGGACGAGGATCGCGCCCGACTGCACGTCTCGGTCTCCATCTTCGGCCGCGCTACGCCGGTCGAGCTGGAATACGACCAGGTCGAAAAGGTTGGCTAACGGCTGATCGGCAGCGACAGGCCCAGCGCATGGGCCTCGTCGCCGGTCTCAATCCTGCGCTTGAATAGTTCCGCCGGACGGCCACCCGTGGCTGTCTCGATACGGCCTGTCCGCTCCACAAGTCCCGCGCGTTCGACGCCCCGGCGGAAGTTCTGCTTGTGCAGCGGCTGGCCGGTGACGGCTTCCACGGCCTTCTGGAGCTGTGACAGGGTGAACTCGTCGGGCATCAGGTCGAAGATCACCGGGCGATACCGCAGTTTGCCGCGCAGCCGGCCCAGACCCGTTGCGAGGATCCGGCGGTGATCTGAGCGTAGCGGTGCGCCTATCATGGCCGCCTGTGGATGGGCTGGTCGGGAGCCGTCGCGACCGGACTCCACCGCGAGGCCCGCCTCGTACAACAGCTCGTAGCGTTCCAGCACCGGCTCATCGCGCCAGCCGGACGGGTCTCTGAGGGCGAACAGGCGCTCGGCCCGCGCGCGGCGGTTCAAGTCGGCGCCGGCCCAGTCCGCCAGGGCGGGAGCGATCACCGCGTCGATCACCGCAGGCCGGCCGCGCCGCCAGTCCTCATACGGAAAGAAGTCCCGCCACGGCCGCCAGGCGGCGCCCCTGGCAGCGACCACGCTGGCTGCGGCGGCCAGGGCCAGGTAGCCGACCGAGACGATGCGGCCGGCGTCCGCGTCGCCGGCCATCTCGGCCAGAGGCGTTTCGCGGCCCGCGTCCCCAAAGGTGTAGAGCTGCTCGACATAGCCCATCGTCAGGCCGGTCTGGGCCGTCACGAAATCCCTGAGCGCCAGTTCGAATGTCCGGTGGGCGTCCGCATCGAAGGGACCAGCCGGCAGACCGGCCGGCGCCTCTCCGTCCTGAACGGTCAGGACCGCCGCCTCGCCCCGCATCGGGGCCATCGCCACGGCGGACAGTCCGATGGTGACGGGCGTGGCGCTCATAAGATCAGAGCGCCTTCGACAGGGCTTCGAACCGCTCGATGTAGAGCGCCTGGGCCGCGGTCGGCGAGAGCGGGTTGATCCTGAGGTCGTATCCGACCGGCGGCTTGCCGAAGAAGCCGAGCGACTCCTTCCTGGTGAAGCCGGCCAACTGGGTCGCCTCGAAATAGGCGCAGGCCCGGTCGGCCTGTTTGATCAGCGTCTTGATCGCCACAGGGTTCTTGGGTGGCAGGCCGAAGCGCAGATGGATCGCGGCCTCGAGCCGGGCCTCGAAGTCCTTGTAGTTGACCCCCAGCGCCGCCTTGAACGGCGAGATCATGTCGCCGATCACATATTCCGACGCGTCATGCAGCAGGGCGGCCAGGCGCCACTTCACGTCCAGATCCGGCTGGATGTAGGCGGTGATCTCTTCGACGACGCAGGAGTGCTGGGCCACCGAGAAGGCGTGTTCGCCGATCGTCTGGCCGTTCCAGCGCGCGACGCGCGCCAGGCCATGGGCGATGTCCTCGATCTCGATATCGAAGGGGGAGGGGTCGAGCAGGTCGAGCCGGCGACCCGACAGCATGCGCTGCCAAGCGCGCGGGGCTTCCTTGGGCTTTCGGGAAACAGTCTTGGGGCGGGTCTGGGCCACGCGTTCGGTATGCCTATATAGTCAAGTTGGAACTGCCCCCGGGAGCAGAGCTCTCGTTCGGGCGTTGCACTCCATAGAGCCAAGTCGGGCCATCAGGAAGGGAAAGCCAATGTCGCTAAGCCGGATCGTCATGCGCCTCGCGCGCAACCCGGGCACCGAATTCGCCGATGGCGACGATCACCGCGGCTATTCGCTGGTCGCGCCGCTGACCCCGGAGGGCCACATCGACGAGACGGCGTTCAAGGCCACCAAGGGCGAATGCACCGTGCGCCGTTTCGCGCCTGACGAGGACGCCCAGGAAGGCAAGCTGGCGCGCAGAGGTTCGAACTGGTTCTTCGACTATCAGGAGGGCGCCGACGACGACGAGGCTGTCCACCGGCTGGCCGAGCACCGCTTTGCAGTAGGCGAATATGTTTCGATCGCCGACGAGGACGGGCGGCTTCTGGCTTACAAGGTCACGGACCTTCAGCCCGCCTAGGCGGGCGTCTCAACGCTGGCGGCGGCCTGGGCCGCGAGGCCTTCTTCACGGCCGGTGAAACCCAAGCCTTCCGTCGTGGTGGCCTTCACGCTGACGCTGTCCAGCGGCAGGGCCAGGATGTCGGCGATGCGTTGACGCATCGCCTGACGATGCGGCTTCACCTTGGGCCGCTCGCCGATCAGGGTGACATCGACATGGATGATCCGGCCGCCGCGCGCGACCACAAGGCCGGCTGCATGGGCCAGGAATCGGTCCGAGCTCGCGCCCTTCCATTGCGGATCGCTGGGCGGGAAATGGTCGCCGATATCGCCTTCGCCGATGGCGCCGAGGATGGCGTCGGTCAGGGCGTGCAGCCCGACATCGGCGTCGGAATGGCCGACCAGCCCGTGAGTATGGGGCACCTCGACGCCGCACAGCCAGACCGAGCCACCGGGACCCAGCCGGTGCACGTCATAGCCCGTGCCGACACGGGTCACGGTCTGGCGACCGATCAGGGCCTCGGCCATGGCGAAATCCTCCGGGAAGGTCAGTTTCATCAGGCATGGATCGCCGGGGATCAGACTGACCTCGCCGCCGGCCGCCTCGACCACGGCCAGATCGTCGGTGGGAGACTGGTCGCCCGACCAGCCCTCATAGGCCGCCTGAAGCGCGGCGGGTGCAAACGCCTGGGGTGTCTGGGCCCGCCACAGGCCGCTGCGGTCCACGGTGTGGCTGACACGGCCGTCGTCGGCGGCCTTAAGGGTATCGGCGACGGACAGGGCGGGCGCGGCCGCAGAAGCGGACGAAACGGCCTCCAGCAACCGTTCAATGACTGCTTTGGACACCAGCGGGCGTGCGGCGTCATGCACCAGAACCGGAAGCGCCGGATTGGCCAGGGCTAGGCCCGCGCGGACCGAATCCGCCCGCTCGGCGCCGCCGGAGACCGTCCGCCAGCCCTGAAGGCCTTCCAGCGCCTTGTCGGCGCGCGCCTCTTCGCCGGTGGGAATGACCACGATTACGGCCTCGGCCCCGGCGTCGAGGAAGGCTTGGACCGACCAGCGCACGACCGGGCGGCCGCCCAGCGGACGCCATTGCTTGGGCCCGCCCGAGCGGGTTCCTGACCCGGCGGCGACGACGATGGCGGTGAAGCTCATGACCTCCCCTAGACTGGACGCGGACCGATTGGCGAGCGAAAAGCCGCCGCCATGACCGCGCCCCTGACAATCGGCGACGTGACGGTGCCCGGACGGGTGCTGACCGCGCCCATGACCGGCATCACCGACCTGCCATTCCGGCAGACCGCGGCTGAGCTCGGCGCGCCCTATGTCGCGACCGAGATGGTGGCTTCGGCCGAGCTGGCACGGGGCCGGCCCGATGTGGTGCGGCGCGCCGCCGTCGGCGAGGGGCTGGGTCTGACCGTAATCCAGCTGGTCGGCGCCAGGCCCGACATGATGGCTGAGGGCGCGCGCATGGCCGAGAAGGCCGGCGCCGACATTATCGATCTGAACTTCGGCTGCCCGGCCAAGGAGGTCACGGGGATCGCGTCGGGCTCGGCCCTTCTGCGTGATCTGGACCGGGCCTGCGCCATCCTCGAGGCGGTCGTCGGCGCGACCTCACGGCCGGTGACCCTGAAGACCCGGCTGGGCTGGGACCATTCGAGCCTGAATGCGCCGGTGCTGGCCCGATGCGCAGAGGAGATCGGGGTCAAGACTGTGACCATCCACGGCCGCACCCGCCAGCAGTTCTATTCAGACGCTGCCGACTGGGACGCGGTGAGGGCCGTGCGTGAGGCGATCGCCATTCCGCTGGTGGTCAATGGCGACATAGGCGATCCGGACACCGCGAAACGGGCCATGGAGCGGTCGGGCGCCGACGCGGTCATGCTGGGCCGGGGCGTGCAGGGCCGTCCGTGGATCGCCGGCGCGATCGAGCGGGGCCTGGCGGGGGAGGCTTTCGTCGAGCCCGATCTCGAGGCGCGTCTGGAGATCGTCATCCGCCACTTCCGCCGGTCGCTGGCCTTCTATGGCGAGCGCCTGGGGCTGAAGATGTTCCGCAAGCATCTCGGCTGGTACGTCGAGGGCTCGGACTATGATCCCGATCCGGCCGTGCGACGCGTCGACAAGGCTCGCCTGTGTCGCCTGGAAGACCCGGCCGAGGTCGAGGCGGAACTCACCGCCCTGTGGAGGCCGTCGCGTCAGGCGGCTGCCTGACACATTGCGGCAACAACACTGTTGATTTGAAACCACAGTCAGGCCATAGCCGAGGGATGCCTTCGGCTATGGCCAAGACCGAGCCTGTCGTCAGGCCCTCCGGCTGGGCCGGGCGGGCCCTGGGTTGGTTGACCGATCGCCGCGCGCGATACGTGTTTGGCAGCGTCTATGGGCTGGCCGCTCTGGTGACCGCCGCAGGTGTCTGGCTCGTGGCCTCGGCCCCGGCCACGGGCGAGGCGGGCGGCATCGTTTCGGCCAGCCGGCCGATCCTGATCGTTCTTCTGATCAACCTGTTGCTGATCACGGCCCTGGCCGTGGCGGTCACCCTGCGGGTCTGGGCGCTGGTCCGCGAACAGGCGGACGATGCAGGCGCCCGTCTGCATCTCCGGTTCGTGGTCCTGTTCTCCGTCGTGGCCGTCGTACCGGCGGTTCTGGTCGCCCTGGTGTTCGGCGTGCTGGTGAACCGGGGCGTGGAGGGCTGGTTCAGCGCCAATGTCCGCTCCGCCGTCGAGAACTCCGCCGAGATCGGCGGCAGCTATGTGCGCGATGTCAGCGAGGAGCTGGAACAGGACCTGGTGACCATGGCCAGCGAGCTGGCCCGGCCCGAGGTAATGGCCCTGTTTCCGGATCGCCTCCGCTACAGCTCGGCGCTAGCGGGGATAGGTGAGTTCTTCGGTTATCCGGCCCTCTATGTGCTGGACGGCGAGGGGCAGATCCTGGCGCGCGGCGAGCAGCCGGGAGCCCCAGCCTTCCTGGCCCCGCCCCCGGGAGACCTTTCGCTGGCGGCAGCGGGTGGTGATGTGCCGCTGGCGGTCACCGAGAACCCGGACGTGATCCGCGCCCTTTATCCGCTCGACGGCTATGGCGACGCCTATCTCTATGTGCTGCGGCCGCTGCCCGAGGGGATGCTGGCCGGGTTGAACGAGGGCGCGCGCTCGATCCAGGCCTACCGCGAGGCCGAGGAGACGCGCGGACAACTGCAGGCGACCTTCCTGCTGTCGTATTTCGAGACCGCGCTCTTGGTGCTGGTCGGGGCGATCTGGCTGGGCCTGTCGGCGGCCTCGGCGATCTCGGCGCCGGTCGGGCGGCTGGTTCAGGCCGCGCACCGGGTCGCGTCGGGCGATCTGTCGGCCCGCGTCGAGGCTGAGAACGATCCCGGCGAGATCGCGGTGCTGTCACGCGCCTTCAACAAGATGACGGAGGATCTGGGGGCCCAGCAGTCGGCCCTGAAGGACGCCTCGACCGAGGCCCAGAACCGCTCGCGCTTCATTGAGACCGTGCTGTCGGGCGTCTCGGCCGGCGTGATCGGCCTGGACCGCAAGGGCCGCGTCTCGGCCATGAACGAGCAGGCGGCACGCCTGCTGGACCTGCGTCAGTCCGACGTCATGGGCAAGCCGATCGGCAAGGTGGCGCCCGAACTGGCGGCCCTGGCCCAGGCCGTGTCGGGCTCAGAAGAGGACATCGACGTCTCGCGCGACGCCGAGACACGCCGCCTGCGTGTGCGGGCTTCGGGCGGGGCGGCCGGCGAGGTGGTGCTGACCTTCGACGACATCACCCGCCTGATGACGGCCCAGAGAAACGCCGCCTGGCGCGACGTGGCGCGTCGCATCGCCCATGAGATCAAGAACCCGCTGACGCCGATCCAGCTGTCGGCCGAGCGGCTTCGCCGCAAGTACCGGCCAATGGTTCAGGACGACGTGGAGACCTTCGACCGCTGCACCGACACGATCGTGCGGCAGGTCGAGGACATCGGCCGGATGGTGGACGAGTTCTCGTCCTTCGCGCGGATGCCGGCGCCCAAGTTCGCTGAGGAAGACGCGGCTGAACTGCTGCGCGAGGCGATCTTCGCCCGGCGCGTCGGCTCGCCGGACGTGACAGTCGAACTGAGCGAGCCTCTGCCGGATGTGCGGCTGGTTTGCGACGGCCGCATGGTCGCCCAGGCGCTCACGAACGTGCTCAAAAACGGCGCGGAATCGGTCTCGGCCAAGCTCGCGGACGATCCATCGAGCGGCGGACGGCTGAGGGCCTCGATCTCGCTCAGCGACGATGCCCTGACCTATGTGATCGAGGACGACGGCGTCGGACTGCCGACCCGCGACCGGGACCGGCTGGTCGAACCCTATGTCACCACGCGCGAGAAGGGTACGGGCCTGGGCCTGGCCATCGTCAAGCGCATCCTTGAGGACCACGGCGGCGATCTGGCGCTGGCCGACGCCGTGGACCTGAGCGGTGCGCGCGTGTGTCTGAGATTCCCCCGAAACGAACGGCCCGCGGGCCAAACGCAGGAAGAGGCAGCTTGATATGAGCGGCAAGGCGAATGCGGACGTCCTGGTGGTCGATGACGAGGCGGACATCCGCGACCTGGTGTCCGGACTTTTGGAGGACGAGGGCTATTCGGTCCGGACGGCCTCGAACGCTGACATGGCGCTGGCCGCCATCAAGGCGCGCAAGCCGGCCCTGATGGTGCTGGACATCTGGATGCAGGGCGGGGGCATGGACGGGCTGGAACTGCTCGACATGGTCAAGGGGCTCGATCCGGACTTGCCGGTGATCATGATCTCGGGACACGGCAACATCGAAACCGCCGTCAGCGCGCTGCGGCGCGGGGCCTATGACTTCATCGAAAAGCCCTTCAAGTCCGACCGCTTGCTGGTGGTGGTGGACCGGGCGCTGGAACAGGCGACCCTCAAGCGTGAGAACCGCATGCTGCGGGCGCGGGCGCTGGTGCCGGACGGCCTGATCGGCAAGTCGGCGGTGGCCCAACAGCTGCGCGCCACGGTCGGCAAGGTGGCCCCGGCCAACAGCCGCATCCTCGTCTCGGGCCCGCCCGGATCGGGCAAGGAGCTGGTCGCGCGCCTGATCCACGACAACAGCCCGCGCTCGCGCAGCGAGTTCGTGGCCATCTCGGCCGCCGGGATGACGCCCGAGCGCCTGGACATCGAGCTGTTCGGCGAGGAAGGCGAGGGCGGTCGTCCGCGCAAGATCGGCGTATTCGAACGCGCCCACGGCGGGACGCTCTATCTCGACGAAGTCATCGACATGCCGCTGGAAAGCCAGAGCCGCATCCTGCGGGTGCTGGTCGAGCAGCGCTTCCGCCGGGTCGGCGGTGATCAGGACGTGCAGGTCGATGTGCGGGTGATTTCCTCGACCTCTAAGGACCCGCGCATCGAAATCGCAGACGGGCGTTTCCGCGAGGACCTGTTTCACCGTCTGAACGTCGTGCCGATCCGGGTGCCGGGTCTGTCGGAGCGGCGCGAGGACGTGCCGGAACTGGTGGAGCACTTCATCGCCACCATCGCTTCGGCGCAGGGGATGCCGCCGCGTCGCCTGGGCGATGACGCGATCGCCACGCTCCAGGTCCACGACTGGCCCGGCAACGTGCGCCAGCTGCGCAATAACATCGAACGCCTGCTGATCCTGGCGACCGGCGATCCGTCCGAGCCGATCACCGCCGAGATGCTCCCCCAGGAAGTGGCCCAGGCCGGCCAGGCGGGCTCGATGGGGCCCGAGCGGATTATCGCCTTGCCTCTGAGGGAAGCGCGCGAAGTCTTTGAACGGGAATATCTCTCAGCCCAGATCCTGCGGTTCGGCGGCAATATTTCGCGCACCGCCGCCTTCATCGGCATGGAGCGGTCGGCCCTGCACCGTAAACTCAAATCGCTGGGTGTGGCGCCCGCGCGCGGAGGTGAGGATGAGATCGAAGGCGAGGAGGGCTGATGTCGCGCGTCGCCTACGTCAACGGCCGTTACGGTCCCAAGTCGGAAGCTGCTGTCCACATCGAGGACCGGGGCTATCAGTTCGCCGATGCCGTCTATGAGGTCTGGGGCGTCACCGACGGCCGGCTGATGGACTACGAGGGCCACATGGCCCGGCTGGAGCGCAGTCTGGATGAACTGCGCATCGCCCACCCGATGAGCCGGGCGGCCCTGACCCAGGTGCTTCGCGAGACGGTCCGGCGGAACCGCGTTCGCAACGGCCTGGTCTATCTGCAGATCAGCCGCGGCACGGCGCCGCGCGACCACGCCTTTCCGTCCGCCGATACGCCGCCGTCCGTTGTGGTGACGGCCAAGTCCCTGAACCGGACCAAGGCCGAGGCCAACGCCGCGAAGGGCATCACGGTGGTGACCCGCCCCGACAATCGCTGGGGCCGCTGCGACATCAAGACGGTCGGGCTCCTGCCCAATATCCTGGCCAAGCAGGAGGCGCTGGACGCCGGGGCAGGCGATGCCTGGTTGCTGGACGAGATGGGCCTCGTCACCGAGGGCACGGCGTCGAACGCCTGGATCGTGGACAAGGACGGCGTCCTGCGCACCCGCGACACCCAGGCCAACATCCTGCGCGGCATCACACGTGCGGCCATTGTGAAGCTGGCCGCCGAAGAAGGGCTGACCTTCGAGGAGCGCGGCTTCGGCGTCGACGAGGTCAAGTCGGCCCGCGAGGCCTTCTTCACCAACGCCTCGGGTTTTGCGACGCCGGTCGTCGCCATCGACGGCTCCAAGATCGGTGACGGCAAGCCGGGGCGGGTCTCGCTGCGCCTGCGTGAACTTTACCTCGAAAGAACAGAGGCCGAAGCCGTCTAGGGGCATTGCCCCGACCGCCGCTTGTCCCTAGCTTGGCTTTCGTGTGTGTGAGGCGGGGTGTCCGCCTCGATCGATCGGGAGAGCCGCCATGTCCGGCGACAAAAAACAGAACCTGCAGGACGCGTTCCTGAACAGTGTGCGCAAGACCCGCACCCCCCTGACCATCTTCCTCGTGAACGGCGTCAAGCTGCAGGGCGTGGTGACCTGGTTCGACAATTTCTGCGTGCTGTTGCGCCGCGACGGCCAGAGCCAGCTGGTCTACAAGCACGCCATTTCCACGATCATGCCTTCGGCGCCGGTTCAGCTGTACGAACCCGACGCCGACGATGAGGGTGCGTGAGCCGAACGCCCATAGATCGCGCGCCGCCGGTCCAGTTCGATCTGGGTTTCACCGGGACCACCGGTCTTGCCCAGCCCCCC
>JAEYWU010000094.1 GCA_023428785.1 Pseudomonadota bacterium
CGCCCCGCCGCCCCGGGACTGGGCTAGAAGCCCGGACCTTTCATTGCGCCGGACTCGCAGAATTCCATGGACCAGTCGCCGCTCGCCGCCCAGATGACGGGCAATGTGCTCTACTACAAGAACCCCGAGCCCCTGACGCCGGAGCATCACGGCTCGCTGGGCGTGAAGCGCGTGGACCACCCCTACGCCTTCGTCTCCCAGTCGCACATCGTGCCGCTGACGGTCACCGAGTTCGCCCCGTGCAGCCTGTCCTACCCGATCGTCTTCATCGGCAATGAGACCAAGTCGCCGCTGGCGGTCATGGGCCTGCGCCAGGGCGAGAACCTGTTCATCGACGAAAAGGGAGACTTCCGCCCCGAGGCCTATGTCCCGGCCTTCGTCCGCCGCTATCCGTTCGTCTACGCCAACGAACAGAACTCCGACCGCCTGATCCTGTGCGTGGATCGTGGCGCCGAGTTCGTCGGCGAGCAGTACGACGTCCCGTTCTTCAACGACGGCAAGCCCTCGGACTACACCCAGCAGGCCATGCAGTTCTGCAACGAGTTCGAGACCGAGCGTCAGCGCACCGTCTCCTTCATGAACCTGCTGGAAGAGAACGACCTGCTGGACCAGCGCGAGGCGACCTTCACCCCGCGCAATCCCGATGGCTCGGCCGGCGCTCCCCAGAAGATCGCCGACTACTGGGCCGTCTCGGAAGAGAAGCTGAACAAGCTCAGCCAGAAGAAGTACATCGAGCTACGCGACAACGGCGCCCTGGGCCAGATCTACGCCCACATGACGTCGCTGCTCGGCTGGGATCGCCTGATCGCCGTCGCCATGGAGCGCGCCGCGCGGATGCGCCCAGCGGCCAACGCCTGATCGCGGTCAGCGTCTGAAACAGGAAAAGCCCCGGCGGATCGCTCCGCCGGGGCTTTTTCTTTGTCCGCGAGGCGTCGGACGTGTACCCGGAGGGTGGAAACCACCACCAATCCTGTCGCTCCCCGACCGTGTAATCCCGCCATTCTCGATACGGGTCTGACGCCTGGAAACGTCGCTTCGTCCCCGTCGTCGTTGTCCTGACTATGATCTTTGAGGTGTCGCACTGAAGATCGCGTGCGGCCTTGCGGTCTTTGACATTTCAGCCCCGCGCGCGCGCTTCAGCAGCCCGCGAACAGCCCTCAGGTGACGCCTCGGCGTCCCTGTCTGTCACCGTGCAGGGGACCCTTTTTGGTCCACCGTCTACTCTGGCGCCTTGAGCGGCAGACTAGCGCCTGAGGAAGACCGCCCGGGTCAGGCACGAAAAGATCAGCCGCCCGGCCTCATCCAGAAGGTCCTGCTGGGCAATGATAACGCCCCTCTCGTCGCCGACGGGGTCCTTGCCCATGACGGTCATCCGCCCTCGCATCAGCTCTCCGGCCGGGGGGGTCCGCGCGAACCGCAGGGCGTCGACCGCCAGCGACTTGGATCGGGCCCAGCCCTTGGCACAGTCAGTTTCCAGCCGCGACCAGTAGGCGAACACTAGGGCGTCCGGCGCGCCCTGGGCCGCATCCCAGCCGGGTGCGAAGCGGCGGCTGAATTCAGCCACCGCATCGGCGTCAACCGCACAGGTCCCCAGGTTCACGACCTGGCCGACCTCAAGGTCGTCAAAATGGACGAGGAAGTCTTCGCTCACGGTTCCTCCGAAACGCGGACGAGCAGCTTGCCGTCATGCGCTCCGGTGAACAAGCGATTCAACGAGGCGACCGCGCCTTCCAGCCCTTCGTCGACATGGACCTTCCATTTCAGCGAGCCGTCGGCAAGCCACGGACCCATCTCGGCGACCATCTCCCGGGCGCGGGACTGGTAGTCCAGAACCAGGAAGCCCTGCACCTTCATCCGGTGGGTGATGATCCGGGCCAGGTTCGGCGGCTTGGGCGCCGAGGTGGCGTTATAAGCCGAGATCATGCCGCAGACGGCGATGCGGCCATGGACCTTCATCCGGTTCCAGACCGAGTTCATGATGTCGCCGCCGACGTTCTCGAAATTCATCTCGACGCCCTCGGGCGCCAAGCGATCGAGCGCCGCGCCGACCTTCTCGTTCTTGTAGTCGATGGCCGCGTCGAACCCGAGTTCGTCGGTCAGCCAGGCGCATTTGGCCGGGCCGCCGGCGATGCCGATGACCCGGGCGCCCTTCTGCTTGGCGATCTGGCCGGCGATCGAGCCGACGGCGCCCGCCGCAGCCGAAATCACCATCGTCTCGCCCGGCTGCGGCTGGAGCACATCGGTCACGCCGAAGTAGGCCGTCATGCCTGTCATGCCGAGCACCGACATGTTCGCCGTCAGCGGCAGGCCCGGGAATCGATGCACCTTGCCCACGGTCGCGTCCGGGACGACCGCATAATCGGCCCAGCCGCCCGCTGCTGTGGTGACCACATCGCCCACGGCGAACCGATCGGACTTGGACTTCTCGACCACGCCCAGCGACAGGCCCCGCATGACCGCGCCGATCTGCACCGGCGGCAGATAGCCTTCGCTGTCGTTCATCCAGGTCCGGTTGGTTGGATCCAGCGACAGATAAAGGGTCCGGATCAGGACCTCACCGTCGCCGGGTTCAGCGATCGGCGCCTCGACCAGCTCCAGATCGCCGTCCTTGAGGTCCCCGAAAGGTCGATTCTTGAGCACCCACTGGCGATTCACGGTCATGGCCTAGCCTCCGTCCTGATTGACAACTTCCTTTCAGCGCCAATCGGCGCCCTTGTCGAGCGGTGATGATCGGCCTAGCCGTCCGCCATGCTCTCCCGGCTGATCGCCTTCCTCCTCGCCCTGACCGTCCTGGCCCCGCTCCCGGCGGCGGCCCAGTCCGTGGACACTGGCCACCTGCGCGCCGAGCTGGTGCGCCAGTCCGAATGGGCCGTTCCCGGATCCACCGTCTATGTCGCGGTCATCCAGGACATCGACCCCGACTGGCATACCTACTGGATCAATCCCGGCGACGTCGGTCAGGCCACCGAACTGACCTTCACCCCTCCGCCGGGCTTCCGGATCGGTGAGCCCATCTGGCCCCTGCCGGGACGCATCCTGACCGTCGCGGGGGAAGACCGCTTTTCCAGCTACGCCTATGAAGGCCGGGTCGTGACCCCCGTCCCGGTCGAGGTCCCGGCCTTCGCCCCGGTTGGCGGCTCGCTGCCGATCAGGGTCGAGGCCCTTTTCTTCGTCTGCTCGGCCACCCTGTGCATCCCCGAACAGGCGTCCCTGTCTCTGGAGCTTCCGATCCGCGAGGGTCGGCCGGGCCTCGACGCCCGCTGGGGCGGAATCGTCTCGCGAGCGCTGGAGACCGCGCCCCAACCCTCCGCGATCCAGGGCCTTTTCTCCAGCGCGGGCGGCGTGGTCAGCTTCGCCTTCACCGGAGACGAACTGGCCGGCATCGACGCCGACGGGGCCTATTTCCTTCCCGATCGGCCAAACGTCATCGATCAGGCCGCCGTCCAGCGGGTCGAGCGGGGGCCGCGCGGCCTGATCCTGTCAGCCCCGGCGGCGCAGAGCCTCGTCGCGCTCTCAGCGCCGATCTCCGGCATCCTGTCGACCCCGGCTGGCGCCTGGCGCGTCGAACTCGAGGCCGGCGCCCCGCCCCCCGGCTCGCATGGATTGGGTTCGGCCCAGCCGGCCGCCCTTAACGGCCCGCTCGGATCGGTCGATCCCGGGATGGACCTGCTCCAGGCAGCCCTGTTCGCCTTCCTTGGCGGGCTGATCCTGAACATCATGCCCTGCGTCTTCCCAATCCTGTCGATGAAGGCCGCCAGCCTGGCCGGAGCGGCCGCTCGCCCCGCCAGCGCCCGGACCGAAGGTCTGGCCTTCATGGCAGGCGTGCTGTTCGCCTTCCTGGCTCTTGGCGGCCTGCTCATCGGGCTGCGCGCCGGAGGCGAGGCGGCCGGCTGGGGCTTCCAGCTCCAGAACCCGACCGTGGTCGCGGCGCTCGCACTCATCATGCTGGCGGCTGGCCTAAACCTGTCTGGCGCCTTTCACGTTGGAGCCTCGGCCCAGCGCCTCGGCGCAGAAGCGCAAGGCAGCCTTGAAGGCCCGCTCGCCCGCTTCAGCCCCTGGGCCGGCTCGGCCCTGACCGGCGTTCTGGCCGTCGTGGTGGCCGCGCCCTGCACCGCGCCCTTCATGGCCTTCGCGCTCGGCGCCGCCCTGGTCATGCCGTGGCCGATGGCGCTGGTGGTCTTCCTGATGCTGGGACTGGGTCTGGCCCTGCCCTTCGTGATCGTCAGCCTGTCGCCCGGCCTGTTGCGTCGCCTGCCGCGACCCGGCCCGTGGATGGAGCGGCTGAAGAC
>JAEYWU010000099.1 GCA_023428785.1 Pseudomonadota bacterium
GACCAGAACCCCGCCGGGCGCCTCCATTGGCTTGGAGGCCAGTCGCCTGGACCACGCCGGACGTCGTCGCCGCAAGGCCAGTCAGCATGTCAACCAGCGCGAGGGCCATAGTCCGTCGCTTGCGTCCAAGCTTTCCCGCTCGACCGATCCCCGCCGCCGCTTCGGTGTCTGGATCCGAGACGCCTCTCCTGCGGTGGAGACCCGTGAAGGATAGGGCTGGGGCCAGGCGGCGGGGACGAAGGTTCGCGAGATTCTTTTTCGCGCACCCGTTCAACTCGTCATCCTCGGGCAAGGCGAAGCCGCGACCCGAGGATCGGACTTTGGGTTGAGAGGCCTGACCGGCCAAGGCTGAGCGACGGATGGTCCACCCTCGGGTCAAGCCCGAGGGTGACGAGAGAAGAAAACGGAAAGACCAGCCAGACTCCCGCTTCGACGCGGGGCCGCGGGACGATGACGGCGCGCGGATAAACCTTATATGTACGCCATCAGGCACACGGGGATGCGGCATGGCCGAGGGCGCGACGGGACTGGGACTGGGCCATATGGCCGCGCTGCTGGCGGCGGGCGTGGTGGCGGTGCCGGTGTTCCGCAAGCTGCAGCTGGGATCGGTGCTGGGGTACCTGGCCGCGGGCCTGGCGATCGGGCCGTTCGGCCTGGGCCTGTTCCAGGAGCCCGAGGTCATCCTTCACGTCGCCGAGTTCGGCGTGGTCATCTTCCTGTTCATCATCGGCCTGGAGATGCGGCCGAGGCGCTTGTGGAATCTCAGGCGCGAGATTTTCGGGCTCGGCGCCGCGCAGGTGATGGCTGCGGGGCTTCTGCTGACCCTGACCGGCATGGCGGCGGGATTATCGATCCCGGTGGCCTTCATCGTGGCGATGGGCTTTGTCCTGTCGTCGACGGCGGTGATCATGCAGATGCTCGACGAGCGCAACGAGATCGCCACACCGGCCGGGCAGAGGGCGGTCTCGATCCTGCTGCTCGAGGACCTGGCCATCGTGCCGCTGCTGGCGATCGTGGCCGTCATCGCCTCGGCGACCGGCGTGGCGACCGAGGCGGCGCCGCCCCTGTGGCAGACCGTGGGACTGGCGATCGGCGCCCTGGCCATCGTCTTCTTCGCCGGCCGGTATCTGATGAACCCGGTGTTCGGCTTCCTGGCCCGTTGGGGCGGACGTGAAGTCATGACGGCGGCGGCGCTGCTGGTCGTGGTCGGGGCGGCCCTGTTGATGGACATGGGCGGGCTGTCGATGGCCATGGGCGCCTTCCTGGCGGGGGTGCTGCTGTCGGAATCGACCTTCCGGCACCAGCTGGAGGCCGATGTCGAGCCGTTCCGAGCCATCCTTCTGGGGCTGTTCTTCCTGAGCGTCGGCATGTCGCTCGACATGAGCGTGGTGCTGGTCGACTGGCGGCTGGTGATCGGCGGGGTGATCGCCTTCATGGCGGTGAAGGCGGTGGCCATCTATGCGGTGGCGCGGTTGTTCGTCGCACGTGACCACGAGGCGATCGAGCGGGCCGTCCTGTTCGCGCAGGGCGGCGAGTTCGCCTTCGTCCTGTACGGCGCTGCCCTGATGTCAGGCGTATTCGACGCGCGGGTCTCGGCCGCGGCGACGGCGGTGGTGATCCTGTCGATGGCCCTGACACCCCTGACGACCCTGGCGGCGCGCCGGTTTCTGCCGCGTCAGGAGCTGTCGCCGGACGACGCCGAGGGCGTCGATCGCGCGGCCAATCTGCGTGAACGGGTACTGATCATCGGCTTCGGACGGTTCGGGCAGGTCGTGTCCCAGCCGCTGCTGGCGCGCGACGTGGACGTGTCGATCATCGACAACGACGTGGAGATGATCCAGGCGGCCGGCAACTTCGGCTTCAAGGTCTATTACGGCGACGGGGCGCGGCTGGACGTGCTGCATGCGTCGGGCGCCGGAGAGGCGGAGACCATCGTGGTCGCGGTCGAAAAGCCCGAGGTGGCCGACCGCATCGTCGAACTGGTGAAGTCGGAGTTTCCCCTGACCAAGCTGTTCGTGCGCGCCTTCGATCGGGGGCACTCGCTGAGGCTGGTTCAGGCCGGCGTCGAGTATCAACTGCGCGAGACCTTCGAGAGCGCCCTGGCCTTCTCGCATCAGGTCCTGATCGACCTGGGCTTCTCCCACGACGAGGCGGCCGAGACCATCGCCGATGTCCGCCGACGCGATGACGAGCGATTCGACCTGCAGGTGGCCGAGGGCGATGTGAAGGCCGGGCGCCATCTGATGCGCGGAAATCTGGCTACGCCGCAGCCCCAGCCCTACGTCAAGCCGCGCCGCGAAGGTCAGGCCCTGAACGAGGAGGCTGCCGAGGTTCTGGAAGACGAGGAACGGGTCGGCTCCTGAGATCGTCTTGTTTGAATACGTTTTTTACCGGGGGTGAGCGCTCGGTGACGCGGTTGGGGCTGGCCAAGGCGATGATTCTCCGCCACGGCTGGTCCTCGAAGTAGAAGTGGTTACCCGTATGCCGGTGGGCATGAACCTTGAAGACAACCGGCCGATCAGCCGGCTGTCTGAGATCGACCGCCGGATCCTGAGGCTGGTCGCCCAGGGACGCTCCTCCAAGGAGATTGGCCAGGAGTTGGGCCGATCGCCGCTCACCATCGACAGCCGGCTGAAGGAAGTCTGCGTCCGGCTGGGCGCCGAAAATCGCGTCCAGGCGGCCACGATGCTGCTCGTCGAAGAGGGCGCGGCGCCCCCCCAAGATTTAGGGGGGCCCCAAAGACGGGGGATTGCGGAAGACGCGGGCCAGGCGCGTGGTCTCGCGGAGGAAGGCGCAGCTATTGTCCCCGCGCCTCAGTCGTCGGTGCGATCCAGCGCACTTCCGGAGAAAACCGGACCGGCGTCGGGAGGCGGGACAGCGGTTCCTGCCGGTCAACGATCCCTGCTCGGGATCGCCCGAGCAGTTCTGCTGGTCCTGGTGGCCCTGGCCTGTGCGGCCTTCTTCCTGGCCAGCGCCATGGAGGCGCTCCAGGGGGTTTTTCACGCTGCGGTGGGCGCCGACTAGACCCTCCGCATGAGGGTAACGAGATGGCGGCCTGCCTGAACACTTCCATCGACGCTGCGCTGGCCTATGCGCGCGCTGTCGTCGGTCACGCCGGAGCTGCGCGCCTGTTGCGCGCCGCCGCTTTCGCCGAGAGTATTTATGACGACCGCGAGCTGGGGCCCCAGATCGCCACCGCGTTGCTGAACGCCGTGGACAGCCGCGTCATGGCGCCGCCGTCGGCGGTTGACCGGATGATGTGACACTACCTGTGGTTCGAGCCTCCCCAAAATGGGGCAGAGCGTCGTCCGCGCTCTAATTGTGACGCTATAGTGACATCCGACAGTAAGAGAGTCGGGAGGTCTCCCCATGTCACGTGGACCCACCACATCGGTGGATGCAGCGCTGGATCAAGCCATTTCAATGGTCGGCCACAAACGCGCGGCGTCCATCCTCAGGGCCGCAACCTTTTCTGATAGTATCGACGACAGTCGGCCGATCCGGCCACAGTTGGCCAAGGAAATCCTGAACGCCACCGAGCGGGCCCGGAAAGACTAGGTCAGTCCTGGCCGGATGAGCGCCGGCCGAGCGGATGATGGCGGGCGACGACCTTGCCGAGCTGGTCGCCCGCGACATGGGTGTAGATCTGGGTGGTGGCGATGTCGGCATGGCCGAGGAGGGTCTGAAGCACGCGCAGGTCCACGCCGCCTTCCAGGAGATGGGTCGCGAAGGCATGCCTGAGGACGTGCGGGCTGACGCCCTTGGGATCGAGCCCCGCCTTGAGGGCGGCGGCGCGCAGCAGCTGATCGAAGCGTCGCGGCGTCAGATGTCCGCTCTTGCCGCTGGACGGGAACAGCCAGGCTGAGCCGGGCGGACGCCGCAGCGGAAGCCAGGCCTGGATGGCCGCGCGGGCCGGACCGTTTAGAGGCGCCAGCCGTTCCTTGCCCCCCTTGCCGCGCACCGTCAGATAGGCCGGGTCGCGGGCCACGGCCTCGAGTTTCAGCCCCAGAAGCTCGGAGACCCGCATGCCCGAGGCGTAGGCCAGCTCGATCAGGCAGACGAGTCGGGCCGCGCCGCCGGCATCAGAATCTTGGGCGGCGACAAGCAGGCGGCCGACCGCCTCGCGGTCGAGCGTGCGCGGCAGGACGCGGCCGGCCCGCGGCGCCGCCAGCCGGCGGGAGGGATCATCGGCCCGCCAGCCCTCCTGCATGGCGAAACGATAGAACTGGCGAACCGAAGACCGCTTGCGCGCCGCCGTCGCCGGCGACAGTCCGCGCCGGGACAGGTCGGCGTACCAGGCCTCGATGGCGGCCTCGTCCGCGCCGACCAGACCACCGTCGAGGCGGGCCTCGGCGTCCGTCAGATCGCGCTCATAGGCCGACAGGGTGTGGGGCGAGGCGTCGCGCTCGACGGCCATCATCTCCAGAAAGGCCTCGATGCGGGCGCTCATGCCCCAGCTTCGCTGGCGACGCGGGCCGCGCCTCGTGTAAAGCCGTACAGACACATGACCGAAGCTTCCGACATCAAGAGCCGCACTATAGCCCTGGTCGGGCTGATGGGGGTTGGGAAATCCTCCGTCGGCCGACGCCTGGCCGGCCAGCTGGAGATGCCGTTCTTCGACGCGGACACCGAGATCGAAAAGGCGGCGGGACGATCGGTCTCGGAGATATTCGCTGAGCTGGGCGAGGCCGAGTTCCGCGCGGGGGAACACCGGGTCATCAAGCGCATCCTGGAAGGGCCCCCGGCGGTGTTGGCGACGGGCGGCGGAGCCTTCATGCACGACGGGACGCGCGAACTGCTCAAGGCGTCTGCGGTGACGGTCTGGCTCAAGGCGGAGCTGGCGGTGCTGGCCGAGCGGGCGACGCGGCGTGACACCCGTCCGCTGTTGCGCGGCAAGGATCCGGTGCAGGTTCTGAGCGGGCTCGCGGAGGTCCGCTATCCGGTCTATGCCCTCGCCGATGTTCACGTCATGACGGGGGAGGGGGCGCACCGGGACTCGGTCCGGGCGGTGCTCTCGGCCCTCGAGGCCCATTGCGCCGGGAGTGCGACTTGAAGACCGTTCAAATCTCGGCCGAGGGCGTGGCGCCGTACCAGGTGGTGATCGGGCGCGACCTGCTGGAGGACGCCGCGCTGCAGGTGGCGCCCTATCTGGCGCGGCCGCGACTAGCGGTGATCTCCGACGAAACGGTGGTCGACATCCACGGGCCGCGCGTGCTGGACGCCCTGACCCGGGCGGGCATCGAGGCCGACCTGCTGGCGGTGCCGGCGGGCGAGGCGTCCAAGAGCATGGGGATGCTGGCGGGCGTCCTAGATCAGCTGCTGTCGCTGAAGTTGGACCGAAAGTCGGCTGTGATGGCGCTGGGCGGCGGGGTAGTCGGTGACCTCGCGGGGCTGGCCGCGGCCCTCTACATGCGCGGAATCCCGGTGATCCAGGCGCCGACGACCCTGCTGGCCCAGGTGGATTCCTCGGTCGGCGGGAAGACTGCGGTGGACACGCCGCACGGCAAGAACCTGATCGGGGCCTTCCATCATCCGCGCCGGGTGCTGGCCGACCTGGACGTGCTGGACAGCCTGCCGGACCGGCAGATGCGCGCGGGAATGGCCGAGATCATCAAGGCGGCCCTGCTGGCCGACGCCGACTTTTTCGACTGGCTGGAGACCCATGCACCGGAGGTTCTGGGGCGCGACAGCCTGTATCTGGAACATGCGGTCTCGCGCTCTGTCGAGATCAAGGCCGGGATCGTGGCCGAGGACCCGACCGAACAGGGCCGCCGCGCGCTGCTGAACCTGGGCCATACCTTCGCCCACGCGATCGAGGCGGAGACCGGCTACGAGACCGACAGCATCCTGCACGGCGAGGCGGTAGCGCTGGGCTGCGTGCTGGCGTACCGGCTGTCGGAGCGGCTGGGGCGGGTGTCGTCCGAGGATGTGCGCCGCGTTGAGCGGCTGACGGCCCTGTGCGGCCTGCCGACCGAGGTCGAGGCCGTGGGCCTGTTCGAGCCGGATGCCCTGATCGCGCGCATGGCCGGCGACAAGAAGGCCGAGGGCGGCGTGCCGACCCTGATCCTGGCCGATGCGCTGGGCCGGGCCGAAGCCGTGCGCGGCGTCGATATAGCCGAAGTCAGGGCCGTGCTGGCGTGAAGATCGAGGCAGCCGTTCTCGAGAACCGCTGGGTCAGGGCCGAGCCGCTATCCGAGGCGCTGCGCGAAGAGGTCCGGGCCGCCATCAGCGTCGATGAGGCGGCATGGTCGATCATGGTCAGCAACGCCTATGGCGAGGCCTTCGACAGCTGGTTCGACGGCCGCGTGGCTCACATGGAGCGCGGCGGCGGCCCGGCCTATGCGGTTCGCGACCTGTCGCACGGGCGGGTCGTCGGCACGTCCAGCCTGCATGATCTCGTGTCCGAACATCGGCGGGTCGAGCTGGGTTCGACCGTCTTTCATCCGCAGGCGCGGGGCGGCGTGGCCAATCCGGCCTCGAAGCGCCTGATGCTTCAACACGCGTTCGACAACGGGATCATTCGGGTCGAGATCATCACCGACGGGCTGAACGCGCGCAGCCAGGCGGCGATCGCCAAACTGGGGGCCGTGCGCGAGGCCACCTTGCGGCGGCACAAGATCACCTGGACCGGCCGGGTGCGCGACACGGTGATGTTCTCGATCACGGACGAGGACTGGCCGGAAGTGCGCGACGGGCTGGATCGCCGTCTGGCGGCGTTCAGCTAGCTCAGCGCCTCGCAGACGGTCTCGTCGCGCTCCGGGGCTTTCCAGGTCGCGTCATTGCCGACGCCGCGCAGTTCGTGACGGTCCGAGCGATACCAAAAGCCGTCGGCGGCGCGCTCCTGGCGCAGGTCGACGGCGGTGCCGTCAATCATGCGGATGGTGACCATCTCTCGCGGATTGTCGAAGACGACCGACAGCCGCTCGCCGTTCAGGCAGGCGTATTCGGCGCGCACGATCCGGTTGACGATGGCGTCCTGAAGCTCGGCCCCTGTGCGCTCGCGGACGACGCTGGCGTCGACCATGCGCTGGCGCGCCTCGGCGCCGGTTTCGGGCATCTCGTCCTCACCGCCGCAGGCGGCGAGCGGCAAGATCAGGGTGGCCACAAGGACGAGCGCGGTGCTTCTCATGGCCGCTCAACGCTCCGGTTCGGCCGCTGTTCCCCGGGCGCGACGGGCGCGGAAGAAGCCGCGCAGTTGTTCGGCCGCCTCGTCGGCAAGGAGGCCGCTGTCGGTGGCGGGTCGCCAGTGGCAGGTCGGCTGGTCGAAGACTTGGGCTCCGTGCAGCACCCCGCCACCCTTGGGATCGTCGGCGCCCCAGACGACCCGGCCGATCCGGGCATGGCTGATGGCCCCGGCGCACATCGCGCAGGGCTCGAGCGTCACATAGAGGGTGAGGTCGGTCAGGCGGTAGTTGCCCAGCTTCAGAGCGGCGGCCCGCATGGCGACGATCTCCGCATGGGCGGTCGGATCATGCGCGCCGATGGGACCGTTGGCGCCTTCGGCTACGATCTCTCCGGTCGCGGGATCGACGATGACAGCCCCGACCGGCACCTCGCCGGCATCGGCGGCGCGGGCGGCCAGGGCCAGGGCGCGGCGCATGTGGTGGAGGTCGGAAGGGGCGTCCATGGGTCTGTATTGTCCGCGTTTCGCCGCGAAGGCCAGCGCCTTGCCCCTTCGCGCGGGGCCCCCGCTCGTGTAAGGGCCGCGCCATGAGCAAGCCGCCCTCCAAGTCCTTCGGCCAGGGCAAGCCGAACAAGCCCAAGACCGAGCCCGCCGCCCCCGTCCGCAAGGAACGCATCGCCAAGCGTCTCGCGCGGGCCGGTGTCGCCTCGCGCCGCGAGGTCGAGCGCCTGATTGGACTGGGCAAGATCGCCGTGAACGGACGGGTTCTGGACACGCCCGCTGTGCTGGTCAGCGCGCAAGATGTGGTGACCCTGGATGGCCGCCCGGTCGAGCGCCCCGAGGCGACGCGCGTGTGGCGCTTCCACAAGACGGTGGGCCTGATCACGGCGGCCAAGGACCCGGCGGGCCGCCCGACCGTGTTCGATGCCCTGCCTGAGGGCATGCCCCGCGTGGTCAAGATCGGCCGGCTGGATATCAACTCCGAAGGTCTGCTGCTGCTGACCAACGACGGGGAGCTGGCGCGGGCGCTGGAACTGCCGGCGACGGGCTGGGTGCGGCGCTATCGGGCGCGGGCGCGCGGCAAGGTCACGCAGGAAAAGCTGGACACGCTGAAGAACGGCATCACCATCGAGGGCGTCCGCTATGGGCCGATCGAGGCGACGCTGGACAAGGCCAAGGAGAAGTCGGCGGACGGCAAGGCCCCGGCGAACCTGTGGATCACCGTCTCCCTGACCGAGGGCAAGAACCGCGAGGTCCGCAAGGTGCTGGAGCATCTGGGCGTGACCGTGAACCGGTTGATCCGCCTGTCCTACGGGCCGTTCCAGCTGGGAACGCTGGCCGAGGGCGAGGTGGCCGAGATCGGGCCGCGCGTGATCCGCGAACAACTGTCGAGCATGATCCACCCGGAGAGCCTGCCCGAGGGTGATGACGTCGAGGCCCTGCCGGCCACGACGGGTCGCAAGAAGACCTCGGCCCTGGCCGACCCGTCCAAGAAGCCGTCCAAGGTGCGCGCCCATCAGGCCCGCCAGGAAGCTCTGGCCGCCGGATACGCCGAGAGTTCCGAACGCCGCGAGCGTCGCCGCGAGGAGGGAGATCGCCCGCGTCGGGACTTCAAGTCCCGGGACGGCGACCGGCCGCGCCGCGATTTCAAGCCGCGTGGCGAAGGCGGCGGCCGGCCCCAGCGCAGCTTCAAGCCTCGTGACGGTGAGAGCGGCGATCGTCCCAAGCGCGATTTCAAGCCGCGAGGCGAAGGCGGCGGTGATCGGCCTCAGCGCAGCTATCGGCCGCGCGACGGCGAGGGTGGCGATCGCCCCAAACGGGACTTCAAACCGCGTGGCGAGGGCGCCGGTGATCGTCCGAAGCGGACCTACAAGCCGCGCGACGGCGAGGGCGGTGATCGTCCCAAGCGGGACTACAAGCCGCGTACCGAAGGCTCGGGTGACCGGCCCAAGCGCGACTACAAGCCGCGTGAAGGCGGCGACCGGCCGCGCGGTGACTTCAAGCCCCGGGGCCCCGGCGGGGCGCGCTCGGGTCCGCGTCCGGGCGGTCGCCCCGGCGGCGGCAAACCCGGCGGCTCGGGCGGGCCCCGCAAACCGAGAAGCTAGGCTTTCCGCCGGCGGGCCAGGACCTCGACCGCGATCAGCACCGCCAGCAGGGTGACGGCTTCCAGGACGAGGACCTCGACGGGGATGTCGCGGCCGGTCATGGCGGCCTCCGAGATCGGCGCCAGCAGAAGCGCGATGAAGAGGTTGTTGGCCAGGTGGGCCCCGATGGCGAAGGCCAGGTTGCCGAGCCGGACGGCGGCCCAGCACCAGATCACGCCCGAGGCCGCGCGGGCCACGAACGCGACCGGGTCGGGGTCGAGGTGGAAGGCCGAGAAGATCACGCCGTTGATCAGCAGGATCAGCCAGAGTCGCTGGGTGAAGCCTGAGGTGATCCGAAGCAGGACGCCGCGAAAGGCGATCTCCTCTGCCGCGGCGGCGATGAGCAGGCCGATGGCTGCGGCCCCCGCGTAGGTTAGTCGGGCGTTCAGGGTCTCGGATGGATCGAGTAGCGGGCCCGGGCCACCGGGCTCCATCCACTGCATGACGGGCCAGAGGGCAAGCGAGACCGCGAACATGACGGCGAAGCCGGCGAGGAACAGGCCGATCCCGCCGCGCGGGCGGGGCCACAGGAAGGCGCCGGGGCCGCGCCTGTAGGCGATCATGGCCGCGCCGAGCACGGCGATCGACAGGCCGAAAAGGACGATGGCCAGCATGGCCACGAAACTGGTCTCGTCGGCCAGGGACTGGGCGGGCTCCTCCAGGGCGAGGAGGCGGATGTCGATCCATCCGGCGGCGCTGGCCGCGGCGACCAGGGCCCCCATGGCCACGACCATGCCGAAGACGAGGGCCGCGCCGATGCCGAGGAAGGCGAGGAGGCGCAGCCACGGACGGGTCGTCGCGGCGCCCTCGACATAGGGGCCGGCGCGCGCCGCGCGAGCGGCCTGGGACCAGTGGGATGGGGACAGAAGGGCCAACATGGGCTGAACCGTTGCATCGCGGCGCGGTTCCGGTCCAGAGACATCGGCCATGAGGATCGTGGGCGGACAGTTCAGGGGCAGGGCGCTGTCGGCGC
>JAEYWU010000135.1 GCA_023428785.1 Pseudomonadota bacterium
ACATCAAGGAGTTCTACCTCGGCATGAAGGAAGCCGGCGTGCGCGCCGCCCGCCGCTGGAAAAAGAAGAAGAACTGGAGGTGAGCGCATGAGTTACTTGTGGGATCTCTCCGCCATCCGCCCGCAGACCGAGGTGGTCATGCCCGGCGACACCATTCCCGCGATCTTCTGGAACGCGGTGCAACAACGCGGCCCCGACATCTGGTTACGGCAGAAAGAATTCGGCATCTGGCGCAGCTGGACCTGGACCCAGGTGGGCCAGGCGGTGCGCGAGATCGGCCACGGCCTGCTGGCCATCGGCTTCGATGCGCGCGAAACTGCGTCCATCCTCTCCAACACCAATGTGGAGTGGGTGCTGTGCGACATCGCCGTGCTCAGCGCCAACGGCGTGTCGAATGGCATCTACCCGACCGACGCGGCCGAACAGGTGCAGTTCCTCAGCGAAGACTCTGGCACCACCGTGCTGTTCGTGGAAGACGATGAGCAGCTGGACAAGGCGCTGGAGGTGCGCGAACACCTGCCGCGCCTGAAGAAGATCGTGGTGTTCGACATGGACGGCCTGCGCGACTTCCACGACCCCATGGTCATCAGCCTGGACGCACTGCGCGAGCTTGGCCGCCAGCACCTGGCCCAGCACCCGAAGGCGCTGGAGCAGCGCGTGGCCGCCGTGAAGCCCGACGACCTGGCCATCTTGGTCTACACCTCGGGCACCACCGGCAAGCCCAAGGGCGCCATGCACGCGCACCAGGGCCTGGTCTACACCGTGCGCGGCTACAACACGCTGATCGCGCGCGACGAGCGCGACGAATGCATGTGCTTCCTGCCGCTGTGCCACATCGCCGAGCGCATGGGCGGCGAGTACTTCTCGCTCTACACCGGGGCCAAGCTCAACTTCGTCGAGAACCCCGAGACCGTGCCCGAGAACGTGCGCGAGATCGCGCCCACCGTGTTCACCGCCGTGCCGCGCGTGTGGGAGAAGTTCTATTCGGGCGTGATGATCGCCCTCAAGGAAGCCAGCGGCCTGCAGCAGGCGGCCTACGCCTGGGCCATCGGCGTGGGCCAGCGCGTGGCCGACCATGTGCTCAAGGGTGAGGCCGTGCCCGGCAGCCTGCAGTGGCAGTTCCGCGCCGCACGCCTGCTGGTGCTGGACAACGTGCGCAAGCTGATCGGCATCCACCGCGCGCGCTTCCTGGTCACCGGCGCCGCGCCGATCTCGCCCGAGCTGGTGCGCTGGTACCTCGCGCTGGGCGTGCCCATGCTGGAGGTCTGGGGCATGACCGAGACCTGCGGCGCCTCCACCGGCATCCCGGCCGAGCGCATCAAGCCCGGCAGCATCGGCCCGGCCGCGCAGTACAACGAGGTCAAGCTCGACCCGCAGACCGGCGAGATCCTGGTGCGCGGGCCCCACGTGTTCATGGGCTACCTGACCCTGCCCGAGAAGACGGCCGAAACCATCGACAAAGACGGCTGGCTGCACACGGGCGATGTGGGCGTGGTGGATGAGGAAGGGTTTTTCCGCATCACCGACCGCATGAAGGACATCATCATCACCGCAGGGGGCAAGAACATCACCCCCAGCGAACTGGAGAACGAACTCAAGTTCTCGCCCTACATCACCGACGCGGTGGTGATCGGCGACAAGCGGGCCTACCTCACCGTGATCATCATGATCGACCAGGAGAACGTGGAGAAGTTTGCACAGGACAACGACGTACGCTTCTCCAACTACGCCAGCCTGACACGCTCCCCCGAGGTGCAGCAGCTGATCCAGGACGTGATCGACGCCACCAACAAGAAGTTCGCCCGCGTCGAGCAGATCAAGAAGTTCTGGCTGCTCGACACCCAGCTGACCGCCGAGGACGAAGAACTCACGCCCACCATGAAGCTCAAACGCAAGCTGGTGCAGCAGAAATACGCCGAACAGATCGAAGCCATGTACCGCTGATCCGGCCGCCCCGTTTTTTCCACCCAGGAGACATGCCCCCATGAAAGCCCGACTCACTCTGACCGCCGCCGCGCTGGCACTCACGGCCGGCGCCACCTTCGCACAGTCGCAAGGCGTGAGCAAGGACGAAATCGTCCTCGGCTCCATCCAGGACCTCTCCGGCCCGCTCGCCGGCTTCGGCAAGCAGGCCCGCCTGCGCATGATGCTGCGCGTGGACGAAATCAACGAGCAGGGTGGCGTCAACGGCCGCAAGCTCAAGCTGCTGGTGGAAGACAGCAAGTACGACCCCAAGACCGCCGTGCTGGCGGCGCAGAAGCTGGTCAACCAGGACAAGATCTTCATGATGGTCGGTCACATCGGCACGGCGCAGAACATGGCCGCGATGCCGGTGCAGTTCCAGAAGAACGTGATCAACTTCTTCCCCATCACCGCCGCGCGCGAAATGTACGAGCCCTTCCACAAGCTCAAGTACTCCTTCGCGGCCACCTACTTCGACCAGATGAAAAACTCGCTGCCGCTGGTGGTGAAGGAAAAAGGTGCCAAGAAGGTCTGCACCGTCTACCAGGACGACGAGTTCGGTCTGGAAGTGGTGCGCGGTGCCAAGGAAGGCCTGAAGTCCATCGGCATGGAAATGGCCGAAGAGGCCAGCTTCAAGCGCGGTGCCACCGAATTCGGCTCGCAGATGCAGAAGCTGGCCGCCGCGCAGTGCGACTTCGTCGTGCTCGGCACCATCATCCGCGAGACCGTGGGCACCATCGCCACCGCCCGCAAGCTCGGCTTCAACCCCACCTTCATGGGTAGCAGCGCGCTCTACAC
>JAEYWU010000006.1 GCA_023428785.1 Pseudomonadota bacterium
CCCTGTCCAAGGTCGAACGCCGGAGCTTGCGCGAGCTCGGCGTCCACCTCGGCGCCCACTCTCTCTGGCTCCCGCAACTCCAGACCAAACGCCCCCGCGCCTTCCTCGCCGCCTTCGCCACCCTCCACCCCCCCGACAGCCCCCACCGCCTCGCCGCCCACGGCCAGCGCCGGGGGGGCGACCTGACGCTGGACGCCGACGTCCTCGACCGCTGGGCCGAAGCCCGCCGCGAGGCCCAGGGCAAGCCACTGGCCGAGGACGTGCTGGCCGCTCTCGGCTGGACCAAGGATCAGGCGAGGGCGGTGGCCGCCGCGCTCAAGAAGACCGCGCCCAAGCCGCCCGAAAAGATCAAGCCGCCGCGCCCGGACTCGCCGTTCGCGGCCCTCGCCGGGGTCCGTCCCGCAGCCGTCCCGGCGACCGACGCGCTTGCCCCAAAGCGCCGGCCCCGTCGCAAGCGGGCCGTCAAATCCGCATAGTCCTCACGGACCACCCCTCAGCCGCAGCGCCTCCACAACCTTTGCGAACCCCGCCGTCTGCTGTCTCCGGCTCGGATAATAGAGGTGAAACCCTGGATAGGGCGGGCACCAGTCGTCGAGCAGGCGCACCAGCCGGCCGGTCTCGAACCGGTCTGTGAAATAGCTCTCGGGCATAAAGCCCAGGCCCAGGCCGCGCTCGGTCGCGTCGACCACCATCCGGCCGGAATTCACCGTCACCCGGCCCTCGACCCGCACGTTCAGCGGCCGCCCGGCCTTTTCGAACTCCCACACATAGACCGGGCCGGAGCCGATCCGCACATTGATGCAGTCGTGGTCCGTCAGATCCCTGGGGCTCTGCGGCGCGCCCGCCAGCGCCAGATAGTCGGGCGAGGCCGCCAGCGCCATGCGCTGGTCCGGCCC
Source organism: Pseudomonadota bacterium (assembly GCA_023428785.1). Lineage (GTDB taxonomy): Bacteria > Pseudomonadota > Alphaproteobacteria > Caulobacterales > Caulobacteraceae > Brevundimonas. The sequence goes on from JAEYWU010000006.1 coordinate 897, forward strand.
GATCTGGACCGCGATCATGTCCTGGTCGATCGATTCCCCCAGCCGCACGCCCGCGTCGAACCGCTCGGCAACGATGTCGGTGAAGCGGTTCTCGATCATCACCTCGATGGCCAGCTTGGGATACCGGTCCAGCAGCGGCGCCAGCCGGGGCCAGACCAGGTTTTCCGCCGCGTCGTCCGAGGCCACGATCCTGACCAGTCCCGACGGCTCGTCGGTCAGGGCCGCCACATCGACCAGGCTGGCCGCGATGTCTTCCAGCGCCGGGTTCAGCCGCTTCAGCAGCCGTTCGCCGGCCTCGGTCGGCGCCACCCGCCGCGTCGTCCGCGCCAGCAGCCGCACACCCAACCGTTCCTCCAGCCGCCTGACCGCATGGCTCAACGCCGATTGCGACAGGCCCAACCGCTCCGCCGCCCGCGTGAAGCTTCCCCCGGCCGCCACCGCCGCAAAGGCGTTCAGATCGCCCAGATCATCCCGGTTCATGGAGTTCCTGCCTCACTGATGAAGTTCATTCATAGACGCTCACGCGTTTATGCCGCTAATCCTCGCGCCTGTCGTGCGCTAGAACAGCGTCACAGCATCCCGGAGCCACGCCCTATGAAGACCTTCGCTTACGCCGCCCAGTCCCCTGACGCCCCCATGGCGCCCTGGTCGTTCGAGCGCCGCGATCTGCGCGACAACGACGTGGCCATCGACATCAAATACTGCGGCGTCTGCCACTCCGACCTGCACCAGGCGCGCAACGACTGGGGCTTCTCGGCCTATCCGGTCGTGCCCGGCCACGAGATCGTCGGCCTGGTCACCGCCGTCGGCCCGTCGGTGAAGAAGTACAAGGTCGGCGACCGCGTCGCGGTGGGCTGCATGGTCGACAGCTGCCTGTCCTGCGACCAGTGCGACAACGGCGAGGAACAGCTCTGCCGCCACGGCAACACCCAGACCTACAACGGCCGCGACCGTCAGGACGGCTCGCCCACCTACGGCGGCTATTCCCAGGCGATCGTCGTGCGCGAGGAGTTCGTCCTCCGCCTGCCGGGCAACCTCGACATGGCGGCGGCCGCGCCCCTGCTGTGCGCCGGCATCACCACCTGGTCGCCGCTGATGACCTGGGGCGTGGAAGAGGGGACCCGCGTCGGCGTCATCGGTCTGGGCGGCCTGGGCCACATGGCGGTCAAGCTGGCCCACGGCCTGGGCGCCAAGGTCACGGTCCTGTCGCGCACCGCCGACAAGGAGGCCGACGCCAGGGCTCTGGGCGCCGACACCCTGCTGGTCTCGACCGACAAGGAGGCCATGAAGGCCGCCCGCAACAGCCTGGATCTCATCATCGACACCGTCCCGGTCGAGCATGACCTCCAGGACTATCTGCCGCTGCTCGATGTCGACGGCTCGCTCGTCCTGGTCGGCCAGCTGGGCCCGATCCCCAAGCTGTCCAGCCTGCCGCTCTTGATGGGCCGTCGCCGCATCTCGGGCTCCCCCATCGGCGGCATCGCCGAGACCCAGGAAATGCTCGACTTCTGCGCCGAGAAAAACATCCTCCCCGAAATCGAGATGATCCGCATGGACGAGATCAACCACGCCTTCGAGCGCATGGAAAAGTCCGACGTCCGCTACCGCTTCGTCATCGACATGAGCTCGCTCGAGCCGGCCTGACGGAGACACCTGCGTCGCCGCGGCGACATAGGAACTGGCGACCGCCGCTTCTCGTTTTCCCGCCGGATTCACAGGCAGGAGGACACCATGGCCCAGAGCTATGAAGAGATGGACGCGGTCGCCATGCTCAAGGCGGACCATCGCAAGGTCGAGGAAATCTTCGAGGCCTTCGACAAGGCGCGCTCGCCCGACCGCAAGCGCGAACTCGCTGAACAGGCCTGTCTCGAACTCAAGGTCCACGCGACCATCGAGGAGGAGATTTTCTATCCCGCCTGCCGCGGCCGGGTGGAGGAGGATCTGCTCGACGAGAGTTACGTTGAGCACGACGGCGCCAAGCTGATGATCAACGACATCGAGGCGTCCAGCCCCGAAGACGACTTCTACGACGCCAAGGTCACCGTCCTGTCCGAAATGATCGAGCATCACGTCGAGGAGGAGGAGAAATACGTCGAGGGCCTGTTCGCCCAGGCCCGCGCGGCGGGCCTCGACATGGACGCCCTGGCCGACCGGATGCGCGAGCGCCGCGCCACGGCCATGGAGGAGTATCAGGCGGGCAAGCGAGCCGAGCCGCGCACGCTGCAGGGCGGCCAATCCGACAGCGCCCGCGTCCAGCTCGGCAAGGCGGGCGAGCTTCAGTCCTGATGGGACCTGACGTCCTGGAAGAGGGGAACGGTCCCCAAGCCCGGCCCGTTCTGCCCCCGATGGTCCTGGCGGATCGACTGATGGCAGAGGGGTGGTTCCTCTTCGGCTTCCCGACAGAACGGGAGATCGGCCAGCTTCGACGCGCCGGGCAGAAGGAGACCGACTGATGTCCGAATTTCTCGCATGGGAACTCGCCTATCCCATCGGCGGGCTTCTTCTTCTGGCTGCTCTCGCCTACGGGGCCTGGCGCTATCACTCCCGTGATCGCCGCAACGACCCGGTTTCGGACGAGGCGGCCCGCGAGCTCTATGACCATCCTGACACTTACGATCAACGCAAGCAGGGGCTGGATTGCCAGATCAAGCCTGATCAATGAGCGGGCACGCGGCCGGACATCCCACCGACAATCACTTTCTGGCGCGCCTACCTCGCCAGACACGCGCCCGGCTTGATCCCGATCTGCGGCGCGTCACCCTGGCGGTCGGTCAACGCCTCATCGAACCCATGGCGCGTGTGCCGGCCGTCCATTTTCCCATCGACTGCCAGCTCGCCAATCTGGCGCCGCTCGGGTCCGGTCATGAGATCGAGACCTCGGTGATCGGCTGCGAGGGACTGTCAGGCCTGGCGCCTGCCCTGGCGGACGAGCCGTGCCAGTGGGGCGTGGCGGTGCGCGCGGGCGGCGACGCCTGGGTGCTGCCGGCTGAGGTCTTGCGCCGCCAGATGGGCGAGGACTCCATCCTTCGAAGCCGTCTGATGGTTCTGACCGGCTTCTATCAGGCCCAGGCCTCGCAGAGTGCGGCCTGCAACATCCGTCACGAAGCACGTGCGCGTCTGGCGCGCTGGCTGCTCACCGCCGCCGACCTCAGCCCGGGCGTGCCCCTGCGCTTCACCCAGGAGGGCCTGGCCGGCCTCCTGGGCTATTCCCGTACGACCGTGGTGGAGATCGCCCGTCCCCTCAAGGTCGCCAAGGTGCTGCGCTATGATCGCGGCGTCATCCGCATCCAGGACCGAGCGGCTCTCGAGGCCGAGGCCTGTGAGTGCTACCGCATCCTGCGCCGGGTCGCCGAAACCCAGGACATCCTGCCTCGACCGGCGCCTAGCTGATCACCGCCAGCAGCACCGCCACCCAGTGGACGGCGGCGGCCGCGACCACATGGCCGTGCCAGATCGCACGCCGGAACCGCATCGTCTTGCGGGCGTAGAAGCCGACCCCGACGGTATAGAGCAGCCCGCCCACCCCCATCAGGATCAGCGGCGCCAGCCCCAGGCTCTCGAACAGCGGCTGGATGGCGATCACCATCAGCCAGCCCAGCGCCAGATAGACCGCGATCCAGAAGGTCTTGGCCAGCCCCGGCATGAACAGCTTGGCCGCCACCCCGAACAGAGCCACCGACCAGACCGCCGTCGTCATCCAGATCGCCCAAGACCCGGTCAGATGCTGGGTCGTGAACGGCGTGTAGCAGCCGGCGATCATCAGAAAGATGCCGGCGTGGTCGAACCGGCGCAGCAGCGGCTGATAGCGCGCCGGCGCGAAATTATAGGCCGTCGACAGGGCCAGCATGGCCACCAGCCCGGCGGTATAAATCCCCGCCGCCGCCAGACGGCCGATGTGGCCGAACCCGATCGCCAGCCCCAGCAGCATCCCGCCGCCGATCAAGGCCAGCGCCAGCCCCGTCAGATGCACGATCAGATCCGCCAGCCGCGCACGGCCATCCTGGTAGTGTTCGGGCGTGTTGGGCAGCGCAGCGGCGGATGTCATCCTCCGGCCCTATCCGAGTTTGGGGCTTGCGGGTAGCGTCGCCTGCACCTGTTTCCTTCTCCCGGCGAGACTCGAAGGGCGGCGGGCATCGCTTGCCCCTCACCCTTTCGCGCAACCGGCCGCTCCGCTTGCCGAGTGCTCAAGCCCGCCGGGAGGGGGGAGTGGCGGATCATGGTCGGCGCGCGATCCTATCTCTTCCACGACAGTCCAGATGGGGGTGGAGGACCGAACCGGTTCTCACCGGGATTGCCGTTCCATGCGCCAAGAAGGACTACACACAGCAAGACGTAGCCGAGAATCCACGGCGCATACGCGTCGTAAATCTCCGGGGCTCCAGCAGCGAGCACGACAACGATCAGCCATTCGACTGCGAGAGCCACTACCGCCCACCAGCCTGAGCGACCGACATCATGCAGGCGTGGCACAGCGATAATGACTAGCACCATCTCCTGAATCAAAGCGCCATTGCTTCGGAACAGAAGCCGCAATCCGACTGACAATGCGACCACGATCGCAATGCTCGTCCAATAGTCGACGCGGTTGGATCGTCCCTGAAGAAAGCCGATGGGTTGCATAGCCAAACTTCTCACGAATCTGGTCGATTGGGTAACGTCGATCTGCAGTCTTCCTCTTCGCAGTAAAGCGGGAACCCAGCGCGCATGCTTCTTCCTTCTCGTCACCCTCGGGCTTGACCCGAGGGTCGGATCGTCCGCCGCTCAGCCCTGACCGGACAAGCCACTCAACGACACCTTCTGTGCGGGTCGCGGCTTCGCCTTGCCCGAGGATGACGAGAAAGAACGGGCGCCCAGCTCCGCCAGACAGCCTCTTCATCCCCGCCCGCGCCACCACCCCCAAACTGGCGGCATGAGCACCACCGACCCCCACGCCCCCGCCCCCTCCGCCGACGCCCAGCGTCCGGC
>JAEYWU010000026.1 GCA_023428785.1 Pseudomonadota bacterium
ATTCCCCCGCTTCGACGGGGGAAAAAAGAACGGCGGGGGCGCCTAAGCCCCGCCGCCCTCTTTGTTTCCGACTTCGTCGGACCCGGGTCTTAGAAGTCCTGGGTCAGGCCGAAGAAGAAGTAACGACCCATCGCATCGTAAAGCTGCGGATAGGTGTTGTTGTTGCCGGTGGTGCCGACCGAGTAGGACAGCGGCGGATCGCTATCCAGGATGTTGTTGACGCCAGCGCGCAGGACGGTGGTGTCGCGAACCTGCCAGGTGGCAGCCAGGTCGAAGTAGTTCATCGCATCGAAGGTACGGTCGATACGAGCGGCCGGAGCGTTGTTCAGGCTGCCGTCGACGCCGAGCACGGCGATTTCGACGTCGCCGTAGTAGCGCCAGGTGCCCGACACTTCGAACGCCCAGGGCGATTCCCACGAAACCCGGGCGCGGTGACGCCATTCGGGGTTCGGGACGCCGCACTGGTTGGCGTAGAAGCCGGCGCAGTCATAGACCGAGTTGGTCTGACCCAGGCCCGTGTCGGTGACCAGCTCGCGCAGCCACGTACCCACGAACGAGAAGTTCAGGCCACCGTAGTCGCCCATGCCCCAGTCGGCCAGGTCAACGCCGTAGTTGGCGCTGAAGTCCACGCCCGAGGTCGTGAAGCCACCGATGTTGGTGTTGGTGTCGACCACCTGACCGCCACCCAGCCACAGCGAACCGGTCGGCGTGTCGCGGGTGATGAGCGAACAGGCCGAGGCGATGTTGTTGAAGTAGCAGTCGTTGACGGTGTTCAGGGCGCCGATGGTGCCGACCAGGCCTTCGATCTCGATGTTGTAGTAGTCGATCGAGGCGTTGAAGCGCGGCAGGAACGAGGGCTGGAAGACGACGCCGACGGTCCAGGTGTCGGCTTCTTCCGGGCTCAGGTTCGGGTTACCGCCCTGCAGGAAGTTGTACTGGCCAGCGGGGCTGGTCAGAACGCCGCTGGTGGACTCAGCCGCGGTCACCTGGTGGGCGCCACCGCCGATACAAGCGGCGGCGGCAGCGGTGCCGTCACCGTTCGGGTCGGTGAAGTCGCAGGGATCGTCGTCCATGTCGAACAGGTTGAGGCCCTGAGCCGTGAACAGCTCGAGGATGTTCGCGGCGCGGACGGCGTGCTGGAACGAAGCGCGGAAGCGAACGTCCGGGATCGGGGCCCAGTCAGCGCCGATCTTGTAGGAGTTCGATTCGCCGCCCAGCTCGTAGTCCGAGTAGCGGAAGGCGAAGTCCAGCGACATCTGGTCGGCGAAAGCCTGACCTTCGGCCAGCGGGATCTGGGCTTCGACAAACAGGTCGTAGACGTCGTTGGCGCCCGAGAGGCCGATCGTCGGGCCGCCCTGACCCGCGCCGTCGCCGGTGGCGAACGACACGTCGGTTTCGGTGGACAGTTCATCGCGGCGGTATTCGGCGCCGAGAGCGACCTGAACGCCACGGCCGGCCCACGGCGATTGCATGCCGTAGCCGCCGAGGTCACCGGTGACGGTGGCCGACACGACCTGTTGAGAGGTCTGGCCGGTCTGCATCAGCGGGATCTGGAGGTAGTCCAGGGCCGCCTGGCTCGGGCCAGCGCCGGTGAAGATGTCGTAGGGCACGCAGTTCAGGTCGGTGCCGTCGACGACCGAGCGGCAGGTCGGGGTGCCGCCGACGTCGACGACGTCGAGGGCGCGACCGATGCGGGTCACCGAGAAGTCGTTGCGGTAGGTCCGCTGCAGCTCGACGCGCGAGTACTGGGCGAAGACGTCATAGGCCCAGAAGTCGTTGATCGGGCCGCGGACGCCGCCGACCATGCGGAAGGACTGGTAGCCGATGTCGTCCTGACGGCCGCCACCTTCGACGTTCCGGCGCAGCGGAATGAAGAAGACCGAGTTGTCGGCCGCGACGTCAGCCGCCGAACAGCCAATGGCCGTCGATTGCTGGGTCGAGAGCAGCGGGTTGCCGCAGTTGATGGTCGAGGTGTTGCCGAAGATGCCCGACGGCGCGATCTGGGCCACCGACGAATAGTCGGAGAACATCAGGTCGGCGTAGACCTCGGCGTGGTCGTTGATTTCGTACTCGGCGAAGGCGCCGAAGGTGTAGCGCTCGTCCGGACGCTGGAAGTAGTTCAGCGGACCGAAGTTGTACTGGCCGGTGGCGGCCACGAACGGGACGAAGGTGCCGCCGGCGCCGACCGTAAGGGTCGCACCATCGTCAGCCGTGCCCGGAATGCCGTCAGCGCCGGGACCGCCGTGAATGAACGAACCCGGGAAGGACGTGCCCGAACCACCGCAGGTGAAGTTCGTGCCCGAGAAACCGCCGAGCGAGCAGGACGAGTAGTCGCGCTCACCGCCGATGACGTAGTCGTTGTTGCGGTAGCCGAGGTAGGCGGTGACGTTGGCGCGGCCATCGTCGGTGCCGGTGCCGATCACCAGGGTGGCTTCACGGCTGAAGCCGTCCATGACGTTGTCGTCGGGCAGCGAGAACTGGGCCGGGTTGGTCGCGGCGCGGCCGGCGATGACCGAGCGCAGGTTGCCCACGCCGTCATAGTCGTTGTTGTGCTGATAGAAGCCGTACTGGACGTCCAGCTGCACGCCTTCGAAGTTGCGGCGCATGATGAAGTTCACGACACCGGCCAGGGCGTCCGAACCGTAGACGGCCGAGGCGCCGCCGGTCAGGACTTCAACGCGCTCGACCAGCTGACCCGGGATCTGGTTCAGGTCGGCGGCGGCGTCGTTCGGCGAGCCGTAGCCCATGCGGCGGCCGTCGATCAGCACCAGGGTGCGGTCGGCGCCGAGGTTACGCAGCGAGACGGTCGCGGTGCCGGTGGCGCCGTTCGCCACGGTCGAGTTCTGCGCAGCGAAGGCCTGCGGCAGCTGGTTGACCAGGTCTTCGACGCGGGTGACGCCGGCGACGTCGACGTCTTCGCCGGTCACTTGCGTGACGGGGCTGGTGGTGACGAGGTTCGGCTGCGGGATGCGCGAACCGGTGATGACGATGCTATCGACTTCGTCTTCCTGCGCCATGGCAGGGGTTGCGGCCATCGCCACCATGGCGACACCGGCGATCATCGTCGACGCCAGCAGGCGCTCACGAATGGTCTGGATCTTCAAAGGTCTACCTCCTGAGCCCGGCGCGAAACCCGTCGAGTGACGACTTCCCCCCGCCTAAGCAATTGCTTCCCGCCAAGCGGACACCTGTCGGGATGGTGTCAGTTATGAGTCACGGGCGAGTCCGGTCAACTACATTGCCTGCTTGTAATCCTTTCCTTTTGGCCATGTCGCAATCTCGCCACAGGTGCGACAAGGGTGCGACACCCTAGCGACGGTCTTCGAAATTCGCGTCGCGTGAAGACCCGGGATTGCATGCTTCGCCGGTTGGGGGAGAATGGCGCGAACCAATGCCCCGGGAGGGCCCCTTGATGAAGCGTATCGTATTGGCCGGGGCCTCGGTCCTGGCGTTTGCCGCCACCTCCGCCCAGGCGCAGGACGCCGAGCGCGCGCAGGTGCTTGACCAGCTGGCGGCCTGCCGGCCCGTGACCGATCCGGCCCAGCGCCTGGCCTGCTATGACGCCGCCGCCGCCGCCCTGGACGAGGCCGAGCGCGCCGGCGAGGTGGTGGTGCTGGACCGCGAGCAAATGAACGAGACGCGGCGTGGCCTGTTCGGCTTCGCCCTGCCCAACATGGACCTGTTCAATCGTGGCGAAGGCGTGATCGTCGAGGAGATCGACAACGTCGAATATGTGGTGCGCACCGCGCGCGAGTTCCGCGACGACGAGTGGGTCTTCACCATGGAGGACGGCTCGGTCTGGCGTCAAATCGACGGCCGCATGTGGGGCCGGCCCCGCGCCGGTCAGCCTGCCGTCGTCCGACGCGCGGCCCTGGGCAGCTTCCTGATGAACGTGGGCGACGCGCCCGCCATCCGGGTGCGGAGAGAGCAGTGATGCGGCGCCTGGATGATCGCGTCACCGTCTCGCCCCAGATCCAGGCCGGCGATGTCCAAACCCTGGCGGATTCGGGCGTCAGCCTGATCATCAACAACCGGCCGGACGGCGAGGAGCCCGGTCAGCCGGCGGGCGCCGAGATCGAGGCGGCGGCCCGGGCCGCCGGCGTGCGCTATGTCAGCGCGCCCTACCAGGGGCGACCGACCACCGAAGCGGTCATGGCCATGCAGACGGCGCTGGACGGCGACGATCAGCGGATTCACGCCTTCTGCCGGTCGGGGATGCGGTCCTGCGCGGCCTGGGCCATCACCCAGGTCAAGGCCGGCCGGCCGGTCGAGGACATCATCGCCGCGGGCCAGGAGGCCGGCTACGATCTGGCTCCGCTGTTCGTCTAGTACTCGACGGCCACACGCACGGCGTAGGGCGCAGGCTCCGGCGTGCAGGACGCGACCGCGAACAGCTGTGCCGCCATAAGACACAGGAAGGCCGCGGCGACGCGCTGGAGCCGATTTGATACAACAAGGGCGGCTGCAAGGGCCATGGACGGCGCTCCGGAAGGGTTTACGAAGCATGAACGCAAGCCCCGGGCCTGAATGGCCGGCCGCTCAGGGAACCGCCCGGTGATCCCCTATGTCCGGGATTTCGACTTCGCCTATGGCCGCTGCGATCAGGTTTCGCCGCTGATCCGGCGGGTGGTGGCGGCCAATCCGGGGCCCTTCACCTTCACCGGGACCGGAACCTACATCGTGGGCCACCGGACCGTGGCGGTGATCGATCCGGGCCCCATGCTGGATGAGCATCTGGCGGCCCTGCTGAAAGCCGTGGAAGGCGAGACCGTCAGCCACATCCTGGTGACCCACACCCACAGCGATCACTCTCCCCTCGCCCGGCCGCTGTCGGACGCCCTCGGCGGCGCGCCGATCCTGGCCGCCCGCCCGCCGGCGCTCGTCACCACGGCGACGGGAGAGGAAGGGGCCGACGACGCCTTTTCGCCGGATGTCATCCTGACCGGCGGCGAACAGGTCTCGGGGCCGGGCTGGACGATCGAGGCCATGGCCACGCCCGGGCATGCGTCCAATCATCTCGCCTTCGCCCTGATCGAGGAGCACGCCCTGTTCCCGGGCGATCACATCATGGGCTGGTCGACCAGCGTGGTGGTGCCGCCCGACGGGGACATGGACGCCTATCTGGACAGCCTTGAACAGGCGCGCGCGCGCGGGTTCGACACCCTGTGGCCGACCCACGGGCCGCCGGTCACTGACGTTGGGCCGTTCCTGGACGCCTATATCGAGCACCGGCTGGCGCGAGAGGCCCAGATCATCGAGCGGCTCAAGGCCGGCGACCGCACGATCGCCGAAATGGTCCCGGTCCTTTATGCGGCGGTCGATCGGCGGCTCTGGCCGGCGGCCAGCCTATCGGTTCTGGCGCACCTGATCCGGCTTGGCCGGCGGGGCGTCGTCCGGCAGACGGGGGATGGGCAGGCGCTCGAACCAGGGCTGTCGACCGTCTTCGTCCTGGCCGAGGCAGACCCCGCGCAGGACCTCCCACTGGGCCGGTGAGAGGGCCGAGGCGCCGTCGCGCTCGGCGGCGCGGGCCGCGCGAACCCGGCGATCGGTGTTGGGGTGGGTCATCCACCACTCGGCCATCTCGTCGACCTCCTCGGTCGTCTGGCCCTCGCTCGCAGACATGCGCTCAAAGAAGGGGGCCATGCCCCGCGATGACAGGCCCGCGCTGTGCAGATAGCCGCGGCCGATCTCGTCGGCCTCGCGCTCGGCCTCGCGGCCGAAGCTGAGCTCGGACGCCTGGCCCGCGAGCAGCACCGCCTGCTGGCCGGCCCCGGTGCCGCCGCCGACCACCAGGTCCAGCAGGACCCCGGCGCCCAGGCTGCGCCAGACCGCCTGCATGACGTGGCGGCGCTCCACATGGGCGACCTCATGGGCGAGGACTGCGGCCAGTTCGTCGGGGCTCTCGGCCTCCGCGATCAGCTGATCGGTGACCAGGACGTGTCCCCCCGGCAGAGCGAAGGCGTTGACCATCGGCGCATGCACCGCGCGGACGCGGATGTCGAACGGGGTCCGGGCCTGGGCCGCGATGCGCGCGCCCAGTTCATCCAGCACCGCCTGGCCGGCCGGATCCTCACAGGCCGGGAAAAGGGCGCCGATCTGGGCGTTGTAGCTCTCTCCCATGCGGCGCTCGTAGTCCGGCGGGGTCGCACGCGCCAGCGGGCCGGACAGGGCGGGCATGCCGACGAAGACAAACAGCCCCAGGCCCGCGGCCAGGGCGATCAGACCCACGACCAGGGCCCCTCCCCCGCCGGCGCTATGGACGCGCACGTCGCGGCCGGCGGTCAGGGCGTCCCAGTCACGCTCGGACAGAACCAGCCGCTGGTCGGCCCGCCGGCGCGAGACCCGGGCCTCGCCGCCATGAATATCGACCGACAGTTCGCGCACCGGCCAGGCATGGACCGCGCCTGCGATCCCGATGGTCAGGACGCGCCCGTCAAAGCTGGCCTCGGCGGCGTGGGAAGCCGCCGAAACGCCGTCGAAATATCGGGCCGGGACCGTGGTCATGGCGTCAGATGAACGAGAAGCCGAAGGCGTCCGCGAGCCCCTCGGCGGTGCGCGGGCCGGAGCCGGCCTGGCGCGCGGCGTCCAGATCGGCGTTCCCCGTCGCGCCGAGACGGCGGATCAGCCAACGCGCCGTGCGCGCCTGGACCAGCGGCGTCAGGATGCCGAGGCTGAGGAAGATCATCGCCAGATTGCTGACTGTCAGCCACCACAGGGACAGGGAGCCGGCCTTCAAGGTGAAGCGGGCCTCATCCAGGCTGATCCCGGCGGCGATCGAACGCAGTAGAGCCGATTGATACGGCGCCCAGATCAGGGCGAAGATCGGCGAGAGCACGATGAAGACGGCGTAGACGATCATCGTCATCGCCCAATCCGGCGGCGGCGCGGCCGGAGCGACCGGTCCTTCGACGACCTGCGGCGGCTCCATATAGACCGCCGCGTCCGGCGCCAGGGTTATGGCGATGACGATCGGCACAACGAACAGCAGGATCACAAAGATCACGGAGCCGAACCAGCCCAGGGCGAACGGGCCGTACAGGCCGATCTTTTCGGACCGGGTCTGGTTCCAGTGGAAGCGTCGGTCTCCGAAACGCAGATTTGACCAGACCTGCTCGGCCAGCATCCGCTCGAACACCGGCTGGATCCAGCCGAGCGTGAAGCCAGAGGCGATCTGCATGCCCAGCCAGGTCCAGCCATAGGTCTGGGCCGATCCCTTCAGGGCAAAGCGCACGCCGCGCCAGGTCGTCCGGCTCGCCATGTAGCGAAAGGCCGTGAACATGCCGAAGCCGAACAGCCAGAAGAGTATGAAATAGAGCGGGAACAAGAGGGCCGCAAAGGCCGGATCCATGAACTGGACGGCGAAGACGATGGCCAGGAAGGGCAGGCCCAGGGCGATCACCGCCAGCAGAAACCCGATGAAAAGCTCCAGGCCCCGGCCGGTGTATTCAAAGGCCTCCCCGTTCACGCGCAGGCCGCGCCAGACCCGGCGGCGCACCTCGGTCTTGCCCCAGAAGCGGTAGAGGGTGAGCGTGACGATATTCAGCAGGCCGTTGACCAGGCTGATGACGACGAAGTCGCTCGTGCGCAGGGTGGTCGAGAAGCTGATCGGCTCTCCGCCGGGCCCCGCTCCTTCGCCCCAGAAATCCGACACCGACGGCGGCGTCTGCTGGCCCGGCGCGGCGCCGGGCTCAGGCAAAGCCTCAGCGTTTTCTGGCGTATCGGACACGGCAGGCTCCCCCGAGACAACAACCCTCGGTATCGCTTCTGGCACGTCGTCCTTGGACGCGCCAAGGACTCGAGGGGCTAGCGGCTCAATCGCCTGACGAGGCTGGCCGCAAGGTCACAGGTATCGCCGAGATCGGCCTCGCCGATGCGTTCCGCCACCCGAAAATCAGTGGCTCCGGGCTCCATGCGGACCACGACATCCCGCGCGCGGCCGTAGAAGGCGCTTTCGAGCACGCCCTCGACGCGCCAGGGGCTCTGACCGATGACGCGCACGCCCTCGGCCTCCATGGCGGCGATGACCTCGTCGGCCTCGACCAGCCGGGGAATGGTGCGGGCCTCGGGACAGGCCTCGGCATTGACCTCGGCGACGCGACGGCCGGCCCAGGCCTGCCAGGCCGAGCGGCGCTGGCCGATGGTGTCGGGGATGCGGGGATCGGCCTCAATCGCATGGGCCCCCGGTCCGCGCGCCGCGAGCAACACATTCGAGAAGCCCAGCGGGCTATCCCAATCGGTGGCGGTCTCGTGGACAGGGGCGGTCTCGTCCATCCGCGCCTTGATGGCCATGATCCCCGTCAGGGTCGCCGCCGGAAGCAGCAGGCCCGCCACCAGACGCGGCCAGGCCCGGCCCAGGATGCGCCGGTTGGTCAGGGTCGCGATCAGGCCCAGGATGACGCCCGCGAGCGCCAGCCAGCCGGCCACCGTGAGCGTCAGCAGCCAGAAGCCGACCTCAAAAGAGACCCAGCCGATATCGGAGCCCATGGCGCCGAAGGCCACGACAAGCGGCGCCGCGGCGCCCAGAAGGGCCGACGGCCATAACAGTCCCGACGCCTTGCCGCTCATCTCATCGCCCTTCGGTTCATCGCCTCCTGGATGCGTTGCTTGTCAGTTGTCCGCATCCAGGGAGAAACGAGCCAGATTGGCGTCCGTGCGGCGGCAATCGTCAACCTCGGACCGGCGATAGGTCACGCCGGCGGCCGCGAGTTCGGACAGGAGGGTTTCGCCGGCGTCGGGGCCGGGCTCGGCGCCCTCCTCAGGTTCCGGGGCCGGGGTCGGGGCGCACAGGCTGATCGACGGCTCGGCGCGCCAGCGGGCCAGAGCCCAGGCCGTCAGGGCCCGCGCCTGGCCGTCGGCCAGGTCGACATCGGCCAGCGGGCCGATCGGCGGAATGACGCGCACGCTGAGGTCCGGGAAGCGTCGGGCCAGCCCGCGTTCGAGCGCGACGGACGCCTGAAGGTCCAGGCCCGACGACCGTCCCGGCTGGATGACCACCGTGCGGGCGGCGCTGTCAAAGAGGACCGAGTCCGTCTCGAACGGCACCGCCTCAAGAATCCGGTTGCGCAGCTGGATGGAGGGATCGGGCGCCGTCTCGGCGGCTTGCAGGGCGCGAGAGGCCGCCTCGGGATCGGCCACAACAATCTGGTCCAGCGTCACCTCCACCGGCAGGTGCATGGCCGCCGCCAGCCGGTCATTCAGGCGGGACTGGGCGTCGCTGACCAGCTCGCGGGTGGAGATCAGGGCCGAGACGGTGACCCGGTCGCCGTCCGAACGGGCGGTCAGCAGGGTAATGCGGGAGTCTCTGCCATCGAATATCTCAGCGATGGCCAGCCTGGTCTCTGCGGTCGCCCGGCTCTCCTGCCCGATGGCCCTCAGTGACAGGGCAAGCGGGGCCGCCAAGAGGATAAAGACCAGAATGACGCCCAGCTCGCGCCATCGGCGCCCCGCGGCGCTGACAGACCGCTGCCGCGCCCGAAAGCCGAAGAAGGTCGCCGTCATCGTCGCGGCCAGGGCGATGGCCACCAGGTTGGTCATGAACAGGAAAAAGGCCCCGCCGGCGATCGAAAGCTCTCCGGTCCCCAGACCGAAGCCCACCGTGGCGACCGGCGGCATCAGCGCGGTGGCGATAGCCACCCCGATGATGGTCTCGCCGCGCTGACGGATAACGGCGTAGGCACCGGCGATGCCCGAGAAGACCGCGATCAGCAGGTCGAAGAAGTTCGGCCGCGTCCTCGCCAGGATCTCGCCGGTCGGCTCCTTTAGAGGCGAGACCGCCGTCAGGATAACGGCGACCAGCAGGGCCAAGCCCACCCCGATCGCGATCGCCTTGACCGCGCGCTTCAGCTCTTCCCAGTCCAGAAGGGTCAGGGAGAAGCCCAAGGCCACGATCGGCCCCATCATCGGCGACACCAGCATGGCCCCGATGACGACGGCCGGCGATCCCAGCATCAGACCCAGCACCGCGATCGACGCGGAGATGACCGTCATCATCAGATAGCGGCCGCTCAGGCCACCGTTGTCGTAGACCGCCAGGGCGACGACGCTGTGATCCACGCCGCGCCGGGCGCTGGCCAGGGCCTGGCGAGCGATATTGCGCGATCGTTTTCGAATCGGGGTCTCGGTCATCCGGACCAGCTTACGCCCGCGACAGGACTGGGCGAGCCTCGATCTTGATCAGGCCGGCAGGCGGTAATCCTTGAACTGCTCGCGCACGACCTTCTTGTCGATCTTGCCCGTGGCGCCCAGCGGGATGTCGTCGACGAAGGCGACGGCGTCGGGCATCCACCACTTGGCGATCTTGCCCTGCAGGAAATCCAGGAACTCCTGCGGTTCGCCTGACTGGCCGGGCTTGAGCTTGAGCACCAGCAGCGGACGCTCGTCCCACTTGGGATGGGCGACGCCGATCACGGCGGCCAGTTCGACCTTGGGATGGCCGACGGCGATGTTCTCGATGTCGATCGAGGAGATCCATTCGCCGCCCGACTTGATCACGTCCTTGGCGCGGTCGGTGATCTGCATGAAGCCATGCTCGTCGATCGTCGCCACGTCGCCGGTGTCGAAAAAGCCGTCGTTGTCGAGGATTTCGCCGCCCTCGCCCTTGAAGTAGCCGCCCGCGATGGTCGGGCCCTTGATCATCAGGCGACCGTAGGTGTGCCCGTCATGGGGCATTTCCTGACCGGCGTAGTTCTTCAGCTTGAGCTCGACGCCCAGCGGCGGGATGCCCTGTTTGATGCGCCACTTCATGCCCTCGTCGTAAGGCAGGGCCGCCAGTTCGGGCGTCAGGTTCGACAGGGTGCCGATCGGCGAGGTCTCGGTCATGCCCCAGCCCTGGAGCACCTCGATGCCGAACTCGTCGTTGAATGCGCGGATCAGGGCTTCCGGGACGGCCGAGCCACCAATGAGCACCTTCTTGACCGTCGGGATCTTGAGGCTGTTATCGCGCAGGAAGGTCAGCAGACCCTGCCACACCGTCGGAACGGCGGCCGAGAAGGTCACGCCCTCGGTTTCGATCAGCTCATAGATGGACTCGCCGTCCATCTTGGCGCCCGGCATGACGAGCTTGGAGCCTGCGGCCGGCCCGGCGAATGCGATGCCCCAGGCGTTGGCGTGGAACATCGGCACGACCGGCAGGATGACTTCCTTGGGCGACGGGCCGAGCACCGTGGCCTGCATGCCCAGCAGCGTATGGATGAAATTGGACCGGTGCGAATACAGGACCCCCTTGGGGTTCCCGGTCGTGCCCGAGGTGTAGCAGAGGCCGCAGGCGGTCTGTTCGTCGAAGCCGCCCCAGTCGCACTCCTCGGATTGCTCGCTGAGGATCTGCTCATAGCATTCCGCCCGCGGCAGCTTGGTCGCCGGCATGGTCCATTCGTCGGTCATCACCACGACGCGCTCGACGCTCGGGCAATGCTGAAGGATCGCCTCCAGAAGCGGCACGAAGGTCAGGTCGACGAAGATGATCTTATCTTCGGCGTGGTTGATGATGTAGACGAGCTGTTCCGGAAACAGGCGCGGGTTCAGGGTGTGGCAGACCGCCCCGATGCCCATGATGCCGTACCAGGCTTCCATGTGACGGCCGGTGTTCCAGGCCAGGGTCGCGACGCGGTCGCCGACGCCGACGCCCCAGGCCTTCAGCGCATTGGAGACCCGCTTGGCGCGGCCATGCAACTCCGCATAGCTGATCCGCACGATCGGCCCCTCGACCGAGCGTGTGACCACCTCGCGATGGGGATGCCAATTCTTCGCATGGTCCAGGATTTTGTCGACCGTAAGCGGCCAGTCCTGCATCAGGCCCTGCATGCCCGTTCTCCTCGCTCAACCCGTTGATGCGCCTCTAGTCGGGCGCCTTGCGAGCAAGCTACGCGAAGTTATCACTGTTCAGCAATGGTCACGTAAGGGAAGCCGGCCGCGGCAAATCGATTGATTTGCCGCCCCCCAATCCGCGATCTCGCGTCCCGTCCTTCACAGCCTGCTAGGCGGCTCGCCCCGGGACAGCCTAGACTGCGCTCAACAAGGCTCCAGATTCCCGGCCCGTCTAAGGCGCGAGACATCGGCTGGAGCCCGGAACCAAGCGCGCTTCGCGCTCCCGGAAATCGAGGCAGGCATGACCCTACTCATCGGCATCGTCGGCGGCTCCGGATCGGGCAAGACCACCATCGCCCAAGCGATCCAGCCCCGACTGGGCGAACGGGCGGTCATGATCGCCGAGGACAGCTTCTATGGCGACTGGGGCGCGGATCCGACCTTCGACGCGGCGACCTTCGACTTCGATGACGTGGCGTCGCGCGACCATGCGCTGATGGCCTCGCAGCTGGCGGCGCTGAAGGCGGGCGAGCGGGTCCAGGTCCCGGTCTATGACTTCGTCACCCACCGCCGCCTGGCCGACCAGAGCACGGCCCTCGGGCCGGCCGAGGTGG
>JAEYWU010000054.1 GCA_023428785.1 Pseudomonadota bacterium
AAGAATTCTCACCCTCTAGATCCCCGCCGATCCGCACCACCCGCATACTCCTCAGGTCCCCACGCCAGGGGAGGGCGCATGGCCAGCGACCTTGTCGGTGTGAGGATGCGGACTGAGCGGATAGCGGCGGGGCGGAGTACCCGCTGGTTCCAGCGTTCATCTCGTTGGGATGGAGCTGACCGTCCGGGGCTGACCCAAAATCTGCGTAGGCCCTAATACGGCTGCCCAGCAGGAGCTCCGGGAAAACAGACGCGGCGGAGCGCACCCGAGGGTCGAAACGCTCAAACTACCCCCACGGTCACCGGACCCGAAGTCCGGCGCTCCGCCTGCCCTCCCACCTTCCGAGCGAAAGCCGGAGGAGAAAGACGCACGTCCACCCCTCTCCCAGGGGAGGGATCCAAAAAGAAGGACGCACCGTCTGAGTCTAGGCCCGAACCGCCCGGTCCGCGCTGATGCCCAATGCCGTCATGGCGCTGGCGGCGATGCCTTCGGCGTTGAGGCCGGCCAGGGCGTACATGGCCTCAGGCTTGTCGTGGTCCTGAAAGATGTCGGGCAGGGTGAGTGTTCTCACCTTGAGGCCCCGGTCCAGTGCGCCCTTGTCAGCCAGCAGGTGCAGCACAAAGGCGCCGAAGCCACCGACCGAGCCTTCCTCGATAGTGATCAGGGCCTCATGCTCGCGGGCCAGCCGCAGGATCATCTCCTCGTCCAGCGGCTTGGCGAAGCGGGCGTCGGCCACGGTGGCGGAAATCCCTCGCGCGGCCAGCAGCTCGGCCGCCTTAATCGTCTCGGACAGGCGGGTGCCCAGGCTCAGCAGGGCGACGGTCGTGCCTTCGCGGACGATGCGGCCCTTGCCGATTTCCAGAGGCGCGGACAGTTCCGGGATATCGACCCCTTCCCCGTCGCCGCGGGGATAGCGGAAGGCCGAGGGGCGATCATCGATCTCCAGGCTGGTCGCAATCATGGCGGCCAGTTCCGCCTCGTCCGCCGCCGCCATCAGCACCATGCCGGGCAGGGCGCCCAGATAGCCGACATCGAAGGTCCCGGCGTGGGTGCAGCCGTCCGCCCCGACCAGACCCGCCCGGTCGATGGCGAAGCGCACCGGCAGGGACTGGATCGCCACATCGTGGACCACCTGGTCATAGCCGCGCTGCAGGAAGGTCGAATACAGGGCGCAGACCGGCTTGAGCCCGCCGGCCGCAAGGCCCGCCGCGAAGGTCACGGCGTGCTGTTCGGCGATGCCGACGTCGAAGGTCCGGTCCGGGAAGGCCTGGCCGAACAGGTCCAGGCCGGTGCCCGAGGGCATGGCGGCGGTGATCGCCACGATCTTGTCGTCCCGCTCGGCCCGCTTGATCAGCTCGGTCCCGAAGACCTTGGTGTAGCTGGGGGCGTTGGACTTGGGCTTGTGCTGGGCGCCCGAGACCACGTCGAACTTGACCACCCCGTGGTACTTGTCGGCCGAGTTCTCGGCCGGGCCATAGCCCTTGCCCTTCTTGGTCACGACATGGACCAGGACCGGCCGGTCGGTGATCTCCGAGGCGTTCTTCAGGATCGGGACCAGGGCTTCCATGTCGTGGCCGTCGACCGGGCCGACATAGTAGAAGCCGAGCTCCTCGAAGAAGGTGCCGCCGGTGACCATGCCGCGGGCGTATTCCTCAGCCTTGCGCGCGGCTTCCTTCAGCGGCCCCGGCAGGATGGAGGCGGCCTTCTTGCCGACCTTGCGCATCGAGCGATAGGCGCCGCCCGAGACCAGGCCCGCCAGATAGGCGCTCATGCCGCCGACCGGGGGCGCGATCGACATGTCGTTGTCGTTGAGCACCACCATCAGCTGGCCGCTGGTGGCTTCGGCGGCGTTGTTCATGGCCTCATAGGCCATGCCCGCCGACATCGAGCCGTCGCCGATCACGGCCACGACCTTGGCGTCCGTACCTGCCTTGTCGCGGGCCACGCAGAAGCCGAGCGCCGCCGAGATCGAGGTCGCCGCGTGGGCCGCGCCGAACGGGTCGTATTCGCTCTCGCTGCGCTTGGTGAAGCCCGACAGGCCGCCGCTCTGGCGCAGGGTCCGGATGCGGTCCCGCCGGCCGGTCAGGACCTTGTGCGGATAGGCCTGGTGGCCGACGTCCCAGATCAGGGTGTCGGTCGGAGTGTTGAAGACGTGGTGCAGGGCCACCGTCAGCTCGATCACGCCGAGCGCCGAGCCCAGATGCCCGCCAGTCACCGAAACCGCGTCGATCACTTCATCGCGCAACTCGGTCGAGAGCTGCGTCAGCTGCGGAATCGAGAAACCCCGCATGTCGGCGGGCCAGGTGACGGTGTCGAGAAGAGGCGTGTGCGGCATGGTCTCAGAACGAGGGCCGCCGGATGAGGCGGCGTCAGACCGTGCGCTCTAGCACGAAATCAAGGCTTTCCTTGAGCGAAACCGCGCGTTCGCCGAAAATCTCGAGCCGGTCACGCGCCTGCGACGCCAGGAGAGAGACCCGCTCACGCGCCTGTTCCACGCCCAGCAGGGTGACAAAGTTGGCCTTGCCCCGGTCAGCATCCTTGCCGACCGCCTTGCCGAGCGCCTCGGCATGACCCTCGACGTCCAGCAGATCGTCCGTGATCTGATAGGCCAGACCCAGGTCCTGGGCGAAGGAGATCAGGGCCGAGCGCTCTGTATCGCGAGCGTCCGCCATGATGGCGGGAATCTCAAACGCATAGGCGATCAGGGCGCCGGTCTTCATCCGCTGCATGCGAGCCACCTGGCCCAGATCTTCGCCTCGGCCCAGCAGGTCGATCATCTGGCCGCCCACCATGCCCAGGGCTCCGGACGCGTAGGCCAACCGCCCGATCAATTCGGTGCGGATCTCGGCGTCGTCGTGGGTGTCGGGATCGGCGAGGATTTCGAAGGCCACGGCCTGAAGCGCGTCGCCTGCGAGAATGGCGGTCGCCTCGTCATAGGCGATGTGCGCGGTCGGCCGGCCCCGCCTCAGGTCGTCGTCGTCCATCGACGGCAGGTCATCGTGGATGAGGCTGTAGGTGTGGATGCACTCCAGCGCGCACGCTGCGCGCAGCACGCCGCGCTCGTCGATATCGAACAGCCGCGCTGCCTCAAGCGCGAAGAAGGGGCGGATGCGCTTGCCCGGGCCCAGCGCCGAATAGCGCATGGCCTCGATCACGCGGGCCTCGGGGCCCTCGGCGCGCGGCAGCAGTTCGTCAAGCGCGACGGTGACGAGGTCCGCGGCCTCGGCCAGCCGCCCGGCGACGCTGGGAAGATTGGCGGCCGATCTCAGAACAACCTCCCGCCGATGGGTGCGTCGCGGTCGACGCCGACCAGCACGACCTTGCCGTTGGAGTCGGGGAAACCCAGCGTCAGGACCTCGGACATCACCGGCCCGATCTGGCGCGGCGGAAAGTTCACCACGGCCGCGACCTTGCGGCCGACCAGCTGGTCGAGGGTGTAATGTTCGGTGATCTGGGCCGACGAACGCTTCACCCCGATGTCCGGGCCGAAGTCGATGCGCAGCTTGAAGGCAGGCTTGCGCGCCTCCGGGAAGGCCTCGGCTTCGACGATGACGCCCAGCCGGACATCGACCTTGAGGAAGTCGTCGAAGCTGATGGTTTCGGCGGAACCGTTCACTGGAAGTCGGCGGGATCGGCGCGCTCGGCCTGGCCTGCCTGCCCCACGACGATCTGCTCGACTTGCAGCCGGGCGGCTTCGAGCCGTTTCTGACAATGGGCCTTCAGCGCCGCGCCCCGCTGGTACAGGCCGATCGCCTCCTCAAGCGGCGCGTCTCCGTGTTCGAGCCGGTCGACGATGGATTCGAGCTCCTTAAGGGCCGCTTCGAACGAGAGGTCGGCCACGCCCTGGGCGGGATCGGCGGGGGTGCTGGTCATGGCGCGAACCTAGAGAGACAGGCTCTGATGGGCAACGGCGGCGAAGCTTCAACACCCACATTTGACACACCACGCACTTTGAAACATAAAGTACTCCATCATCATGGCATCAAAGGAGAGCGACGATGAAAGCGGTAGCGATTTCCCTGGCCAGCCTCGTGGCGGCCCTGACGACGGCGGGCGCGGCCCAGGCGGGCGATGTGACCGTCACCCTCACGGGCGTCCAGGCCCGTGGCGGCCAACTTCTCGTGACCCTGCAGGCACGTGATCAGTTCATGCAGCGCGGTGGCTTCTCGCAGCGGATCGCGACGCCCACCGCCGGGGACCTGACCCTGACGTTCGAGGACGTCCCGGCCGGAGACTATGCCCTCTCGGCCATCCACGACGAGAACGGCGACTATCAGATGCAGTCCTCGCCGATAGGCATCTCGACCGAAGGCTGGGCGATGTCGAACGGCGATCGCCTGATGGGCCCACCGACCTTTGACATCGTGCGCGTCTCGATTCCCGCCGACGGCGGCCGGATCACCGAAGCCATGCGCTACTGGGACGGCCGTATCCCCGGCCAGTAGGCTTCAGCGGCGCGACAGGCGCCGGATTAGGGCGGCGGTCGACGGGTCATGCGA
Source organism: Pseudomonadota bacterium (assembly GCA_023428785.1). Classification (GTDB taxonomy): domain Bacteria; phylum Pseudomonadota; class Alphaproteobacteria; order Caulobacterales; family Caulobacteraceae; genus Brevundimonas. The sequence goes on from JAEYWU010000054.1 coordinate 4,500, forward strand.
CCCCTCACCGCCGACTTTCAGTTCGGCGTCGATCGCCTTGGCCAGCACCTTGCCCAGCTCCACGCCCCACTGGTCGAAGCTGTTGATCCCCCAGACCACGCCCTCGACGAAGGTCTTGTGTTCATAGAGCGCGATCAGGGCGCCGACCGCCTCGGGCGAAAGCCGGTCGAGCACGATCGTTGTCGAAGGCCGGTTGCCAGGAAAGGCCTTCTGGGGCGCCAGGACATCGGCCTCGGCCTCCGAAGCGCCCGACGCAATCAGCTCGGCGCGAGCATGGGCCGCGGTCTTGCCGATCATCATGGCCTCGGCCTGTGCGAGCGCATTGGCGTTCAGCGCCAGCTGGGTCGCCACCCCTTCCGGATTGTCGGCCACGACGATGAACTCGGCCGGCACGATCTCGGTCCCCTGATGCAGCATCTGGAAGAAGGCGTGCTGGCCGTTAGTCCCCGGCTCTCCGAAGACCACCGGACAAGTCGAGCCCCCGACGGGTGTTCCATCCCCACGGATGCGCTTGCCGTTCGATTCCATCTCCAGCTGCTGCAGGAAGGATGGCAGGAGCCTAAGTCGATGCGCATAGGGCGCGACGGTGCGAGCGTGCCGGCCCGCCGTGACGTTGAACACCTGCGCCAGGCCCAGCACGACCGGGGCGTTCCGCTCCAGCGGCGCCGACAGGAAGTGGCCGTCCATGGCGCGGGCGCCGTCCAGCAGGGCCTGGAACGGCTCCCAGCCCAGCCCGATCGCCAGGCTCACGCCCACCGCCGACCAGAGCGAATACCGGCCGCCGACCCAGTCGGCAAAGCCCAGCACCTCGCCGCATCCGAAAGCGCGCGCCCTTTCGGGCGCCGCCGAGACGCCGACGAGATGGTCGGCCAGATCGCCCTCGATCCCGGCCTCCAGCCAGGCCTTGGCCTGACCGGCGTTGGCGAGGGTCTCGAGCGTCGTGAAGGTCTTCGAGACGATGACCGCCAGGGTTCGCGCGGGGTTCAGGCCATGCAGCGCCTCGGTCAGGTCCGAGCCGTCGATGTTGGAGACGAAGCGAAGCTCAACCTTCGGGGCGAGCGGCTTCAGCGCGGCCCAGACCACGCGCGGACCCAGATCAGATCCGCCGATGCCGATGTGGACCACCGCATCGAACCGGCCCTCGCTCCGGACCCTTTCGACCAGCGATCGCATCGCCGCCCGCGCCGAGACGACATCGCCGGATACAGGCTCGCCCAAGGCGCTGAAGTCCGCGTCATCGGCGGCTCGAAGCGCGGGGTGGAGCACGGCTCGGCCTTCCGAAGCATTGATCGGCTCCCCACCGAAGAGAGCCGCGCGGCGCTGCTCCACGCCCGAAGCGCGGGCGAGTTCGATCGCCGCATCGAAGCCGTCGAGGCTCCAGCTCTGCTTGGACAGGTCCAGCGCCAGGCCCGCCGCCTCCAGCGTCAGGCGGTCCAGCCGGTCAGACTCAGTCGCGAAGCGGTCAAGGATCGAGGCCTCGGCGTCACGGCGGGCAAGGGTGTCGAATCGGGCGCGGACCGGCTCGGAGGTCATGAATTCAAGGTCTCGTTAACCACGTTGGGCGTAGCGGTGGAGACGAGTCCTAACCCAAGGAGCCGCCCATGTCCTGCGGTCTCGCCGTCGCTGCGGCGCTTCTTCTGAGCGATCCGACCGTCACCGCCGTCCAGCCGGCGCCACCACCGACGACCCTGGCCGAGGAGCCGATGTACGCCGACATCGTGGCCCGGTCTCGCACCCTCAAGGCCATCGTCGACGCCTGGATCTCTGGCGGTGCGGCCGAGGACGCCACCTTCGCAGAGCGGACCGACTTCATCGACTTCCGGGTCGCGGCGCTTGAACTGTCCGAACGCGACATGGCCGGACACATCGATCTGCGCGAACGCGGCACGGACGGCGATCTGCGCTGCATCCTTCGGGGTCTGTCGGAGGATCTGCCGCGCCGCGTCGATGTGCTGGCATCGGCGGAAACCCCGAACGCCCGGGCCGACGCCTTGTCGGAGCTGTCCTATCTGCTGAACGACAACGTCGAGGTCGTCACCTCGCCTCCGGGTCCGGACGCCGGCGCCCCGCCGTTCTAGCCGCCGGCCGCTCGCTCCAGGGCCGCGGCCACCATGCCGTCTGTAAGAAGCTGCGGCAGGATTTCCGGCTCCCCTCCGTGGGCCGGATAGACCAGATAGAGCGGGACCCCTGACCGGCCATGAAGAGCCAGTTCGGCTGCGATGGCGTCGTCACGGCGCGTCCAGTCCGCGACCAGATAGGCGGCGTCAGCCTCATCCAGAGCGCGGGCGACACGGCTCGAGGACAGGGCGGTGGCCTCATTGGTCTTGCAGCTCAAGCACCAGTCGGCAGTGAAGTTGACCAGGACGGGTCGGCCCTCGGCGCGGAGCGCGGCAAGGCGCTCGGGCGACCAGGCGTCAGACGCAAGGGTCGAACCCATCTCCGGCGCCGAGCGTGGCGCGACGGAGGCCCAGGCGAGCCCCGCCATGGCCAGTAGGGCCACCGCAGCGGTCAGCGCGAAGCTCGGCGGTCGGCGCCAGCCTTCCATCTCGGCGGTCTGGCGACGGCCCCAGAGGACGAGGGCCAATGAGGCCAGGAGCGCGGCCAGGGCAAGGATGACGGTCGGGCCCACACCGGCCTGACGCCAGAAGACCCAGCTCAGCCAAAGCGCCGCGCCATACATCGGCAGGGCAAGGACCGCCTTGGCCCGCGAGAGCCACGGACCAGGCCGGGGCAAAGCGCGCATCAGGGCCGGCGACAGGCTGATCACGACGAACGGCAGGGCGAAGCCGAGGCCGAGAGCTGCGAAGACAGCCAAGGCCACCGGCGCGGGCTGCACGGCGGCGAAG
>JAEYWU010000082.1 GCA_023428785.1 Pseudomonadota bacterium
GCGGGGCCATCGCCACCGCGCCGCCGGAGCCGCCCGCCGCGCGGCCGCCTCCGGGTGGGGTCGCGATCGGGCTCTCGCCGGACTGGAGACGGCGGACCATCTCCTCGGGCGGCGGAAGGTCCGCGGCATAGGCGATGCGCAGGATGGCCATTTCGGCGGCCGCCGCCGGATCGGGCGCGCGGCGGACCTCCTCGTGGGCCTTCATCAGCAACTGCCAGACGCGCGCCAGGGTTCCCGCCGACAGATTGGTCCCCAGCGCCGCCATGCGCTGGGCCTGATCGTTCGGCAGGCGCGTCGCGGCCGGGCCGAGCGTCTTGGCGACCGAGGCCATGTGGCAGTGCTCGAGCAAATCATCGACGACCTGTTCGGGATCGGCGCCGAAGCCGTAGAGGTTCCGGAACAGCTCCAGGCTTTCGGCCGTGCGGGCCGACATCATCAGTTCGAACAGCTGGATCGTCTGGGCCCGGTCGGCCAGGCCCAGCATGTCGCGCACCGTCTCGGCCTTGACCGTCTGGCCGGCCTCGGCCTGGACCAGCGCCTGATCGAGCAGCGAGAGGCCGTCGCGGACGGAGCCCTCGGCGGCGCGGGCGATCAGGCTGAGCGCCTCGTTCTCGACCAGACAGCCTTCCTTGGAAGCCACCTTCTCCAGATGGGCCGACAGCACGTCCGGCTCCACGCGGCGCAGATCGAAACGCTGACAGCGCGACAGGATGGTCACCGGCACCTTGCGGATTTCGGTGGTGGCGAAAATGAATTTGGCGTGGGCCGGCGGCTCTTCCAGCGTCTTCAGGAGCGCGTTGAACGCCCCCTTGGACAGCATGTGGACCTCGTCGATCACATAGACCTTGTAGCGGGCCTCGACCGGCGCATAGCGCACCGAATCCAGCAGCTCGCGCATGTCGTCCACGCCGGTGCGGCTGGCGGCGTCGAGTTCCAGCACATCCATGTGCCGGCCTTCAATGATGCCCTTGCAGTGCCGCCCGTCGACCGTCAGGTCGACACTGGGTCGGTCGACGGTGTCGGTCTCATAGTTCAGGGCGCGGGCCAGCAGGCGCGCGGTCGTCGTCTTGCCGACGCCCCGGACGCCGGTGAGCATGAAGGCGTGGGCGATCCGGCCGGTCGAGAAGGCGTTCGACAGGGTCCGGACCATGGCCTCCTGGCCGATCAGGTCCTCGAAGGTGCGCGGCCGGTACTTGCGGGCCAGCACCGTATAGGCCGGCGCATCCACCGCCATGCCGGACGGCGGCGCAGCGACCGTCTCGGGTTCAGGCGCGGGCACAGAGGCGCCGAACATGTCCGACGTGTTCTCGTCGCGCTCGGGCGCGTCGTCGTCCTCGGGCAGGTCGTCGGAATCGAAATCGGCCATCGAACCTTCTTAACGCCATCGCGGGCAGGGCGCGAGACGGGCGAACACGCCTGTCCCCACATTACAGCCCTGTAAGTGGCGAGGCCCCGCCCCGGGGTCTAGGGTCCGCCGCCTGTGTTCTGTGAGGGGTCTGGAATGAAGCGCGTCCTGATGTTGTCCGCCGCCGCAACGGTTCTGGGGGCCGCCATCCTGGGCGCCGCGCCCGTGATGGCCCAGTCGGCCGAGGCGGCGATGAGCGCTCCGCCGGCCACCCCCGTCGCCCCGCCGCTGGAATATGAGCACCGGACGCTGGCCAACGGACTTCAGGTCTATACGCTCCAGGACCGCTCCTCGCCGACGGTGTCGGTCCAGGTCTGGTACAATGTCGGATCCAAGGACGATCCGAACGGCCGCTCGGGCTTCGCGCACCTGTTCGAGCACATCCTGTCGCGCATGACGCGCAACATCCCGCGCGGCTACATCAACACCCTGGTCGAGGACGTCGGCGGCTCGCGCAATGCCTCCACCGGCCCGGACTACACCAACTATTTCGAGGTGGTGCCGTCGCACTTCCTGGAGACCATGCTCTGGACCCATGCCGAGCGCATGGACCGGCTGGTGGTCGACCAGTCGATCTTCGAGGCCGAGCGGTCGATCGTCCAGGAAGAGCTGCGCCAGCGCGTGCTGTCGGTGCCCTACGGCCGGCTCCAACGCTTCGTGATGATCGAGAACTCCTGGGCCGCCCTGCCCTATCACCGACCGGGCATCGGCTCGATCGAAGAGCTGAACGCCGCCACCGTCGATGACGTCCTGGCCTTCCACGACGCCTATTATCGGCCGGACAACGCCACCCTGATCGTAGCCGGCGACTTCGACCAGGCCCAGCTGGACGCCTGGATCGACGAGCACTTCGGCTCGATCGCCGTACCGGACCGGCCCATCCCGCGCTTTGAGGCCACGGAGCCCGAACGGACCGGCCCACGCTCGGTCACGGCCTATGCGCCGAACGTGCCGCTGCCGGCGATCGTCTGGTCCTATCCGGCGCCGCGCACCGACCATCCGGACACCGCCGCGCTCGAGGTCATGGACGCCATCCTGAGCCAGGGCGACAATTCGCGCTTCCACCAGGCGCTGGTGCGCGGCGGCGTGGCCGCCTCGGCGGGCGCCTACAACTATCAGCTCGAGGACGGCGGCTTCTATGGGCCGCAGGTCATCGTGGCCGGCGATTCCAGCGTCGAGGCCGCCGAGGCCGCGCTGCAGGCGGAAATCGACCGGCTACGCACTGGCGGCGTCACAGAGGCCGAGCTGGCCGAAGCCCGCACCGAGATTCTCGCCCAGGCCCTGCAGGGCCGGCAGACCGCCATGGGCCGGGGCTTCGCGCTTGGCCAGTCGATCGCAGGCACCGGCGATCCCGGCTATGCCGACCGCCATCTGGCCGCCGTCGCCCAGGTCACGCCCGCGGACGTGCTGCGCGTGGCCCGCACCTGGCTGCGCGACGACCAGCGCGTGTCGATCCGCTATCTGGACGAAAGCCAGCGCCCCGAAGGCTTCGTCGACCAGCTCGCGCCGTCGGCCGATCGCTATGGCCTGGACCTGCCCGCCAATCAGCGCCCGCTGGTGACTCACGCCTCGGACGAGGAGCGGATCGCCCCGCCGGCCCCGATCGATCCGCGCACCCCGACCCCGCCGGAGTTCTCCGAGCGCTCCCTGTCGAACGGCCTGCGCGTCATCGTGGCGCGAGCGGGCGACCAGCCGTGGTTCTCGTCGGTGCTGATGGTCGGCGGCGGTGATGCGGCCGAGGGCGGCGCGGGCGCCGTCAATGAATATATGGCCGAGATGCTGACGCGTGGCGCCGGCGATCTGTCGGCGACCGACATCGCCGCCCGGATCGAACAGCTCGGCGGCTCGATCAACGCCGGTGGCGGATCCGACCGGCAGACGCTTTCGGTCTCGGCTCCGGCCGTCAACGCCGAGCAGGCGGCGGCCCTGATGGCGACGGTCGCCCTCTCCCCGACCTTCGCGCAGGACGAGTTGGACCAGTACCGGTCCGAAGCCATCGACGGCTATCGCGTGCAGATGCGCCAGCCAGGCACGGTGGCCGCCCAGGTGTCCCAGCGTCTCGTCTATGGCGCGGCGCCCTACGGCGAAGGCTCCGCCACCGAGGCGCAGCAGCGCGCCGTCACCCGCGAACAGCTCGAGGCCTTCCACCAGACCTGGTGGCGCCCGGACAACGCCACCCTGCTGATCGGCGGCTCCATGACCCCGGACGAGGCCTTCGCCCTGGCCGAGGAAATGTTCGGCGGCTGGCAGGCTCCGGCCGGTGAGCTGCCGGCCCTGCCGTCGCTGGCGGGGACCGATCAGGGACCGCGCGTCGTCGTCATCGACATGGGCGAGGCCGCCGGACAAGCCGCCGTGCAGATCAGCCTGCGCTCCGTCGCCCGCGACGATCCGGACTATTACGCCCTGGCGCTGGGCAATGCGGTGCTGGGCGGCGGCTCCAACGGCCGTCTGTTCCAGGAGGTGCGCGCGCGGCGCGGCCTCAGCTACGGCTCCTATTCCGCCCTGACCCAGGCGCGCGAGGCCGGACGGATCACGCTGTCGGCCCAGACCCGCAACGACGCCGCCGCCGAGACGACCGGCGTCATGCTGGATCAGCTTCAGAGCCTGATCGACAATCCGGCGGATGAGTCCGCCATCGACCGGCGCACCAACTTCCTGAACGGCGGCTTCGGCCGCCAGATCGAGACGACCGCTGGCTTGACGGCCGCCCTGGCCAGCTTCTCTGGTCTGGGCCTGCCGCTGGAGGAAGTCTCGAACTATCCGCAGGCCGTCGACGCCGTCACCGCCGATCAGGTGGCCCGCGTTAGCGCGGCCCGTATCGACCCGTCCCAGGCCGTCATTGTCGTCGTCGGCGATGCGGACCAGTTCTGGGACGCCCTGGTCGCCCGCTGGCCCGAGGCGCAGCGCGTGGCCTATGACGCCATCGATTTCGACAATCCGACCCTCGGCCTTTGATCTTCCAGCAGGACTCCCGATGAAGCGCTTTTTCCTCGCCACGGCGGCCGTCGCCGCCCTTCTGTCCGGCGCGCCGGGCGCAGCCCTCGCCCAGGACGCCGCGAGCCAGGGCGTCCAGGTCGCCCCGCTGGGCTTTGAGCTGCGCACCCTGTCGAACGGCCTTCAGGTCTGGACCCGCCAGGACAGCTCGACCGCCGATGTGACGGTCCAGGTCTGGTACCGCGTCGGCTCCAAGGATGATCCGCAGGACCGCTCGGGCTTCGCGCACCTGTTCGAGCACATCATGTTCAAGGCGACGCGCAATCTGCCGGAAGAGACCTTCGACCGCCTGACCGAGGACGTCGGCGGCTTCAACAACGCCTCCACCTGGGACGACTTCACCAACTACTACGAGGTGGTCCCGGCCAACCATCTGGAGCGGATGCTGTTCGCCGAGGCCGAGCGCATGGGCTCGCTGGTGGTCGACGAGGAGAGCTTCGTCTCCGAACGGGCCGTCGTTCAGGAAGAACTGCGCCAGCGCTATCTGGCCTCGCCCTACGGCCGGCTGTTCGGCCTGTACATGCCGCGCGAGATCTGGCGCGAGCACCCCTACCGCCGCCCCGGCATCGGCTCGCTCGAGAATCTTGAGGCGGCGACTATCGAGGACGTGCGCGCCTTCCACGAGACCTACTATCGCCCCGACAACGCCGTGCTGATCGTCGCCGGCGACTTCGACCAGGCCCAGCTGGACGCCTGGGTCGACCAGTATTTCGGCGGCATCGAGAACCCCGACCGTCCGGTCCCGGCCAACAATGTCGTCGAGCCTGAGATGACCGGCCCGCGCGAGGCCACCTACTATGCGCCAAACGTGCCGCTGCCGGCCGTCGTGGTCGCCTGGCAGACCGTGCCGCACGGCCATCCCGACCGGGCCGCCCTGACGGTGCTGGACGGCATTCTGTCGACCGGCGAGTCGTCGCGGATGTACCGCTCGATGGTCTATGAGGCCCAAATGGCCGCCCAAGCCTCTTCGGCCCCGGACTTCGGTCAGCAGGCCGGCAGTCTGTCGGCCTATTCGCTCATGTCGGACGGCCACACGGTCGCCGAGGGCGAGGCCGCCATCATGGCCGAGATCGCCCGCTTCCGGGACGAGCCGGTCACCCAGGCCGAACTAGAAGAGGCCCAGACCGAGCTGGTCGCCGGCATCCTGCGCGGCCGCGAGGGCGTCGACGCCCAGGCCTTTGATCTCGGCTACGCGCTGATGATGTCGGGAACGGCCGAGACGGCCGACACCGAGGTTTCGCGCATCCAGGCCGTGACCGCCGCCGACATCCAGCGTGTGGCCCGCCAGTATCTGACCCCCGAACGCCGGATCGTTGTCCGCTATCTGGACGAGAGCGAGCAGCCCGAGGGCGTGCCCGCGGAACCGACCCCGGCCCAGTCCGGCGCGCCGGTCACCCTCGCTGATCTGTCCACGGACTATGAGATCGTCGAACTGGCTCCGGAAGGCGAGCGTATCGCCATGCCGCAGCCGGGCCCGGAGCGGGCGGTCGACACCCCCGATGTGGTCGAGCGGACCCTGTCGAACGGCATGCGAGTTTATGTGGCCCAGACCGACGGCCTGCCGCTGGTCTCGGCCCGCCTCAGCTTCCAGACGGGCGCCGCCGATGACGCCCACGGCCGGGAAGGGACCGCCCAGATGACGGCGGCCCTGATCACCCAGGGCGCCGCCGGGCGCTCCGCGCCGGAAATCGCCACCGATATCGAGCGCCTCGGCGCCTCGGTCGGCGCCTCGGCCAGCGCGGACTTCACCAGCGTCTACGCCAACAGCCCCACCGATACCTTCGCCCAGACCTTCGCCCTGATGACCCAGCTGGTTCGCCAGCCCGACTTCGCCCAGGAGGAGATCGACCGCCAGCGCGACCAGACCCTGGACGGCCTGCGCGTCGCGCTCAGCCAGCCGGGGCCGATCGCCTCGGCCGTCATCGCCCGCGCCGTCTATGGGGACGCGCCCTACGGCGATCCGGCGGGCGGTACGCTGGACAGCCTGCCGGCCATCGAGCGCGAGTCGATCGTGGCCTTCCACG
>JAEYWU010000087.1 GCA_023428785.1 Pseudomonadota bacterium
GAGAAGCTCGAGGTCCACGATCAGCCCTTCATCACCGAGGCGTCGTCCACGGCGATGTCGCCGCGGTTACGGAAGAACGTCACCAGGATGGCCAGACCCACGGCGGCCTCGGCGGCCGCGACGGTGAGGACGAACATGGCCATGATCTGCCCGGACACCTCGTTGAGGTAGCTGGAGAAGGCGACGAAGTTGATGTTGACCGCCAGCAGGATCAGCTCGACCGACATCAGGATGATGATGACGTTCTTGCGGTTCACGAAGATGCCGAAGACGCCAATCGTGAACAGGATGGCGGCGACCGCCAGATAGTGGGCGAGACCGATGATCATTTCAGGTCCTCCGGACGGACGCCGGCGCCGGTGGCGGGCTTGGTCATGGCCAGGGTCTTCTTGCGATCGCGCGTCACCTGGGTGTGGATGTCCTGGCGCTTGACGTGCGGCTTGTGGCGCAGCGTCAGAACGATGGCCCCGATCATCGCGACCAGCAGGACGACGCCCGCGGCCTGGAAGATGTAGACGTAGTCCGTGTAGAGCACCCGGCCGATCGCCTCGACGTTCGAGACGTCCGTGGCGGCCTGGACGCCCGGTGCGTCACGGCCCGCGCCGCGCGCGGCGACCGCCGACGACACCAGGATCATCTCGATCAGCAGCACACAGGCCACGACCGCGCCGAACGGCATGTACTGGGTGAAGCCCTCGCGCAGGCGCACAAAGTCCACGTCCAGCATCATGACGACGAAAAGGAACAGAACCGCCACGGCGCCGACGTAGACGACGACTAGCAGCATGGCGAGGAACTCGGCGCCCATCAGTACGAACAGGCCGGCCGCCGAGAAGAAGGCGGTGATCAGCCAGAGCACCGAGTGCACCGGGTTGGAGGCCAGCACGACGCGCAGCGCGGCGATCACGCTGACGGCGGCCAGAACATAGAAGGCGATCGCGGCGATCACAGCACAGCTCCCCGGGCTCGACTCACGGCCCGCCCGCTCGCGGCGGCTTCTAGACCGTGGCGTTCCGCCTTGCCAAGGCGATGAAGATCAGATGCGCGGCTCATCGGTAAGGCGCATCCAGTTCGAGGGCCTTGGCGATCTCGCGTTCCCAGCGGTCGCCGTTGGCCAGCAGGCGCTCCTTGTCGAAGTAGAGCTCCTCACGCGTTTCGGTCGCGAACTCCGAGTTCGGTCCCTCGACGATGGCGTCAACCGGACAGGCCTCCTGGCACAGGCCGCAGTAGATGCACTTGACCATGTCGATGTCGTAGCGGGTCGTGCGGCGGCTGCCGTCGGCGCGCGGCTCGGACTCGATGGTGATGGCCTGGGCCGGACAGATGGCTTCACACAGCTTGCAGGCGATGCAGCGCTCTTCGCCGTTGGCGTAGCGGCGCAGCGCATGCTCGCCACGGAAACGCGGCGACTGCGGGTTGCGCTCGAACGGATAGTTCACCGTCGCCTTGGGCTTGAGCATGTATTTGAACGACAGGCCGACCGCGCCGATGACGTCGAGCATCATCGCGCCTTTGGCGGCCTGGGCGAGGCGCTGGAACATCAATTCACCTCGTAGGGACAACGGGTTTCATCGCGGCAGTAGGTCCCGCGACCTTCGCGATACTGGATCGTGCCGCAGGCGCTGAGGCCCAGGACGGACACGAGGGCGATGACGGAGATGAGGCGAGCAGACATCAGTCGTCTCTCCCCTGCTCGCAGTCGCGCTCATAACGGTCGCTGTCGCGATCCATCATCTGACACAGGCGCTCGCGGCGCTCGACCTCCTGTCGGATGCGCTCCTGGCGCTCCATCTCGGCGATCGGATCGCTGCGCCCCGGCGGGGGGCCGTCGATCGTGCAGCCCGCAGCCATCAGGCCGAGCGCCACCGTCATGGCCATGAGGGCGAACCGGCTCATCCGTTCACCCCGAAAACCTGCCAGGCCGCCGCCAGAACCACGGCCACCAGCGACGTCGGGAGGAAGATCTTCCAGCCCAGACGCATCAGCTGGTCATAGCGGTAGCGCGGCACGAAGGCCTTCACGAGGGCGAAGGCGCAGAACCACAGCCAGACCTTCAGATAGAAGGTCAGCAGATAGACGACCGTACTCAGCCATTCCGGCCAGCTCTCGATCACCGAGGTCGGGATCACGCCCGGGTGCCAGCCGCCGCAGAACAGCACGGTCAGCAGGGCGCACATCATAACGATGTTGGCGTATTCGCCGATCATGAAGAGCAGGTACGGCGTCGAGGAATATTCCACCTGATAGCCGGCCACGAGTTCGGACTCGGCTTCCGGCAGATCGAACGGCGGGCGGTTGGTCTCGGCCAGGGCCGAGACGAAGAACAGCACCAGCATCGGGATCATGATCAGGATGGTCGGCCAGTTCTCCGGGCCGTTGCCGAACATGTTCCAGTTCCAGAGCCAGCCGGCCTGGGCGTCGACGATGGTGGTGAAGTTCATCGAGCCCGACAGCAGGATCACCGTCACGATGATGAAGCCGATTGAGACCTCGTAGGAGACCATCTGCGCCGCCGAACGCAGCGCGCCCAGGAACGGATACTTCGAGTTCGAAGCCCAGCCGCCCATGATGATGCCGTAGACGCCCAGCGACGAGATCGCGAACAGGTACAGCACGCCCACGTTCAGGTCCGACACCACCCAGCCGGGCGCGAACGGAATGACGGCCCAGCCCGCGAACGCCAGGATGAAAGTGATCAGCGGCGCCAGCAGGAACACCGTCTTGTCGGCGCCGGCCGGGACGACGACTTCCTTGAGCACGAATTTGAAGAAGTCGGCGAAGGACTGCAGCAGGCCGAACGGGCCAACCACGTTCGGCCCCTTTCGCATCTGGACGCCCGCCCAGATCTTGCGGTCCGCCAGCAGCAGGAAGGCCAGCGAGATCAGGATGACGACGGTCAGCAGCAGGACGCCGCCGACGGTGATCAGGGTCCAGCCGAGGGGCGTATCCCAGAAGGTCATCGAACCGCCTCCGCAAGCAGGAACGCAAAGGTGATCATGGCCAGAGCCTTGACGGCGCCGAGGCCGCGGATGGTCCAGACCAGTCCGCCTGCGCCGCTCCGGGCGACGGTCGGACCGTTACCCACGAGGGTTTCGCCCAGGCTGCCGCCGCGCGCGCGCACGCTGCGGGCCAGGATCGCGAGGCACAACAGGATCGCCAGGCCACAGCCGAAGGCGAAGACGAAGGTGATCAGAGCGGGGGTCAGGTCCGACATCTTCCTTTACTCCGCCGCGATCAGGCGCTGGCCGCCGCGCTCGGCCGAAAGTTCGGCCATGGTGGCCGAGGCGCGCGCGATCGGGTTGGTCAGGTACGGGTCGGTCACCGGCGAAGCGAAGCCGCCCGCGCCGAGGTCGCCCTTCTTGCCGAGCGCGGCAACATCGAACGCACGCGGCTCACCCACATAGTCGATCCGGCCGAAAGTCGCGTGCTCGCCCATCAGCCGCTGGCGCAGGGCCTTGAGCGTGTCAAACGGCAGGGTGTGCCCCACGCGCTCGGAAAGGGCGCGGATGATCGCCCAGTCTTCCTTGGCTTCGCCCTTGGGGAACACCACGCGTTGGGCCATCTGAACCCGGCCTTCGGTGTTGACGTACAGGCCGTCCTTTTCGGTATAGGCCGCGCCCGGCAGGATCACGTCCGCCCCATGCGCGCCACGGTCGCCGTGGCTGCCCAGGTAGACCTTGAAGGCCGAGGTCGCCGAGGCGTCGATCTCGTCGGCGCCCAGCAGGAACAGCACGTCCAGCTTGCCCTTCTTGACCATGTCGACGGCCGACAGACCGCCATCGCCAGGGACGAAGCCCATGTCGAGGCCGGCCACGCGGCTGGCCGCGTGATGCAGCACGTTGAAGCCGTTCCAGCCATCCTTGACCACGCCGGCCTTCTTGGCCAGCGCGCCGATGGCGTTCAGCACCGCCGCGCCATTGGCGCCGCCCAGGGCGCCCGAGCCGACGATGATCGCCGGCCGCTCGGCCTTGGACAGCATATCCGCGGCCGTCTTGGGCAGCTTGCCCAGGGTCGCCGCGCCATTGCCGAAGTGCTGGACGTCATAGGTCAGGTTGGCGGCCTCGCCGATCAGGCCGATCTGGGCCTTGCCCGACAGCCAGATCTTGCGCAGGCGCGCGTTAAGCAGCGGCGCCTCGACGCGCGGATTGACGCCGATCAGCAGCACCGCATCGGCCTGCTCGATACCCAGAAGGCCGGTGTTGAACAGCCAACCCTCGCGGCCCGAACCGCCCAGGGCCGCGCCGTCCTGACGGCAGTCGGTATTGGCCGAGCCCAGGGCCCGGAACAGCTCCAGCGCCGCGAACATCGATTCCGCGTCCTGCAGGTCGCCGGCGATGACGCCGATCTTCTCGGGCTTGGCGGCCTTGATTCTGTCAGCCACGGCAGACAGCGCCTCGTCCCAGGTCGCGGGCTTCAGCTTGCCCTTGGCGTCGCGCACCCACGGGCGGTCCAGACGACGCTGGGTCAGGCCGTCGACGGCATAGCGGCTCTTGTCCGCCAGCCATTCCTCGTTGATGCCCTCGTTCACGCGCGGCAGCACGCGCATGACCTCGGCCCCACGGCTGTCGGCGCGGATGTTGGAACCCAGAGCGTCCATCACATCGATGGTCTCGGTCTTCTTCAGCTCCCACGGGCGGTAGTGGTACTGCCACGGCCGGTGCGTCAGGGCGCCGACGGGGCACAGGTCGTTGACGTTGCCCGACAGCTCGGAATCCACGGCCTTCTCGAGGTAGGTCGTGATCTCGGCCCCCTCCCCGCGCGAAATCATGCCGATATCGGGCACACCGGCCACCTCGGTGATGAAGCGCACGCAGCGGGTGCACTGGATGCACCGCGTCATGAAGGTCTTGATGGTCGGACCCATGTGCTTTTCTTCGACCGCGCGCTTGTTCTCGGCATAGCGCGAGGCGTCGCGGCCATAGCCGATCGCCTGGTCCTGAAGGTCGCACTCACCGCCCTGGTCGCAGATCGGGCAGTCCAGCGGGTGGTTGATGAGCAGGAATTCCATCACCCCCTTGCGGGCCTTCTCGACCATCGGGGTGTTGGTGAAGATTTCCTGGCCGTCGGCGGCCGGCAAGGCGCACGAAGCCTGAGGCTTGGGCGGTCCAGGCTTCACCTCGACCAGGCACATGCGGCAGTTGCCCGCGATCGACAGGCGCTCGTGATAGCAGAAGCGCGGGATCTCTTCCCCGGCGCGCTCCGCTACCTGGAGCACGGTCATCCCCGGCTCGAACTCGACTTCTTGGCCGTTCACTTTTGCGATGGGCATGGGTCTACTCCGCCGCGATCGCGTGGCCGGCGAAGTTCGCACGGGCGTTGCGGTAGTTGGCGATGCGCTCTTCGATCTCGTGGCGGAAGTGCCGGATCAGGCCCTGGACGGGCCAGGCCGCGGCGTCGCCGAGCGCGCAGATGGTGTGGCCTTCGACCTGACCCGCCACATCCAGCAGCAGATCGATCTCGGACGGGTCGGCCTCGCCGATCGCCATCCGCTCCAGCACGCGCCACATCCAGCCCGTGCCCTCGCGGCACGGCGTGCACTGGCCGCAGCTCTCATGCTTGTAGAAATAGCTGATGCGGGCGATCGCCTTCACCAGATCGGTCGACTGATCCATGACGATGACGGCGGCGGTCCCGAGGCCCGAGCGCATCTCGCGCAGGCTGTCGAAATCCATCAGGGCCGTCTCGGCCATCTCTCGCGTGATCAGCGGCACGGACGAGCCGCCCGGGATCACGGCCTTGAGGTTGTCCCAGCCGCCGCGCACGCCGCCACAGTGGTCTTCCAGCAGCTGACGCAGCGGGATCGACATGGCTTCTTCGATATTGCACGGCCGGTTCACATGGCCCGAGATCGACATGATCTTGGTGCCGGTGTTGTTCTGGCGGCCGAAGCCGGCGAACCACTCCGCGCCCCGGCGCAGGATGGTGCCGACCACCGCGATCGACTCGACGTTGTTGACGGTCGTCGGGCAACCGTACAGACCCGCGCCCGCCGGGAACGGCGGCTTCAGGCGGGGCTGGCCCTTCTTGCCCTCGAGCGACTCGAGCAGAGCCGTCTCCTCGCCACAGATGTAGGCCCCGGCCCCGTGGTGGATGTAGACGTCGAAGTCCCAGCCGTGGACATTGTTCTTGCCGATCAGCTTGGCGTCGTACGCCTGCTTGACCGCAGCCTCCATGCGCTCGCGCTCGAGCACATATTCACCACGCAGATAGATGTAGCAGGCATGGGCCTGCATCGCGAAGGACGCGATCAGGCAGCCCTCGATCAAGAGGTGCGGATCGTGCCGCATGATCTCCCGGTCCTTGCAGGTGCCCGGCTCGGATTCGTCGGCGTTGACGACCAGATAGTGCGGACGGCCTTCCTTCACTTCCTTGGGCATGAAGGACCACTTCAGCCCGGTCGAGAAGCCTGCTCCGCCCCGGCCACGCAGGCCAGAGTTCTTGACGTTATCGATGATCCAGGGCGCGCCCTGATCGAGCATGTCCTTGGTCGCGTTCCACGCGCCACGCTTCTTCGCACCCTCCAGGCCCCAGTCATGGAACCCGTACAGGTTGGTGAAGATGCGGTCCTTGTCTTCGAGAATACCGACCATGCTCATTCAGGCTCCGCCATGCGGCGACGGTGATGGGAGGTGCGCATAAGGACGGCCGTGACCATCAGGACCCAGCCGAGCCCCAGCGCGATGTAACCGCCGTTGATCGCCCAGCCCGGCAGCGTCAGCCAGACCGCCGAAACGACGACGAGGGCCCCAAGGATGACGAGGCCGAAGGCTGCGTAGCGCACCGGCTTGGCGACGCTGCGCAGCTCCTGCCGATAGGCCGTCAGCCCCTCGGGAGTATTCAGGTCCGGCCGCGCCATCACGCCGGCTCTTTCTTAGCCCGCCCCTTGGGCGCGGCGTTCGGGAGCGACTTGATCGGCTTGGCGCGCGAGCCGTCATAGAGCTTGGGATCGGTCAGGCTGGTCGGCTCGCCTTCCGGCGCCGAGGTCTGACGCTTCACGCGCGGGCCGGGCTTGGGCTTCTTGCCGGCGGCGAAGTCGTCGATGATCTGCTCCATGTCGGCGGCGGTCAGATCCTCGAAATAATAGTCGTTGATCTGGGCCATCGGCGCATTGGCGCACGCGCCCAGGCACTCGACTTCCTGCCATGTGAAGCGGCCGTCGGCCGACAGCTTGTCCTTGGGGCCGATCTTCTTCTTGCAGACGTCCATCAGGTCGCCCGAGCCGCGCAGCATGCAGGGCGTGGTGCCGCAGACCTGGATCAGGGCCGACGTCCCGACCGGCTCCAGCATGAACATCGTGTAGAAGGTCGCGACCTCCAGCACCCGGATCACCGGCATGCCGAGCAGGTCCGCGATCGCGCGCATGGCGGGCTCGGAAACCCAACCTTCCTGCTTCTGAACCAGCCACAGGATCGGAATCACCGCCGACTGGCTGCGGTCAGCCGGATACTTCTTGATCCACCAGTCGCACTTGGCCTTGGTCGCCTTCGAAAAGGCGAACGAAGCCGGCTGCTCCTTGGCGAGACGACGCGCGCTCATTTGCTACCTTCAGTATTTTCGTGCCGACTAGCACGTCGGTCTCGAGGGCGAGAATTCATCCAGTCAGCCGGGTAAGCGTCGGCAGCCTGTCGCCGGGCCTCGCGGACCCACGGAAACCGTCCCATTCCCCAGTTGGCTGAGAAAAACACAGCCATAAGGATCGCCATGCCAAGGATCGAACTTACGCCACTCGAAATTCCCGTCTGCGAAAGCGCCGCTGAAAATCGGCCGCTCACAAAAAAGGCGTTTGCCAAACCCATCCAGATGGCCATCACCGGAACGTACGACAGATAACCCAAGCGCGCGGTTTCGACCGGCAAGCGGGCGACAAGCGGGGCCATCACAAACGCAGCGACAACTCCGAAAGCCGTCGCGAGAACGGCGCCTACCAGAAAGTCGAGAATAACCGCCATCATCGGCGAGCACTCCCGAACCAGCGCCCGAGGCGCTCTTTCCAAACATCCCGGCCGGCCTGACGAAGGTCACGCAGCCAGATCGAAGTCGGCGGCACGGTGGCGACCACCAGCCGTCCGACGAAGATGAAGCCCATCATCCAGAGGAGGCTCATCCACATGGCGTCCCACCAGGTCCGGCCATCGGCCAGATAGGCCTGACGGAAACCCGAACGGACCACCAAAACACCCGCCAGCGGCACGACCAGCTGGCTGGCCCGGCCTGCAGCCACGCGGATCGTGCCGATCGCCGCGCGGCGGCGCGGCGAGAACAGGACGGTCAGCGCGGTCAGCGCCGTCAGCATGCCCACCAGCCAGGCCCAGCGGTCCGGATAGATGATCGGATCGATCCACAGGCCGCTCATTCCGCGCCCCCCTCGGCGTGATCCACCCACGGGAGAAACTCGACGCGACTGATCAGGCAGGACCGCAACTGATAGATCGCCACCACCTCGCCGGCGAACCCGTCGCCGTGCAGGACTTCCTCGTCGATCACATAGTCACCCGAGACGATGCGATTGCCGATCTCGAGATGGGTCCCGGCCGGCATCTCGAGGAAGGCGTTCTCGTAGTGCATCCGGATGGCCTCGCGGCCCTCCAGCGTGTCGTCCTCGCCCGGCCCCATCACGATGACCGCGTCCGGAGCATAGAATTCGGCGAACGCCGCCGCGTCGCGTGCGCGCCACGCGACGATTTGGGCGTCCACCACTTCCATGGCCAGGCAGTCGAACATCAGCGGTCGACCTCGCCGAACACGATGTCGAGCGAGCCCAGGATGGCGGACACGTCGGCCAGCAGGTGGCCGCGGTTCATCCAGTCCATGGCCTGCAGGTGTTTGAAGCCCGGCGCCACGATCTTGCAGCGGTACGGCTTGTTGGTGCCGTCCGAGACAACATAGACGCCGAACTCGCCCTTGGGCGCTTCCACGGCCGCATAGACCTCGCCCGGAGGCGTGCGGAAGCCCTCGGTGTAGAGCTTGAAGTGGTGGATCAGCGCTTCCATCGAACGCTTCATCTCACCCCGGCGCGGCGGCGTGACCTTGTGGTCCACGGCCAGCACCGGTCCCGGATTAGTTCTCAGCCGATCAATGCACTGACGCATGATCTTGAGAGATTCTTTCATCTCTTCCACGCGGCAGAGATAGCGGTCCCAGCAGTCGCCGTTCTTGCCGACCGGGACTTCGAAATCCAGCTCGGCGTAGCACTCGTAGGGCTGCGACTT
The DNA here is from genome assembly GCA_023428785.1 of Pseudomonadota bacterium. GTDB lineage: Bacteria > Pseudomonadota > Alphaproteobacteria > Caulobacterales > Caulobacteraceae > Brevundimonas. The sequence continues at coordinate 9,210 of JAEYWU010000087.1, forward strand.
GCGCAGGTCCCAGGCGATGTCCGAGCCGCGCAGCATCACGCCCGAGAAGCCCCAGGCCAGCGCCTGCTCCTTGGACACCACGCCGATGTCGACGTTGCGCTGCTTGAAGATGCGGTTCTCGGTGACCAGCAGCTCGATGTCCGCCAGGGCCGCCGGGAACTCCTTGGTCCAGCGCTCGATGTCGTCGATCAGCTCGGGCGGCAGGTCCTGGTGGACACCGCCAGGACGGAAGTAGTTGGCGTGCAAGCGAGCGCCGCAGGCGCGCTCGTAGAACACCATAAGCTTCTCGCGTTCCTCGAAGCCCCACAGCGGCGGCGTCAAAGCGCCGACGTCCATGGCCTGTGTGGTGATGTTCAGCAGGTGGTTCAGGACCCGACCGATTTCCGAATAGAGCACCCGGATGAGCTGGCCACGGTACGGCACTTCCAGCCCAAGCAGCCGCTCGATAGCCAGGCAGAAGGCGTGTTCCTGGTTCATCGGCGCCACGTAGTCGAGGCGGTCGAAGTACGGGATGTTCTGGAGGTAGGTGCGGGCCTCCATCAGCTTCTCGGTGCCGCGATGCAGCAGGCCGATGTGCGGATCGACGCGCTCGACGATCTCACCGTCCAGCTCCAGAACCAGACGCAGCACGCCGTGCGCGGCCGGGTGTTGCGGGCCGAAATTGATGGTGAACTTGCGGTCTTCGTCGAGCGAAGCGGGCTTCAGATCGTCGGCCATTACTCGGCTCCCTCGCCGCGTGCGCCCTCGCGCCGGCTGAAGGCGACCAGCACGCCCAGCGCCAGGGTCAGGAGCCCCATGCCGGACACGGCCGCCGTAGAGATGCGCCATTCATTCGTCAGCACCGCCTGGGCGAGCGGGGTCGACAGCAGGATGGCCGAGGCGCCCAGGAGCGCGCTCTGCAGTTCGGACGCCGTCAGGCGGCGGATGCCCGCGCCCACGGCAAGACAGACCACCGCGATCATGATCGCGATGCCCAGGGTCTGGGTGTCCTCGGCCGGCAGCACCGGTGCGCGGGTGAACCAGCCGGTCAGGCGGGCTCCGAGGATGAACAGAAAGGCGGTCGAAAAGGTCACCAGGAAGAACGAGGCCGCCGATCGAAACGCCGTGGTCGCCATGTCCATCATCCCCCGGCCTTCTCGTCCCCGGGCAGAACCCCGGACCACCTGGCGTACTCGGCCCCTTCCCAGGGCGAGAGGAAATCGAAGTTGCGGAACTCCTGGGCCAGCTTGACGGGCTCATAGACCACCCGCTTCTGCTCTTCGTCGTAACGGACCTCGACATAGCCCGTCATCGGGAAGTCCTTGCGCAGCGGATAGCCCTCGAACCCGTAGTCCGTGAGCAGGCGGCGCAGGTCCGTGTGGCCCGAGAAATACATGCCGTACATGTCGAACGCCTCGCGCTCGAACCATTCGGCGCTCGGATAGACCGGCATGGCGGTCGGCACCGGGGCGCTCTCGTCCGTCGAGACCTTGACGCGGATCCGTTCGTTCCTGGTCAGGCTGATCAGGTGATAGACCACGTCGAAACGCTCGGCGCGTTCCGGATAGTCGACGCCGCATAGATCGACCAACTGCTGGAAGCCCAGCTGATCGCGCAGCGTCGTCAGCACGCCGACGATCTCGTCGCGCTTGACCGTCAGCGTGACCTCGCCGAACGCGACCTTGGTCGCCAGCACGGCCTTGCCGCACGCCTTCTTGGCCGCCTTCTCCAGCGCAGCCATGGCCTTGGGAGTGCCTTCACCGCTCATCGTGCGATCGTCCCCGTCCGCCGGATCTTCTTCTGCAACTGCAGCAGCCCGTACAGCAGCGCCTCCGCCGTCGGCGGGCACCCCGGGACATAGACATCCACAGGCACAACGCGGTCACAGCCACGAACTACACTATAACTATAGTGATAATATCCGCCGCCATTGGCGCAGGAGCCCATCGAAAGCACGTAACGCGGATCAGGCATCTGGTCGTATACTTTACGAAGCGCCGGGGCCATCTTGTTAGTCAGAGTGCCAGCCACGATCATCAGGTCGGACTGGCGTGGGCTGGCGCGCGGAGCCATGCCGAAGCGCTCCATGTCGAAGCGCGGCATCGACGCCTGCATCATCTCGACCGCGCAGCAGGCGAGGCCAAACGTCATCCACATCAGCGAGCCGGTGCGAGCCCAGGTGATAACGTCGTCCAGCGGCGCCGTCACATAGCCCTTCTCGCCCAGCTCATAATTGACCGCCTCGAAGAAGCGGTCGTGCACCTTGGGATCATAGCCCTCGACGGTCGAACGCGCCGCCGAACCGGCCGGAACGATCACTCCCATTCCAAGGCTCCCTTCTTCCACTCATAGAGGAACCCGACGGTCAGAACGCCGAGAAACACCATCATCGACCAGAAGGCGAACACCATCTCCGGACGGGCCAGGTCCGTCAGGGTCACCGCCCACGGGAACAAGAAGGCCACTTCGAGGTCGAAGATGATGAAGAGGATCGACACCAGATAGAACCGGACGTCGAACTTCATGCGCGCATCGTCGAAGGCGTTGAAGCCGCACTCGTACGCCGAGAGCTTTTCAACGTCCGGATTCTTGGGAGCCAGCACCAGCGCGGCGACGATGAAGCCGAGGCCGAGCACGGCCGCGATCCCCATGAAGATCAGGATCGGCAGATATTCGAGCAGAAATTCGTTCATGCGAAAGGGTCCGTGCGGCCGGGGACGCCGCGGATTCGGCGCTTCTTAGACCGAACCCCCGGCCCGTTCAAACCCAACCAAGCAAAGGATTTTGTTGCGACTCGTTCGCACCGATATGCGAGGGTTCGCTTGTCCCGGGAACAATCGTGCTGCCATATGGCTAGATTAATCTCACAAGGGAACCGACAGGATGAGTATTGGGAACAGGATTCTGAACGGCATTGAGCGCGCTGGAAATCGCCTGCCTGACCCAGTCTTTATTTTCATTTGGCTGATCCTCGGCCTCATGGCCTTCAGTGTATTCGCGTCGCTACAAGGATGGCAGACCGTCAATCCCGTCACCGGCGACGTTATTGTCGCCCAGAGCCTCTTCTCCGGAGATAATCTCAGACGCCTCTTCGAAGAGATGCCACGCACGCTCACAGGCTTCGCGCCACTCGGCTATGTGCTGGTCGTGATGCTCGGGGCTGGCGTCGCTGAACGGACCGGCCTGTTCACTTCGGCGATGAAGGCCAGTGTCAGCCGCGCGCCGCGCGCCCTACTAACGCCGATCGTCATCTTCGTGGCGATTGTGGCCAACCATGCAGCCGACGCGGCCTATGTCGTACTGATCCCGTTGGCGGCCGCGCTGTACGCCGCCGCCGGCCGTCACCCAGTCGCGGGGATCGCGGCAGGATTCGCCGGCGTTTCGGGGGGCTTTTCGGCCAACATCTTCCCCGGCCAGCTAGATGCGCTCCTTCTGGGCATCACCGAACCGGCCGCCCAGCTCATCGACCCGTCCTTTTCCGTCAACATTGCAGGCAACTGGTGGTTCATCGCCTCGATGACCCTGCTGTTTGTCCCCGTAGGCTGGTGGGTCACCGACAAGATCGTCGAACCGCGCCTGGGAATCTGGACGCCCATCGCCGGCGCCCCGATCGAAGACGCCGAGAAGCCGCTCGAGAGGAAGGAGCGCTCTGGGCTCGTCTGCGCCGGTCTGGCCGCCCTGGCTGTCATCGGCCTGTTCGCCTGGCTCGCTCTCTCACCCAATGCCCCCCTGATCGATGCAGAGGCGGACACCGCCGCCGGACGGCTTCAGCCATTCTATCATTCGCTGGTGGCGGGCTTCTTTCTGCTCTTCCTGCTGGCCGGCGCCGCCTACGGCATCGCAGCCCGGACGGTGAAGTCACACCGCGACCTGGTGCGCATGACTGCCCAGGCGATGGCCGACATGGGCCCCTACATCGTGCTGGCCTTCGTCGCGGCCCACTTCGTGGCGATGTTCAACTGGTCGGGCCTCGGCCCCATCATGGCCGTGGCCGGCGCCGAACAGATCAGGGCGTTGTCCGGCATCGAGGCCGGTTCGGCCGAATCGATCGGCCCCATGCAGCTCTTCGTCCTGCTGATGCTGATCGTCTTCGTGACGGCGGCCATCAACATCTTCGTTGGATCGGCATCAGCCAAATGGGCCTTCTTGGCTCCGATCCTGGTGCCCATGCTGATGCTGGTGGGCGTGAGCCCCTACATGACCACGGCCGCCTACCGGATGGGCGATTCCATCACCAACATCATCACACCACTGATGGTCTATTTCCCGCTGATCCTGACGTTCGCCCAGCGCTGGGTGAAGGAGTTCGGCCTCGGCAGCCTGATGGCGGTGATGCTCCCCTACTCGGTCGCCTTCTCGGTGTTCGGTGTCATCATGACCGGGGCCTGGGCCGCTTTCCAACTACCGCTGGGGCCTGGCGAATCCGTTCGCTACGAAGCGCCGGCGCCCGCCGAAGCCGCGGCTCCGGCTGCGCTGGAGGGCCCTTCGGCTCCGGTCGAAACACCAACCCCCGGTCGCTGAGAAAGAAGTACCGATCGGCCGCTTGACGTCAGCATCGTGGCCGCCTAAACGACGCGCCTTCGCCGGGGCCGCCCCGGTGAGGGATGCACGCGGGTGTAGCTCAGTTGGTTAGAGTGCCGGCCTGTCACGCCGGAGGTCGCGGGTTCGAGCCCCGTCACTCGCGCC